>CAZXRB010000036.1:0-33419 GCA_964642845.1 uncultured Nitrospira sp.
GGCGCGCCATCGCGGGGGCCACGGGCTATCAGTCCAACTTCCGGTACGGGGCGCAACAGTCCTTTACCCGGAACTGGTTGATGCCGATGCACCAGACCGACAGCTTGCCGGGCAAACATGCGATTGCCTGGAAGTTCAAGTGGGGCTATCAGGTCGATCACCACGCGGTCAACACGGTGCCGAAGGAATGTCTGATCCGCATCACCAAGGCGGAAGACGGCGGCATCGGGGCGCGGGGGCCGTGGGAACCGGTCCGGACCGGCTTTACGCCGGGCCAGGAGAACGAGTTCATGATCAAGTGGCTCAAAGGCGAGCACATTAAGATCAAGGTGTAGTCCCGTTACCCGTGATCCGTTCCCCGTTGCCCGCAAGGGGACGGGGACACGGAGACGGGACCGGGTTGCGGATGACGGTTAACGGGTAACGGAAAACGGAGGAAACCATGCCCGAAGTCTATAACTGGCAACTGGGCCGGAAGATGCTGTATCCCTACGAGGAGCGGCATCCGAAGTGGCAGTTTGCCTTTGTGTTCAACATCAACCGGTGCTTGGCGTGCCAGACCTGTAGCATGGCCGACAAGTCCACCTGGCTGTTTTCGAAGGGCCAGGAATACATGTGGTGGAACAACGTGGAGACCAAGCCCTACGGCGGGTATCCGCAGTTCTACGACGTGAAGATCACGCAGTTGATCGAGCAAGTGAACCCGGGGGGGCAGGTGTGGAACGTGCGGGTGGGCCGCAAGCACCATGCGCCCTACGGCGTGTTCGAAGGGATGACCATTTTCGACGCGGGGGCCAAGGTGGGCCAGGCGGCGATCGGGTACATTCCGACGGACCAGGAATGGCGGTTCGTCAACATCTACGAAGACACGGCGACCTCGATGCGGGCCCTGGTGGAAGGCATCGACAAGACGGGGTTTTCGCGCGACGAGCCGTGGAAGATGACGGGGAGCAGCCTCCCCGAGCATGAGACGTTCTTCTTCTATCTCCAGCGGATCTGTAACCACTGCACGTACCCCGGCTGCTTGGCCGCCTGTCCCCGCAAGGCGATCTACAAACGGCCGGAAGACGGCATCGTGTTGATCGACCAGAACCGCTGCCGCGGGTACAAGAAGTGCGTGGAACAGTGCCCGTTCAAGAAGCCGATGTACCGCGGGACGACCCGCGTCTCGGAGAAGTGCATTGCCTGTTATCCGCGCATCGAGGGCAAGGACCCCTTGACGGGCGGCGAGCCGATGGAAACGCGCTGTATGGCGGCCTGCGTGGGGAAGATCCGCATGCAGAGCCTGGTGCGCATCGGCGAGGACGGCCTGTGGGCGGAGGACCGGTGGCATCCCCTGTACTACGCGATTCGCGTGGAGCAGGTGGCGCTCCCCCTGTATCCGCAGTGGGGGACGGAGCCGAACGGGTTCTACATTCCGCCGCGGCACAGCCCCAGAGGCTATGCGCGGCAGATGTTCGGCCCGGGCGTGGACAACGCCATCGAGAAGTATCTCGTGCCGAGCCGGGAGCTGTTGGCGGTGCTGCAACTCTGGCGCGCCAGCCAGCAGATCATCTTCCGGTACGACGTGATTCCGGGCCCGAAGGTGTTCGAGACCCAGATCCACGGGAAGCGGTTCGAGATGTACAACGACACCGTGCTGGGGTTCAACAAGTCGGGCAAGGAAGTGGCGCGCATCCAGGTCGAGGAGCCGATCTACATCAGACCGGCGGAACGCGTGACCTGGTTGTAAGGCCGAACACGAGGGGAACTCCTCCGGCGTGCTGCTCATGAGCGCGCCGGATCGAGCGAGCTCGGGTTGGATCCGGCTGTAATTCCAAGCAGGAATCGCTTCACAGAAGGGCAGGGTTCCGAAAGGGCCCTGCCCGTTCTGTTTCTAGCAACAGCCGGTGAACGACTCTCAACACACCCGAAAGGTTGACCCTTCATGGATGGTCCGGCGAGCGGCATGGCTTGAGCCGCAATCCTACGGTCTTCCGACCCTCCGCCTTTGGACCCAGGTGATCCTGCTTCTTCTGTCCACTTGACGGCCTATAGGGGGTCCAGTAGAGTTGTGGCCGAGAAACCCAGACGTGGAGTAGTCCTAGCGTGACATCTCATCCGCAGCAGTCGGTGCCCTTTGCTGCGCAAGCCATACCCTTCGGGGAATTTTTGGCCTCTGGAAAGTTACCGGAAGGCTACCTCACCAGCGAATACATGGCTCAGCAGTTCGTCGAACGTCTGGTTCACTATGTCCTCAGCGTGCCGGCTGGTAGTTATACGATGGCCCAACTGAGTCATTTACTGGAACAGCTGGACCCCCGTGCCCAGATTTTCTTCTTTAAACGGCTGAAAGAGACCAGTCCGGAGAGCCTCAAGGATTTTGCCCCCCTCTACTATGGCTTCATGAACGAGTTCCACTCCCTCCTTTTCACCTAGTTTCCCCAAAATATCCCTTGTCGGCTCCGTAATCTCGTGTATAATTAAGCGGTTCACCTACCGAGAGAAGGAGCTTGAATGAATCCATCGTTGCAGCGTGCCGTCACGAGTTTCTATAACCTCATCTATGAGGCGCAAACTTTCGCCACCGCCATGGCGCGAATCGACACGGCCGAACAGGAGCATTACGCCGGGCGCATCGAAGGGCTCAATTGGGTGCTTGATCGGTGTCAAGAGCTGGAAGAGATGGATACGAATCTCACTCCGTCATCCCTGCAACGCGTCCTCGGCGATGTGAAGTCCGATTTGGATCACGAGTTATCTGTACAACGCCGTGAGAAAGGGCGTCGTGCGGATGGGCGGGAAGAAGCATTGAACTTTGTTGCTGACTACCTCTCCAGCCTCATTACAGCGACCGAGATCGAATCCGCCAAGACTTCCGTCTAAGCCCGACCGCATTTCTCCAGTCGGTTCCTTCCTCGGCCGTGGGATGCGCAATGACCTTGGTTCGTGAGTGGATTATCTTCGCCCTCTGCCTCGGAGTCGGCGGCCACATCGCCTTGGGTTTCGTGCTGCATGCTCCGGAGCTGTGGCCGTGGAGCAGGGCGGGACTGTATGGGCTGCTCAGCGGCCTTGCCACGTATGCCGTCGTACAGGCAGCTCGATGGATCTGGCGCCTCGTGCGGCCGAGGACGGCCCCGGCGCTCAGCCAAGAAGAGCAGTGTACGCCAATCGCCGGGGAGCGGCATTGACGTTACGCCACCAGCTGCTTAGAATTTCGGCCATGGCTCAACCACCTCGACGACCTCCCGGTTCATGGCCTCCCGGCACCCCGCCGCTCCGCACCAGCCCGGTCCCTCCGAGGAGTGGGACCCCAGATCAGTTCGAGTCGTTGAACGCTTCGCTGCTCTATTGCCCGAAATGCCGAGTTGCGACGCCCACGCGCGAGCGCCTGCTCCTCGTCTTGCCGAGCGGCAATCTCTACGAATATCTCTGCATGCAGTGCGGGACGTCCACCGGCTCGAAAACCGACGCGGCTCAGACCAATCTCGAAACGTTTCGTCCCTAGAGAGCGCCTACACGAACGGTCGCGATCGAAAGGGAGGGCATGTTCTCCGAATCTGCGGTTATGACAGCTGATCGAGAGGGATCCCTTCATCGATCAACATCACAGGAATGTTCTCTCGGATCGGATACAGGACCTTACGGTCGGCCCGCACCAGTCCTCCATCCATCGGCTCGGTCACCGGCTTGTTGGCCTTGTTGTGAAGGCCGCCGCGCGCCGCGGCGGCGTTGAGTCGTGTGATGAGCGCACTGTCCGCCAAACTCACCGGCTGTTTGGTTTCAGGGCAACAGAGAATGGCGAGTAGGTCTTTGTCCAAGCTCATGGTGTATCGTCCTCCACGTGGAATGGGGCCGTAGCATAGAACACCTCCCAGTCGGGCACAAGAGCAGAGTGCCCCGCGCACAGGGTGGCCAGTCCTCCCCTTCTCCCACTCGACTCTGCTACACTACGCCTCATCGAGATGTCATCATGCTGACTCATATGTGGAAGACCTTCTTGGCGGGCTTCCTGCTCATCGTGCCGGCATGGGCCACGTGGCTCATCCTCCTCACGTTGTTTACGACCTTGGATCGCCTCGTCGGACAACACATCCCAGCGCCCATCCCGGGGTTAGGTCTGTTGTTGCTCTTGCTCATCATCGTGATAGCCGGCGTGATTTCCACGTACGTCGTCGGACAGCGACTGATGGCCGCCCTGGAGCACCGTGTGACGCAAATCCCGCTGGTGCAGAGCATTTATCTGACCATCAAAGGCATGACGGACTTGTTTCATTTTCGATCCCGGTTCGGCCGCAGCGCGGTCGTCGCCTTTCCGTTTCCTCGACAAGGACTATGGGCACTCGGGTTCGTGATGGGATCGGCACCGCCCGCCCTCCAAGTGGCGGCCCCGCACCACCTGCTCATGGTCTTTGTTCCCACGGCCATTCACCCCTTTACCGGTTACCTGGCCTTTATCCCCGAAACGGCCCTTCACCCACTCAACCTCTTGCCGGAGGACGCCATGAAAATGGAATTCTCCGCGGGGTTGTTCAAACCAGGACAGGGCTGGTTGAGTCATCCTCGTCATCGATCATCACGATGAATGAAGCCATCGCGATCGTCGTGAGGCCTGCGCGGCTGGAAGATGTGCCGGCCATTGTCTCTTTCAGCGCAGCGATGGCCATGGAAACAGAAGGCCGACGATTAGATATCCAACAGCTGACCGACGGTACGCTGGCTCTGCTGCACGCGCCGGCCTACGGGTTTTTCCGAGTCGCCGAACCGCAAGACCGGTCCGCGCCGTCGATCATTGGCCAACTCATGGTGACCTTTGAATGGAGCGATTGGCGCAACGGCGCCTTCTGGTGGATCCAAAGCGTGTATGTCGACCCGATGTGGCGCCGGAGAGGCGTGTTCCGGCGATTGCATGATTCGGTCATGGCGGAGGCGAAACGCCGGCCGGACGTCTGCGGGGTCCGGCTCTATGTGGACAGCGGCAACCACGTCGCTCAGGCCGCTTACCGCCGCGTCGGATTGACACCATGTCCTTATGCCGTTTATGAGACGGATTTCCGGCTGCCGCATCGACTGCCATTGGAGGATCGTCCCGATCAAGCGTAGGAGGAACAGTATGTCTTGGGGCAGGATGCTCATGGGCATCGGTGTGCTCTTGACGCTCACGCAGGGCTGCGCCTTTGTGCGTGGAACGTATGGAGAAGAAGTCCAGCAGGGCGATGTGACGGCGATTAAACCGGGCGTCAGCACTCGAACCGACGTGGCCGCCGTGTTGGGGGCCCCGGATCGGATCGTCGAAGCCAACGGCCATGAGATCCACCATTACTATCGGTTCGACGTCAAGTCAGGGTTTGTGTTGTTCTTCTCCCGCACCAATATCAAAAGCGAGGATGTCTTCGTCATTTTTGATCAAGCCGGACTCGTGGAAGAGGTGCTGGTCGGCAAGAAGAAGCCGCCGTTGGAATTCCAATTCTGGCCGTTTGATTGGCCAGGTTCGTGACCGACCATGACGGCACGGCTCGCACGCTGGATGACGCTCTGCCTCGCCGCGCTGAGTCTGGCGGGCTGTCTGCGCGGTCCGCTGTCCTGGCAACGCCTGACGATCAATCAGCCGATTTCTGAAGAGGATATCTCCTTCATCGTGAAGGGTTCGACCAAGCTGACCGAAGTCGTGGCTCGCCTTGGGACCCCGGATGATCTCCAGGCGGTCCATGATACGATCGTCGTGCGCTACAGTTTCTTTGACGGCAAGTATTTTCGTGGCGATTACGGCTGGGGGCTCCGGTTCGTGTTGCCGTTCTTTTCGCCGGATCTGGTGCTGGGCGGCGGAGGGTTCGGCACCAACACCTTTCAACTCACGGTAGATCCGCAGTGGATCGTCCATGACCACGCGTTTGCGTGGCATGCGCACTCCTCTGAGTTTCGCTTCTGGCCCTTTGGAGAGTCCGACCACGAGCGGCTCCGCAACCCGTGTCCCGAGTGAATTGCCGATGCGGCGGCGTCCCGCTATAATGCCGCCCTATGCCTGACGCTGCCGCTTCGGATTCCGGCTACCTTGATTCCATCCTCGGTTCTCCTTCCTATATCCCGGCTGATCGCGACACGACGTTTCTGCAACGGGAAGAACTCCGCCCTCTCCGGTTGAGCTTGGAATTGCTGAAGCCGGAGTTGATTCAGAAGGAGCAGGGCATCCAATCCACGATCGTGGTCTTCGGCAGCGCCCGCCTTCAGGAACCGGCCGCAGCGCGCGAATCGCTCAGACTTGCCGAGGAAGCCTCGGCCCAGGCTCCGGACGACCCGGCTCGCACCCGCCTCTTACACGTGGCCCGTCGCCACGTCGAGCTCTCCAAGTACTACGACGTCGCCAGGGAATTCGGGCGGCTCGTGTCGGCGACCTGCCAGACGGACGGCCGTTGCGATTACGTCATCGTGACGGGAGGCGGGCCAGGCATCATGGAAGCCGCCAATCGTGGCGCGGCGGACGCAGGCGGCAAATCCATCGGCTTGAATATCACCCTGCCGCACGAACAGCGGCCTAACGCCTACATCACCCCCGCCCTGTGCTTCCAGTTCCGGTACTTTGCCTTGCGCAAGATGCACTTCCTCATCCGTGCGAAGGCCCTCGTCGCTTTTCCCGGCGGCTTCGGAACGCTGGACGAACTCTTCGAGACGCTCACGCTGCTTCAAACCGGCAAGGCCATCGGCGTGACGGTGATCCTTGTTGGACGATCGTTTTGGGAACGGTTGATCAATTGGCAGATGCTGGTCGACGACGGCTTCATTAGCCTGGGAGATCTCGATCTGTTCCATTTTGCGGAAACCGCGCAGGAGGCCTGGGATCTCATCCTGGAGCAGCATCGCCCGAGGCCCCAGGCATGAAGCTCTCGTTCCATGGCGCAGCCCGCTCCGTCACGGGCAGTCGGCATCTGATCGAGACTTCCACGTCCCGTGTCCTCCTGGACTGCGGGATGTTCCAAGGGCGCCGAGAAGAGGCGGCGCGCCAGAATCGTGAGTTGGGATTCGAGCCGAAATCCTTGTCCGCTGTCTTGCTCTCCCATGCGCATATCGATCATTCGGGCGCCCTTCCCGTATTGGCCCGACACGGCTTCTCCGGCAAGGTGCACCTGACAAGAGCCTCGGCAGACTTGGCGGTCATCATGCTGCAGGACGCGGCGCGTATCCAGGAGAGCGACTGCGCCTACGTCAACAAGAAAGAACGGCGACGCGGCAAGCAGTGCGTCCGTCCGTTTTTCGACGCCGATGACGTCGAGGCGATCGCGCGGCGCTTCGTCGGCGCCCGCTATCACGATGTCCTGAAGGTGGATCCTCGCGTCACCGCGTCATTCCACGATGCCGGACACATCCTCGGCTCCGCCGCGATCCGGGTGAAATACACGGCGCGGGGGAATACCACGACGGTCTTGTTCAGTGGAGACCTAGGCCGCGCCAAGATGCCGATTCTCCGCGATCCTGAGCCCCCGCCTTCCTGCGACGTGCTGATAGTGGAATCGACCTATGGCGATCGGTTGCATGAACAGGCTGGCGAGGAAATGAAAAAGAAAGCCGAGGCGCTCCTCTCGCATGCCAGAGCCCACAAGAGCAAGATCATCGTCCCGGCCTTCGCCGTGGGGCGCACTCAAGAACTGGTGATGCGGATCAAGGAATTGGTCACGGAAAGCCGGGTGGAGCCGATTCCGATTTATATCGATTCGCCGCTTGCCGCGCGCGCGACGGCCGTGTTTCGGCAACATCCCGAATGCTACGACGAAGAGACGTACAAGACGTTTTCTGCGGACGGCGATCCCTTCGCCTCGCGCTACATTCATTTCGTCTCGACCGTCGAGGACAGCAAGCGGCTCAATGCGATGCGCGGGCCGTGCGTCATCATTTCTTCGTCCGGCATGTGCGAGGGTGGACGCATTCTCCACCATCTCAAGCACGCGATTCAGGATGAAGCGAACGTGATCGTGTTCGTCGGCTTTCAAGCCGAACATACGCTTGGGCGCAAGCTCGTCGAGGGTTGGGACGTCGTCCCGATCTTCGGGGTGCCGACACCACGGCGGGCGCAGGTCGTGAAGTTCAACGGGCTCTCCGCCCATGCCGACCGCAACGATCTGCTGGCCTATGTCCGCGCCATCGACCCGCTGCCCGGGGTCATTTTTGTCGTGCACGGCGAGGAGAAGCAGGCACTGTCGCTGGCCGCGGCCATTCAAGCCGAACATCCCCGCATCGACGTGCGCATTCCACATCGAGGCAGCACGCATGACGTCTGACCGCCATCATGGATCAACCGACGGCAGTCCCCAGCCATCGCGGCTGGCGGCCGCCTGCCTCGTTACGCTCCTGGTCGGAGCCGTTTCCGCCCCTGCCGAGTGCGGCGAAGTCCGCCAGCGCGCCCGTGAAGTCGGCATCATCGTCGGACAATACGAGCCCGGCCCTCTGAACGCGATCACCGATGTGGCGGGCGTGAAAGTGGGGCAGCGGACGTTAATCCGCGGCGAAGGCGCCCTGAAACCTGGCGAGGGTCCGGTCAGAACGGGCGTCACCGTGGTGATTCCACGCGACGACGTCTGGCACAACAAGGTTCCAGCCGGAGCTTTTGTGTTGAACGGAACCGGCGAAATGACCGGGCTGGCCTGGCTCGCCGAGTCCGGTTTTCTCGAATACCCCGTGGCGCTGACGAATACGCTGAACATCCCGCGCGTCGCCAACGGAGTCATGAGTTGGATGATTGGAAAGTACCCGGAGATCGGCGTCTCCGACGACACGCTGACCCCGGTCGTGGCCGAGTGCGATGACGGACGATTAAATGACATTCAAGGCCGGCACGTTTCCGAACAAGATGTGATCGCAGCGTTGGATGGCGCGACGGGCGGTCCCGTGGCGGAAGGCACAGTCGGAGCAGGAACCGGCATGGTCTCCTATGGATTCAAAGGAGGCATCGGAACGTCATCCAGGCGGCTGCCGCAATCCGAAGGGGGATATTCCGTCGGCGTCCTGGTCAACGCGAACCATGGGCGGCGTCCGGAGCTGGTCGTGGCCGGTGTGCCGGTCGGTAAGTTATACAGTAGCGCCCCGCCACTTACAGGGGCCATCCAACCGGGGCTGGCGGAAGGATCCATTATTATTGTCGTGGCCACCGACGCGCCGCTGGACGGGCGGCAACTCACCAGGCTCGCGAAGCGCGCTGCGCTCGGACTGGCGCGCACCGGTTCCACTGCCAGGCATGGCAGCGGAGATTTCATTGTGGCGTTTTCGACGGGCAACGTGGTGCCGCACTACCCCAAAGAGCCGACGTATAGCCTCCTCCATCTGGCCGACACGTCTATGAATCCGTTGATTTCAGCGACGGTCGAAGCGACGGAAGAGGCAATCCTCAACGCACTTACGATGGCGACGACCGTGATCGGGCGCGACGGCAATCGGGTGGAAGCCATCGACCTGCACCGCCTGCGGGCTCTGCTTTCCGCGCACCGTCGATAAGGAATGGATGAGACCACCGCCGGCTTGCATTTTTGTCGCACGCCTCGTTATTCTGCCGGGGCGAGGGAGGGCTGGGGATGAATGAGTATCAGATCGGCGGGGGGTTGCGGCTGCTCACCGCAGTCGAAAAAACCGACGCCTTCGCCGAATTCTTGAAGACGCGGATGGTGCGCGCCCTGGAAACGGAAGATCCGACGGAACTACATTACCTCCTCGCGCAGCTCGACGACTATTATTCGTACATGTGGCGCTATTACAAGAAACTGGCCCAAACGCGCTCCGAGCGCATGGATCCCGGCGTCTGATCGTTCAGACGCGCCCTGTGCAACCTCACCATGTCTGCCCCGTCCTCCACATCCACAGCCACCTTTCAATTTGCCGCATGCCTGTCGCGGAATCCTGATACGGAAGCCGCGGCCCGCGACGTCGCCGACCAGATAACGGCCGCGTTGCGCGTGTCATCGATCGACCTGGCCTGTCTGTTCTTTTCATCGCATCATCGCCCGCGCGCCGCGTTGCTCACCCGGACGTTGATGGATGCCGTGCATCCGCGCCTGATGATCGGCTGTAGCGGCGAAGGCGTCATCGCCGGGGCGGAAGAAGTCGAAACGGCCCCCGCCGTGACCTTATGGGGCGCCTCCCTCGGCCACGTCGGCATCGAGCCGCTTCGCCTGACGTTTTCGCCGCATCAGGACCAATTCACGCTGTCCAACTGGCCGACTGGAAGTATGCCGGATTCGTACCTGCTGCTTTTCGCCGATCCCTTCACGACGCCGATGCGGGAAGTCTTGTCCCTCGTCGACGAGCGCTTTCCCGGCACGCCGGCGATCGGAGGCTTGGCCGGGGGCGGACAGGACGCGGGGGAGAATCGACTCATCCTTCAGGATGAGATCTACGATGATGGCTTGGTCGGTGTCCGCTTGTCCGGCCCGCTGGAGATTCGGCCGCTGATCTCGCAGGGGTGCCGGCCGATCGGCGAGCGGTACGTGGTGACCAAGGCGGAGCACAATCTCATCCACGAGCTGAGCGGCATGCCGGCACTCCAGTGCCTGCGGGAGATTTTTGAATCGTTGGAAGGGGACAGCCGGCGGCGAGCGCACCATGCGCTGCATATCGGCATCGTGATCGACGAACAGCGCAACCGGTTCGACCGGGGGGATTTCCTGGTGCGCAACCTCGTGGGGGCCGACCAAGCCACCGGCGCCATCGCCATCGGCGATGTCGTTCAAGAAGGCCAGACCGTGCAGTTTCATCTGCGCGACGGAGCCTCGGCCAGTGAAGATTTGAACCTCATGCTCGCCGCCGACCGCGCGAGGCACGCCAATGCGCCCCGCGGCGCGCTGGTGTTCAGTTGTTGTGGCCGTGGCCAAGGACTCTTCGGCCGCCCGCATCACGACGCCGAAGCCGTCGCCCAACGGCTCGGCGCGATCCCGGTGGCGGGCTTTTTCGCCCAGGGGGAGATCGGACCGGTCGGCGGGCGGAATTTCCTTCATGGCTATACCGCCAGCCTCGCATTGTTCACCGACCGTCGGACGAGCGTCTGAGGCGCCGCGAGGGAGGAAGGCGCCACGGTATGTTCACGCGATCTGGATGGGGCGCGAGTTTCGTGCTGCTGGGCATCTCGTGGATGTGGCTTGGAGGATCTATGGCAGGAAGCGATTCTGGCACACAGGGCAAAGAAATCACGTCGGCGTCCGGCCTCAAGTACGTGGACGAAGTCGTTGGGACCGGCGATCTGGCGGTGGCGGGCAAAACGACCACCGTCCATTACACCGGCTGGCTGGAGAACGGCAAGAGGTTCGACAGCTCGGTGGACCGGGGGCAACCGTTCTCGTTTCCGCTGGGCGCGGGCCGGGTGATCAAAGGGTGGGATGAAGGCGTGCAGGGGATGAAGGTGGGCGGCAAGCGGAAACTGACCATTCCCTCCGAGCTTGGCTACGGCTCCCGCGGCGCAGGCGGAGTGATCCCACCGAATGCTACATTGATCTTCGATGTCGAGTTACTCGGCGTCAAGTAGGAATGGCGACAGGTAGCAAGCCAGAAGGCTGACAGGACGGCTTCTTCACCGTTGCCCTCTTGACCTCCGACAGCCGGTCAGCCGAGTCATCATGCAACAGACACCCCTCATCGCCCAACATCGGGCAGCCGGCGCGAAGCTGGTTGACTTTGCCGGTTGGGAAATGCCCATCCAGTACAGCGGCGTGGTGGACGAATACCACGCGGTCCGCCGCGAGGCCGGGCTCTTCGACGTGAGCCATATGGGACGGCTGCTCGTCACGGGACGCGGTGCGGTCTCGTTTCTCCAACGTCTAACCACGAACGACGTCTCCGCCTTGCCGGTCGCTCATGCCCACTATTCCTTCGTGTGCAACGAGCGGGGCGGCATCAAAGACGACATTTTTGTGTACCGGCTGGAACTAGACCGGTTTCTCCTGTGTGTGAACGCGTCCAATCAAGCGAAGATCCTGGATTGGTTCCTGGAGCAGGGCAGGGCAGTCCCTGACTGCACGATCACCAGCCGGTCCGCCGACATGGCTCAAGTGGCGCTCCAAGGTCCGGCGACACGCGCCATCGTCGCGGCCCTTGGTCTCTCGCAGCTGGAGGACCTCAAACCGAGACAATTCACGTCAGTATCGCTGCAGGGGGTGCCATGCCTTGTCGCGCGCACCGGCTACACCGGCGAGTTTGGCTATGAATGGTACGTCTCCGGTGAAGTCTCCCGGGTCTGGAATGCCTTGCTGGAGGCAGGAGCGTCTTGGGGCCTCAAACCTGCCGGCCTCGGCGCACGAGATCTCCTGCGTCTGGAAATGGGCTATCTCCTGTACGGAAACGATATCGACGAAACCACGACGCCCCTCGAGGCAAACGCCGAATGGGCCGTGAGCCTTCACAAGGGCGACTTCATCGGGCGGGCGGCGTTGCAGGCACAGAAAGCGCAGGGTTTGGCTCGCCGCCTGGTGGGATTTGAATTACTGGAAAAGGCTGTCCCCCGCCATGGCTGCAAAATCCTCGCATCGCCGGGATCTGAACCGATCGGAATCGTCACAAGCGGCAACCTGTCGCCGCTCCTTCAAAAAGGTATTGGGCTCGGCTACGTGCCAGCCGGCCGCACCGCCCCAGGAACCACCATCACGATCGACATTCGCGGCAAGACCCTGCCGGCCCAGGTCGTCAAGACACCGTTCTACAAGCGCAAGGCATAGTCTTGCCAGGCGCGAGGCGATGGGCGAGAGGCTAGAGGAAACGAAATGAGAACAAGCTCTGCGCTATGCCCAGCTCCTAACCCTTTACCCCCTGCCCCTCGCCCCTAGCCATGGCGACCAAGAACATCTACAAGGGCAAGGTCGTCACGCTGAACGTCGAGACGGTTCGACTGCCGAACGGCGTGACGGTCGATTTGGAAACGATCCGCCATCCGGGCGCCGCGGCCGTCGTGCCGATGAAGGACGACGGCACGGTGGTGTTGGTTCGCCAATTCCGCCACGCCGCCGGAGGATTTATCTATGAGATCCCAGCCGGCAAGCTCAATCCCGGGGAAGCCCCTCTGAGCTGCGCCGCTCGGGAACTGGAAGAAGAAGTCGGCTATCGCGCGGCTTCGTTCACGCTGCTCTCCAGCATCTTCACCGCTCCCGGCTTCGCGGATGAAGTGATCCACATCTATCAGGCCACGGGCCTCACGAAGGGACGGCAGCAATTGGATCGCGACGAAGTGCTGGATGTCGTGGAACTTCCGTTGCACGAGACGATCAGGAAAATTGAAGCGGGCGCGATTCGTGATGCGAAAACGATTGTGGGACTGCAGGCGGTCTTTATTCGGAAACCCGTACGAGAGGTCTAACCGCTCAAGAGGTCCCCGCCTCGCGCGGGGAACCTCTCAAGCCAGCTAGCCTCGCCACTTGGACAGAAGTTACTTGCCCTTCTCGTCCTTCTTCTTCTCGTCCTTCTTGTCGCCGAAGGTGTCGGCATGGCCGCCCTTCTTCTCGTCCTTCTTGTCCTTCTTCTCATCGCCGTAGGTCTGCTCGATGAGCTTTCCGCCGGACTTCTTCTCGTCCTTCTTCTTTTCCTCCGCGAAGGAAGGCGCGCTGAAGGCCACCGCTACTGCCACCGCCATGATTGCCATGAGCATGCGTTTCATACTGGGTCACCTCCTTTAAGGGTTGAACTACGCCGCTAATGTCGGCGTTCGCCCGACTAGTTCAGCAAGCTTGGTGCCCAATGAAGAATTGATAAAATAGTGATGACATTCCCATTATTTAGAGTATTTGGCGTGAGGCCGTTCCACCGCCCAGAACCGGAATTTCCTGTGGCAGAATGGCGACCGCCCCACTAAACTGCCCCAAGCGAAAGACCAGCCAAAACCCGATGTATCCCTCGCTACCGGACTACCTGCGCCCTGACCTCGACATCCTCTTTGTAGGCATCAATCCGGGACTGCGCTCGGCTCAAACCGGCCATCACTTTGCGGGCTATTCCAACCGTTTCTGGAAACTCCTCTACGAGGCGTCGCTGGTCTCCGAGCCTCTTGGGTACGAGCAAGATTGGCGGCTGCTCCAGTGGAATCTGGGCCTGACCAACATCGTCGCCCGCTCGAGCGCCGGCATCGAGAGCTTGACGCCGGAGGATTATCGGAGAGGCGCCGTGCAGTTGGCGCGGAAAGTCAGACGGTATCGGCCGCGCCTGATTGCACTGCTCGGCGTGACGATCTTCCGCATCCTCTTCCCGGAAGAAGAGACTAATGACCTCGGATTGACTTCTGTCCGCTTAGCCGACGTGCCGGTGTTCCTGCTTCCCAATCCCAGCGGGCGCAATGCGCACTATCCCTATGCCCGCATGCTGGATGCCTTCCGGGACTTGCGTGCCGCCGTGCGACCGCCCACACGGAAACGGCGACGCACACGGAGCCGCCCGACGCGGCCGGCAATTATGTAAGGAGTCTTTGCATCTTCTCCGCCTCTGTCCTACAGTCGGGCTATGCCGGTCCACCAGCCGTCAGCCGTCGCGTGTCCGAAATGCGGATGGGAGCAGGACGGCGGTCGCGAATGTCGCCGCTGCGGGATCATCTTTTCAAAGTACAAAGCGCCGAGACCGGCGCCAGCACCCGTCTCCGCAGCCGAAACGGCCGACCGGTCGCCCGATGCGAGCATGATTCGACGGCTCCTCACGTGGCTGCCCTGGGTGTCGCTCTGCGGCACCGGCACGATCCTCTTGCTCATCCTGCGTCAAGCCCGCCTCTGCCCGTTCAGATCGATCCTCACGCAGCGGAGCGCGTGGCAGACAAAATGGCGCAGTTGCAGGTAGCCCTCGAGGCCGGACAGCGCCAGACGATCGCACTCAATGAAACAGAATTGAATCAGTGGATGCGGGACAATCTCGCCGTTGCCTCGGTCCACCAGGCGCGCCAAGCCGGGATCCCGGCGCCGAATGGAGCCGAGCGGTCGATGCAGGAAGTGCAGTCGGCCCTGAAGGACGTGCGGGTCAATCTGGCCGGCAACCTGCTCAAAGCGTATGCCTTGTTTCAGTTATATGGGACGTCGATCTCACTTCAGCTCAATGGCACGCTCGATGCGCAAGACGGGTATCTCCGGCTGAAACCCACTTCCGGCACACTCGGCTCCCTGCCAATCCCTACCGGCACACTGGAGCACGTGGTCCGGCAACTGTTCGATTCACCGCAAAACCGGCATCAATTTGAGCTTCCGCCCAACATTGCAGCCATCCGCATCGAAAACGCCGCGCTGATCATCACCACCCGCTGACGCTTTCCTTCCTCGGGCTGTTGGACGTTCCCATCGGCCTGCTGCGCGCGTCGGGGAACAACGCCATCTAGTGTCCTTCCCGGATCCCTTCTAGAACCCGCCGCCAAATCGTGCTATCTTCCGTGCCTGCGGAACGGCGTTGTTCGACCCTCCACGCGAGATACGCGATACGAACAACGCTTCGCGCTCCCTGATACGATCCAACCCAGGAGACCGGAGATCTATGCTACTCGAAGGCAAGAAGGGGCTCATCATCGGCGTGGCGAACAAACACAGTATCGCCTGGGCCATCGCGCAATCGGTGTCGAACCAGGGCGCGCAGCTCCTGTTCAACTATCAGAACGACCGACTGCGCGAGAATGTGGAAGAATTGGTCGCCACCATGCCGGGCGCCAAGGCGTTCCCCTGCGACGTGGGGAACGATACGGAGATTGCCGCACTGATGAACCACGCGCAGAAAGAATTCGGCCGCCTCGACTTTCTGGTGCACTCCGTCGCGTTCGCGCCGCGCGAAGAATTAACGGGCGAGTTCGTGAACACCACACGTCAGGGCTTCGCCACCGCATTGGACGTCAGCGCCTATTCCCTGGTGGCGGTCACAAAAGCCGCTCTGCCGCTCATGACGGACGGCGGCTCCATCGTCACGCTGACATACTTGGGCGCCGAGCGTGTCGTCCAGCATTACAACGTCATGGGCGTCGCGAAAGCGGCGTTGGAAGCCTCCGTCCGCTACCTCGCGCACAATCTTGGCCCCAAGAACATCCGCGTCAACGCCATCTCCGCCGGGCCGATCAAGACCCTGGCCGCCCGCGGCGTGTCGGGCATCAGCAAAATGGTGGATCATCACAAGGAGTTCGCGCCGCTCCGGCGCGCGACCGAGCAAGGGGAAGTCGGCGACACCGCGCTGTTCCTCGTGAGTCCGCTCAGCCGGGGGATTACCGGCGAAGTGATCTACGTCGACGGCGGGTATCACATCTTGGGATCGCTCGTGTCGATGGAATAGCATGACACGTATCTCGTGAAGCGTGAAGCGCATGAACGCCTGCGAGATACGAGCGACGAGATACGGACAACGGCTACTCAATCGTTTGCCTGAGCGCTTTCAGGCGCCCGCGCTTCGCTTTACTTTCCAGCCGCCGCTGTTTTGAACTCGTGGTCGGCTTGGTGGGTTTCCTCTTCTTCCGTGGAACCGCCACGCTTTGAATCAGGCCGCGCAGCCGTTCCAGCGCGTCTTCACGATTCCGCTCCTGGGTCCGATGCTGTTGCGCCTTGATCGTGATGATGCCGTCGGCCGAAATTCGGTGATCCTTGAGCTTCAGCAGTTCCTCTTTGTAGAACGGCGGCAACGAGGATGCGCGGATATCGAATTGGAGATGGACGGCCGTCGCGACCTTGTTGACGTTTTGCCCGCCCGCCCCCTGCGACCGCACGGCATGGATGTCGATTTCCGAATCGGGGACATTCACGTGTGATGAGATGTGGAGCATTGAAGCTATGTAAAGCCCTTTGATCTGTCACGATCCCCAGCTTGGTAGTGACCAGGGTGGCGCGCGCCGTCTTCCAGGTCGCGTTGAACCCGCTGTTAGGACCCGTCCTCCTCTACTTCTGCATGGAGATTAAGAAGTTGCTTTGCAACATCAATGGACATTAGGGAAGGTCTGATTAATTGCCATTCACGCACAAGCACGCATCAGAAATCTGGCTAATTCGACATGCTGCCATTGAATAAGCTGAATTAATCAGACCTTCCTTAGGAGATGGCGAAGCTTCTTTCCAGCGTTCGTGAGCTCGTAGAATGCGATAAATTCAGTACCATCAGGGCTGTCCAGCGGTGATGGTGTGGCCTGGGTGCGCCTCCTGACAAAGCCTGTTGCGGGCTGCCCGTGCAGCGCAGCACGGCAACCTAAGCACTCAATTGGAAGGCGAGTCTACTGGCAAATCCAACACTTATCAAGATTCCAGCCTGCTTCGTCTACCAGGATAGGCTGCGAATCACTCAGTCTATGCAGCTATCAGCCATCGCCGCGTCCTCGACAACGGACTCAGTGACTGCCTTTATCGGGACGCCTCCCAGAGTGCGCGGATTGGCACGGCATACATCGAATCTCCAAAGCCCGCGCTCATTTCGCCGTCATACAGCACGACCCCGCAGGCGAATCGCTTGCCTGCCGCCTCCTTGAGCTTGCGCAAGCCGCGGAAGTCGGCTGCTGTCACCGTGGCAGCCGCCTTCACTTCCACGCCTGCCACCGCCCGTGCGCCGCGCTCAATGACGATATCCACCTCATAGCCGTCCCGATCGCGGAAATAGAAAAACGACAGAGACTCCTCGTGCCAACTGGCCTGCCGCTTGAGCTCCTGAAAGATGAAGGTTTCCACAAGCTGGCCGAGCAACGCCCGATCTGCTTTGAGGGCTCCTGCGTCGGCACCCAGCAGTGCGCAGGCTAGTCCCGAATCGCCGAGGTGCAGCCTGGGTGTCTTGATGAGCCGGCTCAGGCGATTGCTGTGCCATGGCTGCAGCTCTTCGAGCAGGAACACGCGCGTGAGGAGCGTGAGGTACTCGCGTATCGTCGGGCGGCTTAACTGAAAGGGTGCCGCCAGATCCGCGACGTTCAGGAGGCGCGCCGTTTGTGCGGCCGCCAGCGCAAGCAGGCGCGGCAACGCATCCAGTGAGCCGATGCGAGCGAGCTCTCGTACGTCGCGTTGCACGATCGCCTCGATGTAGTCCTGGTACCACTTGGCCCGTCGACGACCAGACGGAAGGGACAGAGCGGCGGGGTAGCCGCCTGCGGCAATCCGTTCAGGAAGCGCCGCCGCGAGCCGCTCCCACCGCTGCACTTTGAATCCTTGGCTGAACAGGTTGTCGAGAAAATCCGGGACCCGTCGTGCCAGCTCGCACTGCGCGAGCGGGTGCAATCGCAAGATAGCCATGCGGCCGGCCAGCGAGTCGGCCAGCTTCGGCAAGAGCAAGACATTTGCCGAGCCGGTGAGCAGGAAACGCCCAGGAACACGTTCGCGGTCGATGGCCGCCTTCAGTGCGCCGAACAGATGCGGCACATGCTGCACTTCGTCGAGCACCACGTGCCGTGGCAGGTCGGCCACGAACCCCACGGGATCAGCCATAGCCACGCCGCGGGTCACTTCATCGTCGAACGTCAGGTACGTGTAGCCCGCCCGTGCGCCGACGGTCTGAGCGAGGGTCGTCTTGCCGCACTGGCGGGGACCATGGATCAGCACCGCCGGTGCATCGGCCAGGGTCTCGGTCAATCTCGGTTCGGCGAAACGGGGGTAGAGGGTACGGTCCGGCATCGGCTGATCGTAAGCTTCTCCGTCGGCTGATTGCAAGTTTCTTGGTCGGCTGATTGAAAGGTTTGAGAGCGGCTGATCGAAACCTTTTACTCCGCCTGCGCGACAGGTTCCCCGCGGGTAGCTAGGCGAACGGAATGTCAGGTTTTTGTTCTATCGCCGTATGAGGGGTGCCCCGATTGGTCTCCTACTGCGCGCACTTTCTCACCCGCCCAACCCAGTCCGCGTCGACACCCGTCCTTTCCGCTGGAGCACCGCCTTCTGTAGTCCTTCCTGGCACCCTCGTGGCCCACTCAGGAATGGTACCCCTGTTGATCCGACTGCGCCCATGGAGGGAGCACCTCCCTTGACTTCACAATACGATAAATCCCGCGTGCGCACTCCGGGAGCAAGGGATCAACAGGGATACTATTCCACCGAACTCTTGCATGCGGGTCGCGCGAGCACGGAAGATCAACGGGGCGCCCCGTCCCGCTTTATAGCGGGACTGTCCGTCGGGACAGGACCCGCGAGACCTTCGCGTAGACGATGAGATGGGAGTTTCTTACTGCAGCTCCGGCACGCGATCGATGATGCGGAGTTTCACCTGATCGCCGAGCTGGATCTGAACCATCTTGGTCGAGAGACTCTGGCGGATGTTGGAGACGTCTTGCGCGCTGAATTGCAGTTGGCCGCCGCAGCGCTCCACTAAATGGTAGAGCAACAGCGTAGTCAGATATTGCACCTCGTCGTCGTTGGCATGCTGGCTGAAATTTAGAATCTGAGGCATCGTCGTCTTTGGGCCGCTCGTTGCGAGGGCTACTTATCGCCGAATCCGCTACGGTGAGACAATGCCCCAAAGGAAGGGGGTCTCATTTGACAAAATTGAACACTTTCATGCTACGCGGCCAGCTCGCGGATTGCCGAGAGCGTCTTGTCGATCTCCCGTGGATTATTTAAGAGGCTCGGGGCCAGCCGCGCATACCGCGTGGCATAGGGCGTCACGCTGCCCACGATGCCGCGCTGTCGCAGGCGGCGGACCACTTCTTCAGGACTCAGACCCGCCACTTCGAAGCAGACGATCCCGGCCGACAGCTCCTGCGACATCGGCGTGTGAAGCGTGACATGCTTCATTGGTGCCAGCCCCTGCTTCAACTGTTGATTCAATTCATGGATACGTTGAGTCACACGCGCCTTTCCAATGGCAGTGTGAAGTGTGAAGGCCTCGTCCAACGCCCACCGGTGCTCGAAGGAATGAAAGCCACCCGGCGTCATATAGACCGGCTGGGGAAGCGGCTTCGGCGGATGCAGTTTCATCCAGATATCATAGGCCTCGGTGTTGAACGTCGGGATGATGGCGTTCGCGATCGGCCACGCGCGTGGGTGCCCCCAAATGAGCCCGGTCCCGCGCGGCCCGAACAGCCATTTGTGGGTGCCCGCAATCAAGAAATCACAGCCGACGTCATGGATGCGAATGTCTTCCACCCCCAATGCATGGACGCCATCCACACAGAAGATCACCCGGTCCTCCTCGGCACGATCGCGATTCACCCGGGCGATCGCCTGAGCCATGTCCCGGATAGGCAGTTTCACCCCCGTGCTTGAATGGACCCAGGTTACGGCGACAATGCGCGTCTCGGGTCTGAGGTCTTCGACGAGACGATCGGTGAGTTGTTCTGCGGATACGGTACGGGGCGTGTCGTAGAGCGCGATGCGCCGGACCTTGGCGCCCGTCCGCTCGGCGCGAAGCCGCAAGGACATCTCGGTCGAATAATGGTCATGGGTCGTGGTCAGGATTTCCTGTCCGGCCTTCAGCCCTAGCCCTCCATAGAGGAGGCCCAAGCCCATCGTGGTGCTGTCGGTCAGCGCCACTTCCGTCGGTTCTGCTCCGAGATAGTCGGCCGTGGCCCGCAGCACTGCGGCTTCCCGCTTGGCCTCGTGCTCCAGCCAATAGCCGATGGGGTCTCGATCGAGCCCCGCTCGATGCCGCTCGATAGCCTGCCGCACGGGTGTGGGATGGGAGGCGAGGAAAAAGCAAGCAAGATGGATCAGCTCGGGGGCCAGCGGAAACTGGGCGCGTATGCTGCTCCAGTCAGCGTAACGGGGTGGCGGAGCTTGCGCGAAGACGTGTGGTGCCGCGGGAGCAAGCATCGCCGCCGTGAGGGCCAAGCCGCTGCGCACCAAGAAATCGCGACGGTCGATGTCCGGCATACGCGCCTCCTTGTGGGTGTCTGCTCGTCGGCTCCACTCTACTGCCGGCGCGGAATGAGCGGCAAGACGCCGAGGCGGTTACTGGCCGGTGGCAAACTGCGTGGATGCGGCGAGGTCATCCAGCACCCGATCCGCATCGGGAGACTGCGACGGGGGTCTGCCGAGAAAGAAAAGCACGCCCTGCTGATTGGGCCCCATGAGAGTCAGCGCGCGTCCCGAGAGCGAGCCCGCTTGGTACGCGGCAGTCAGCTGACCACCGCGCTTTGTGACCGGACCGGCCGGCTCAAAGATGAGGTCGTGCGTCAGGGGTTGCGGCTGGCTCAGAACCGCCGTCAATTCCTCCTCAGTCAAGTTGAGGATCATGAAGATCATCACGAACCCCGCGCCCGATTCGGACACCGCGATAATCGCGTCCGAATCCTCGGGCAGCTGCGCGTGCCAGCCGGCGGGAACGACGAACGAGGCGGCGCCCTTGGGAATGCGGACTCTGGTCCCGGCGGGATACGCCCGGCCCGGCTGCATCTCAACAGGCGGCGCCGCCGTATCCGCAACCGTCCACCCCGAGCCGAAGCACCAGATGACCAAGACGGCCAGATACGCGGCCATGAGACTCCTGTGTCTGCCCAGAGGGCACCGCTATGGCTGATAGTTTTCCAGGGGCGGGCACGTGCAGACGAGATGGCGGTCGCCGTGGGCTTCGTCAATGCGGCTGACCGAAGGCCAAAACTTATGCTGCTTGATCCAGGAGGCTGGAAACGCCGCCTGTTCGCGGCTGTACGGCCGATTCCACTCGGTCGCCGTCACCACGGCGGCGGTGTGCGGGGCGTTCTTCAGGAGATTGTTCGTGCGCGGCTGGCGCCCCTCGGCAATCTCCTGAATTTCTGCTCTGATGGCAATGAGCGCATCGCACAACCGATCGAGCTCCGCCTTGGCCTCGCTCTCCGTCGGCTCGATCATCAGCGTGCCGGGGACGGGGAACGAAACGGTCGGCGCATGGAAGCCGTAGTCCATGAGCCGCTTGGCGACGTCCATCGCTTCCACGCCGGCGCTCTCCTTGAATTGGCGCAGATCCAGAATGAATTCGTGCGCGACCAACCCCGTGCTGCCGGTGTAAAGCACCGGATAGTGCTTTTCCAACCGTGTGGCCATGTAATTGGCATTCAGCACCGCCACCTGCGTCGCCTTGGTCAGCCCATCCCGCCCCATCATCGCGATATAGACCCACGAGATGGGCAGAATGCTGGGACTCCCGTACGGCGCGGCGGAGACGGGGCCGATGGAGTCGGGCCCGCCCATCTTGGTGACCGGATGGCCGGGAAGGAACGGCGCCAGATGCTGGGCCACGCCGATCGGGCCCATGCCGGGTCCTCCACCGCCGTGGGGAATACAGAAGGTCTTGTGCAGGTTGAGATGGCACACGTCGGCACCGATGTCACCGGGCCGGCACAGTCCGACCTGCGCGTTCATGTTGGCGCCGTCCATATAGACTTGCCCGCCGTGGGTATGGACGATTTGGCAGATGCGCCGGATCCCTGGTTCGAAGACGCCGTGCGTGGACGGGTAGGTGATCATCAAAGCCGAGAGACGATCACGGTATTCGGCCGCTTTGGTTTCCAGATCCGCCACATCGACATTGCCCTGACGATCGCAGGCGACGACAACCACCGTCATCCCCGCCATCGCGGCGCTGGCCGGGTTCGTGCCATGCGCGGATACCGGGATTAAGCAGACATCCCGGTGGCCTTCGCCCTTGGCGCGGTGGTAGGCCCGAATCGCCATGAGACCGGCGTACTCCCCTTGCGATCCGGCGTTCGGCTGCAACGATACCGCCGCGAATCCGGTGATCTCGGCCAGCCATGCCTCCAGCTGTCGGAACACCTCCTCATAGCCGCGTGTTTGCTCCTGCGGCGCAAAGGGATGGAGGCGAGCGAATTCCGGCCACGTGACGGGCACCATCTCCGACGTGGCGTTCAATTTCATCGTGCACGAGCCCAACGGAATCATGGCATGCACCAGCGACAGATCTTTCGCCTGCAAGCGATGCAGGTAGCGCAGCATCTCGTGCTCCGAGTGATACCGATGGAACACTTCGTGAGTCAGATAGGGGCTCGTCCGGGCCAACGACTTGGGATAGGCGGGAGCGATGCCGGCCGCGATGTCCGACAGCGTGAAGGGCCACCGGTCGTGGCCCACGAAGATCTCCAGTAACAGGCGGACCTCGTCGAGCGAACTGACTTCATCCAAGGAGAGCCCGATAGCGCCGTCCTCGTACTGCCGGAGATTGATCCGGCGCTCCCCCGCGCGCTGGAGCATTGGCTGGCGCTGCGCCGGCGCCACCGGAATCCGGAGCGTATCGAAGAAGATCTTCGGCGCCACATCGAACCCAAGACGCCGCAACCCTTCGGCCAGCACCAACGTCAGGCCGTGCACCCGTTCCGCGATCCGCCGCAGCCCATCCGGCCCATGATACACGGCGTACATCCCCGCCATCACGGCGAGGAGCACCTGCGCCGTGCAGATATTGCTCGTGGCTTTTTCCCGCCGGATATGCTGCTCGCGCGTTTGGAGCGCCAGGCGGCAGGCCGGCTTTCCCGTGACGTCCTTCGACACACCCACGATCCGGCCGGGCATGTGGCGTTTGTACGCGTCTTTCGTTGAGAGAAACGCCGCATGAGGCCCGCCGAAGCCCATGGGGACACCGAAGCGCTGGGAGGACCCTACCGCGATGTCGGCCCCGAATTCGCCGGGCGACCGGAGCAGCGTCAACGCCAGCAGATCGGTCGCCACGACCACGAGCATGCCGGCGGCATGCGCCTCCTGGACCAAGGCGCTGTAGTCGCCGACATAGCCATCGGTGGCAGGGTACTGCAGGAGCAGGCCGCTGAATCGGCCGTCCTGAAGCTGGATCGATGACGTGCTGCCGGTGCGGATGGTGATCCCCAGCGGTTCGGCCCGCGTCTGCAGCACGGCGATGGTCTGCGGGTGGCAGTCACGGGAGACAAAAAACTCCTTGCGCTCGCGGCCGGCGACACGACCGATGGCATGGCACATGGCCATCGCTTCGGCGGCCGCCGTGGCTTCGTCCAGCAACGACGCGTTGGCCAACGGCAGACCGGTCAAGTCGGCCACCATCGTTTGGAAATTCACGAGCGCTTCCAGCCGTCCCTGCGCGATCTCGGCTTGATAGGGCGTGTACTGGGTATACCATCCGGGATTTTCCAGAATGTTGCGTTGAATGACGCCGGGCGTGACGCAATCGTAGTACCCCATGCCGATCAACGACCGGTACACCTGATTCTTGGCCGCGATGCCTTTTAATTCGGCCAGCACCTCCTGTTCGCCTCGATTGAGCGGCAGGTCGAGCGGCCTCCGGAGACGAATATCGCCCGGCACCACGGCGTCGGCCAGCGCCTCCAATGAGGGGAGCCCGAGCGCCCCCAACATCTCCTGGATGTCGGAGTCGCGAGGACCGACGTGGCGGTGAATAAACCTGTCGGTTGACTGGAAACGATCCGGTGTCATCATATGTACTCTATCCGGCAGCTATGGAGGCTGTGAAGGGCTGTCTTGGTGGATGGAAGAGTATCATGTCATCGGGGGTTTTCCAAGGAGTTGTCGCACGTGTTGGCCGTTCGAAAAACCGGTGTCTTTGTTGCTTTCGGAAGCGGTTGCGCTATGGTGAACGATGGACGCGCGGGAGAGAGTCATGGCGACCGCCAAACAGAGCGTGAGCCGACAGCCTTCCGATGGGCGAGGTCAGCGTGCGGCTCATTGGAGGCGGATGGCGCTGGCCATCAGCCTGGGCGCACTTGCGACCATGCTGATCCTGGCCTACACGTTGGCTGATCGCTCCCAGCTCCTCTCTCGATTGTTCCCGGTCTCTCGCGGCCATGCGGAGAAGGGCGACGTCTCGGCCCAGACCGTCACGCCCGCCAAGACCGACGTCCGCCTCACCCGGGAAATGCTCACCCAGTTGCTCGCCCAATTGGATCAGGCTCGACGGCAGAAAGATGCGGCGGCCATTCTCCGCCATCTCGCCCCGGACGCGATTATCACGGTCCACATGAAGCAAGGCACACAGCAACAGACCGCGTCTCTGACCCGGGAGGAATATGGCGCCACACTGCAAATGGCATTCGCATTTCCAAGCGGCAACGATTACACCAGGGTGGGCACCACCATTACCCTTGCTCCCGACGAACGCAGCGCCAAGGTCTCGTTCAAATCCACCGAGACCCTGCATCAGCAACGCCGGGAGTTGAAAATCGACGGAGAGGGGACTCTCATCGTCCGGATGCGCGACGACCGGCCTGTCATCGTGGCGCTGGAAGAGGTGGTCCCCGGAGATTCCACCTGACCACCGTCCCGCACTTTCCTGACATCCCGCAATCCCTCCGACATCGTGCCGCGCCCGTTTGATATAATGAGCGACCTGTCGGAGCCCGTATGCGCATCCTGGTTATCGAAGACGAAACCAAGGTCGGCTGCTTCATCAAGCGCGCCCTGGAAGAGGAAAGCTACGCCGTGGATCTGTGCGAAGACGGCGCCAAAGGCTTGGAAATGGCGCTGAGTACGAATTACGACCTCCTCGTCGTCGACGTGATGCTGCCGTCCATGTCGGGCTTGGATGTCCTGAAGAACGTCCGGCGGGAGCGCATCCAGACCCCCATTCTGATTCTGTCGGCCCAGTCCCAGATCGATCAGCGCGTCAAAGGGCTGGATGCCGGCGCCGACGATTATCTGACCAAACCGTTCGCGATCGATGAACTGCTGGCGCGTGTGCGCGCCTTGCTGCGCCGCGGCGCCACAGAAAGTCCGGGGATTTTACAAATCGACGACCTGATCCTCAACCCGGCCACCAGGGAAGTCACGCGCGGCGGGCAGCGCATCGAGCTGACCCTCAAGGAATATGCCCTGCTGGAATATTTGATGCGCCACGCCGGACGGGTGCTGACCCGGCCGATGATTTCGGAGCACGTCTGGAACCACGACTTCGATACGTTTACGAACGTCATCGACGTCTACGTGAACTATCTGCGCAACAAGATCGACCGGGGCCGCCCGCGGAAATTGATCCACACCATCCGCGGGAGCGGCTACATGCTGAAGGCCGATTAGCCAGATTCGCCGGAAGGCTCAGGCTGAGGCCAAGGCTGAGCGCGAAGTCGGACCGGACTCATCGTTGGCCTCGACCTCAGCCTCAACCTTGACCTTGACCTCGGCCCAGGAGTCCTTCATGCCTCTCCGCGTGCGGCTCACCCTCTGGTACGGCAGCGTGCTGGCCACGGTGCTGATCATCTTTTCGATCGCCCTCTACGCCATGACCGCCCGCAACCTGCGGGATGCCGTCGATCAATCGCTGGAGGAAACGGCCGCCACCGCGGTGCGCTCCTTGGAGGAACGGGGTTTCCTGCCGCTCATCGACGAAGAAGAATTGCTGTCGCAGTTTCCCGAGCTCGCCAGAATCGATAAGTTCTTTCAAATCTTCAGTCCCTCCGGCACGATCACCATCCGCTCGCCCAACATCAAGCAGCACGAGGTCCCTTTGAGCCGCGCCGCCTTGGAAACCACCTTCAAAGGCCAGAAGATTTTTGAGTCGGCCAAGTATCCCAACGAGCCGCAGCTGCGCTTGATCTCGGTCCCGATCATTTACCGCGGCAACCTGCTCTATATCGTGCAGGTCGGCATGTCGATGGAATCGGTGGAAGACACGCTGCGGCGCTTTCTCGTGCTGCTCACCATCGCGATTCCCGTCGCGCTGGCAGTGTCGCTGGGTGGCGGATGGTTCCTGGCCGGCCGCGCGCTGCGTCCGGTCGATGCCATCACCCTCGCGGCCCAGCGTATCGCCGCCGGCGACTTGAGCCAGCGCCTCAGCGTCCCGACGGCCCCCGACGAAATCGGCCGCCTGGTCGGCACGTTCAACGACATGATCGGCCGCCTCGATGCCTCCTTCCGGCAGATCCGGCAGTTCACCAGCGACGCCTCCCATGAGCTGCGCACGCCGCTGACCGTGATGAAAGGGGAAACGGAGTTGGTGCTGCGGCGCCCGCGGCCCGTGGAAGACTATCAGTCGGTCCTGGAGAGCAATCTCGAAGAGATCGACCGCATGACGCACATCGTGGACGAGCTGCTGTTCCTCTCCCGCGCCGACATGGGCGAGGTCAAAATGGAATCGCTGCCCGTCGCGCTGGAATCCTTGGTGGAGGATATCTATCGCCAAGCCACGCTGCTCGGCCAGGATCGCAACATCGAAGTCGTGCTGGGCACCGTCATGCCGGCGGTCGTGCAGGGCGATGAGCTGCGCCTGCGCGAGCTGTTGCTCAATCTGGTGGAGAACGCCGTCAAGTATTCGCATCCCGGCGGCAAGGTGGAGATCGCGCTGCTGACCGACGGTCAGCAGGCGCGCCTGTCGGTGACCGACCAAGGCATCGGCATCGCCCCCGCCGACCATAAGAAAATTTTCGACCGTTTCTTCCGCACCGATGACGCGCGCGCCCATACCAAGAAAGGCACGGGGCTCGGCCTCGCCATCTGCGCCTGGATCGCCGAGGCGCACAAGGGCCACGTCGAGGTCAAGAGCGACATCGGACAAGGCTCCACCTTCACCGTCGCGCTGCCTTTGGCCAAGCCTTCGACTTAGCGACTTCTAATACCCCGCTAATCCTCCTCTCATCGCCGCCTGGTACGTTCTCTCCCAGGGAGCGCAGAGGGAACGCGCGAGTCTCCCGCAGCAGCATCACGTACTCACGGTGCAGTTCAACCAGCTTACA
Source organism: uncultured Nitrospira sp. (assembly GCA_964642845.1). Taxonomy (GTDB): domain Bacteria; phylum Nitrospirota; class Nitrospiria; order Nitrospirales; family Nitrospiraceae; genus Nitrospira_D. Next base: position 27,479 of record CAZXRB010000036.1, read on the forward strand.
CGGAGGACCTATGTCAGCACACGTGCGCCGCACGGTCGGTTCAGTGCTCGGTATCGGAATCGTGAGTGCCCTCCTCGCGTGGGGTGGCCATTCGCTCACCGCCTCTCACGCCTCCAGTCCACCATCGGCCATTGCCACGCCGGCCGCCGTGACACCCCCGGCGAATGGCTTTACGGAAGTCGCTAAACAGGTGACTCCCGCCGTCGTGAATATCACCACCGTCATGACGGAGAAAATTTCCGACGGACAATCCTTGCCGGACGAGCTGCGCGACCGCATGGAAGAGTTCTTCGGCAAACCCTTCGGACCGCGGGGCCGCGGCCCCCAGAGCCCCGGACCCCCGAATCCATGGGAACATCGCGGCCCGCGGGGCGGCCAGGGCTCGGGGGTCATCATTTCCCCGGACGGCTACATCCTGACCAACAATCACGTGATCGACAATGCGCGTGAAGTGACGGTCACGTTGCCGGATAAACGGGAGTTCAAGGGGAGGATCATCGGCACCGATCCCAAAACGGATCTGGCGGTGGTCAAGATCGACGCGCAGAACCTTCCCGCCATTCCTTGGGGTGATGCCGCCAAGCTGCAGGTCGGCGAATATGTCCTGGCGGTCGGCAATCCCTTTGGATTGAACTCGACCGTGACGCTCGGCATCGTGAGCGCCGTCGGACGCGGCCACATGGGCATCACGCAGTACGAAGATTTCATTCAGACCGACGCCGCCATCAATCCGGGCAACTCAGGCGGCGCGCTGGTGAACACCACCGGCGAGCTCGTGGGCATCAACACGGCGATCTTCTCGCAGAGCGGCGGTTATCAAGGCGTCGGCTTCGCCGTTTCGACGACCATGGCCAAGCCGGTCTACGAAAGCCTGGTCAAGACCGGGCGGGTGGTCCGCGGCTATCTCGGGGTCGGCATCCAGGATTTGAATCAGGACCTGGCGAAGTCCTTCCACATCAAGGACGCCAAAGGCGCCCTGGTGAGTGACGTGAAAGAAGACGGCCCGGCGGATCAAGCCGGCTTGAAGCAGGGCGACGTCATCGTCGAATATCAGGGCACGCCGGTGGAGGACGCGGTGGGGCTGCAGCGCCTCGTCACCAGGACGCCCGTGGGCAGTAAGGTGCCGGTGAAGATCATCCGTGATGGTCGTGAACGTGAGCTTACGATTACCATCGGTGAACAGCCGGATACCGCCAAAATAGCCAAGGCGGAGACCGGCGAAACGGACTTCGCTTTTGCCGGCGTCGCGGTGCAAGACTTGGATCGCGAGACGGCCAAGGAGCTGGGCCTCAAAGGCAAGGCTCAGGGCGTCGTGGTGACCAGAGTCGCGCCGGACAGTGGCGCCGAGAAGGCCGGACTCATACCGGGCGATGTGATCAAAGCGATCAACCGGCAGCCCGTCAAGTCGGTCAAGGATTTCGAGAAGGTGTCGTCGGAGGTGAAGAAAGGGGACCACGTCTTGATTCTGATCAACCGGCGCGGGGCGTCTCTCTTCCTCTCCGCCAAAGTCTGAGCGCCGATAATCAAGGGGCGCGGGCCATTCGGCCCGCGCCCCTTTCTGCATCCCAAGTACCGCAGGCCTCAGCCATCGTCACGGCACAACGTCGTGCAATCGGTACCGCCCCAGACCGAAACTCGTCCCCTTGCCCGCATGGACGATCTCGCCAAGACGGAGCAGCGGCATAAAGGGGGCGAGCGGCCCTTCGAACACGACGCGGCCGGTCAACCCGCCCAATTGCATGACCGTCTCCTGCCGCGTCGAATAGCGCGTCCAATCCGACCAGATGAGCGAGGATGATACGGTGCGCACCTGCTGCGCCAACGCGATCCAGTCGCGAAAGGCGACGGCCGACGGATCGCCGCCGCAGTGAAAATAGGACAGGTGCGCCAGGCGCCGTAAGAGCGACCGGATCAGGAAATGGAATTCCAGCGTCGTAGCCAGTCGCTCCTCGTAGCGAATCCGCAGAGGGGACAGGAGCTCGATCGCGATGTGGTGCGCCGCCAAGGGAGGCCTTGGGTCGAGAACAGGACTGGCAGGCACCATGACCCGGTCGGTAAATGCCTCAGCCGCCGCCAACGTCCGCTCCTCGGCGGAGTAGACACAGCTCCGACGGCTGTCAACCCAACCGTCGACCTCAACGAGCATCGCACTCGTCCGGCGCGATCCGAATCCGGCGCGACCCATCCGCTCTAGGGAAAAGACGAATTGCGGCAGCCACCCCACCGCCCGGCCAATGAGGGTCAAGCCGAGCTCGAACGTGTCTCCGTGTGCCAGCGTCCGTCCTCCGTCGGGAGGAATGAGCACGAAGGGATGCGGCGCAGCCGGGTACTTCCGCATGACATGGGTATCGGATGGTGGCGGAGTTTCGAAAACGGAGGGATACACGCAGCGGTCCCGCAGAAGGCAGGGCGGACAGTCGTACGTCCGCGTGACGCACACGACCCGCTTGATGGCCCAGCCAAATGCCCCGCGGAAAAGCGACCCGGCGTAGGGAGGCAGCACGAGCGGACCGTCAAGCAAGAACGTGGCCGTGAACCGGCCGAACGTGATCGGCAGCCCCATCGCGTGATCCTGCCAGGCGGACGCACGATCGGTCACGGCAGGGCCACCACGGTGCCGTCCGGCGTGCGATCGCCACAGCCGAGGGCCGCGATCGCATTGCCGGACGGCAGCGGATAGATCCGCACATCGTCGGCCTTGACGTCGATCAGCTCCGTGAGGCGGGCCACAGCCTCCCGCCGCTCGGGCCACGTCCATGAACAGAGAAACACGGAGTATTGCACGGGCAGTCCGATCCCTTTGAGATATCGGTGGACACGGGTCAGTCGAGCCTCATCGGCAATGTCATAGCAGACCAGATAACGCGCTTGCATCTTTTACGGCTCCTGCAGCAACTCCGCGTATTGGTCAAGCAGCCGGGCCAGCAGCCGGTTCAAGTGCGGGCGCCGCTGTTCGAAGGACGCCGCCACATCCACGGTCAGCGCACTCCCTGTCCCGCCCGCGAGCTTGCCGCTCTCCAGCCAAACCTGGTCGGCGTCCGCTTGGATCGCCGCCGCGCAATCCTTGACGAAGCCGAGCGGCTCCCCGCGATGCGCGACGCCCAGATGGGGATCCCATCCCGCATCCGCAATTTGGTCGAGCGCCAAGGTGCTGACGGCCGCGTGGAAGACCCCGCGCCGACGAAAGGAGGCGCTACGCAGGCGCCCCTGCCGCTGAACCCACGCCTCGTAGTCCGCCTGGCGAACGCCCCGCCCCCGCCACTGCAAGGCGGTCACCGGATCGAGCCGTGTCGCCAGCGCGAGCCACCGCCCTCGTTCCCAGGCGCGCAGCCATGCCGAGACTCGCTCCCGCACGCGGGGATTTTCCAGCGCTCCTGCCTGGAGGCCCCGGCGCGCGAACAGGCCGGCAGCGCAGCCCACCACCATCGCGAGCGGCTCGCCCTCCCGGCTCACGAGTGTGATCGGTACGCCGCGCTCGGCGAAGGCCGTCAGGCTCTCCGCGTCCAACGCCACATTGCCCGCGATGAGCACGCGGCGGATGAGCCGCACCGGCACGCGACGTCCGGCGGAGCCTGGTTGCTCGATCCAGAGCGACGGGCCGTCACGGCTAACCCGCAGCCCCGACCGCTCGTTCAGGAACAACGTTCGATCCATCGTCAAGAATCCGTCTGGCGAGCGCCTCGACGGTCTCCCTCATAGGCCCCCGGTGAGGGGCCACCCACTGCTCGTACGCCAAGTAGTAACGGCCGCGCGCCGATTTTTTGAGCGCGCAGCCCGGCCGATCCGCATCCGTCGTGAAATCCCGCCGGTCAAACTCGTGCGTGCGAAAGAGCTCCCATACCCACCGATCCACGGCTGGGCAGAACGGTTCGACCAGATCGCAAGCCAGGGACTCGCGGCCGTACTCGACCTCATGATAAAAGCCGACCAACGGATCGAGTCCGAGCACTTCGCATTCCCGCACCCATTCCCAATGCGCCAATGTGTAGGTCAGCGAAAGCAGCGCATTGACCGGATCGCGCGGCGGCCGGCGTTCCCGTCCTTCAAACCCAAGGCTCGGGGGGAACAGGGCTGGCAACGCGCCAAAGTATGCCGATGCGGCTCCGCCTTCTAACCCGCGCAGCCGCTCGACCGTGTCGGCGACGATGGCCTTGGCGCGCGTCTCGTCGATGATCTCGGCGGCGCGCAGGAAAACCGCCCGCCGATCCGGCCGCGCGTCCGCCGCCTCGCGCAACAACCCCGCCTGCCCGTCAAGCTTGGCGGTGATCCATTCCCGCGCGAACGTCAGCGCAGTTGGGCCCCGGCTTGCCGCGTATTGGCTCACCCGCAGGCGCGCGTGGTTATGCAATCGGCCGACCACGCGGCCTCGATACGCCTGCGTGCGTCCGGAGAGGAACAGCACGGCGATCCCCCGGTCTGCCAGCTCATGCAGCACATTCGTCCGGACAATATGGTTCCCGACCAGCACGAATCGGTCCACCGGAGCCAGCGGAATCACGCCGTCGCGTTCGCCGTTCACATAGACCGCCAGCGCGCCGCCATCGAGCCGGAGCTCAGCGTCCTTGCGATCCAGATACACCGTCCCTCCCATTGCCCGCTCCCGTCGCAGTCAACCGAAGTAGAAGAACGCGGGGTCCGACGGCGGGACGGCGATGCCCAGCGTCGCCGGACGGCTGCGTCCGTCCAACGTGACGATGTGCACGCGATCCTCCGTCGTCTCGATCAGACGTCGCAGCGTCTCCCTCACCTCGACCAATTCGGCCGGGCTGAGCCAGCATTCGTACACGGACTTCTGCCCGCCGGTGCTGTAGGCCTTGAGCGCCTCACGGACCTTGGCCAGACGACGCTGGTCGCACACATCATAGGCAATCAGATACAACCGTCGCATGGTCCCTCCGCTAGCCTTCATCCAGCGTGACCAGCGCCACAGTCTCGCCGGCACCGAGGATCTCACAGACGAGTGCCCGGAGATCACGATAGGCCCGCTCGCTCCCCGGTGTCATCCCATGCGCGAGCCAGGAATGGTTGCGGGCGTGTTGCACCTTTCGAAACTCCTCCTGTCGCGTCTCGAAACCTGTTCCCTCCGGCTCCCCCAACGCGGCCAGGAGCCGGTAGGCCCCTTCCAGCGGGAGCGCGAGGAATCCTGGCTCCGCCTCCCGATAGCGGGCTCGGAACTCGGCCCCGACCGGTTCAGGGATTGTCGCCAGCGGCACCCGCTCTGTCCCGCAGCCGAGCCGCCGCTGGATCGCCGCCTGTGCACCCAGCTCCAGCGCCCGGTACAAGCGGACGATCGCATCGTCGTAGCTGCCCTCCTGCGCCCGGCGATCCGCGTTAGCCAAGAGGTCCGGAATCAATGCGGCGTCGTACCGATCCCGCTTGAAACCCTCCGTACACCGGGCCAGCCCATCAAGCCAACGGACGTTGGCTTCGAGCATGGGCAGCACGCCCGCGTACCGGATGGAATGATTGGCCTTCACCGCGATCGCCCAGGTTTTCGCACACCGCCCCAGCACCTCACGCGCCTGCTGATATTCGAACCTTTCCCACAGCTCATACCCCTGTGCCAGGTCGCGAGCCATCTGAAAGGCGAGGCGGTCCTGGCCGCTCAACGGACGCGCCAGCAGCGCCTCCACCACGGCGAGCGCCGCTCTGAACTGATAGGTCCGAAAGAATCCCGCCAGTCGCTTGCGTTCTTCCACAGCGAACAACAGGAAGGGGTCGCCCCGCCGGATGATCGTCTCGGCCCCGGTCTCGACCACGCCGCGACCCTCCTTCGTCCGTGCCGTGCCTCCCACGTAAGAGAAGCCGAAGCCGCGCCCGATCGTCGCCAGGACCAGCGCCGCCGTCATCGCCTTCGTACCGCCCGTGAAATCCACCAGGACTTCGCCGGGGCTGCGCCCGCCCGCGAGCGCCAGCTCGGCGCACCGGAGCGCCCGTTCGT
>CAZXRB010000037.1:0-9178 GCA_964642845.1 uncultured Nitrospira sp.
TGATGGCCGAGGCGTGCGGGGCGGTGCTGACCGAGTTCTTCCGCCGCCGCCGACCAGTCCGACGCGTTGAAGAGATTCGTGAATCGGAGGGGTGCCTGAGTGGTTGAAAGGGCCGGTCTCGAAAACCGGTGTACCCCTTTGGGGTACCGTGGGTTCGAATCCCACCTCCTCCGCTTTCTTTTAGAAACCGCCCTTCGACGAGCACGTCGAAGGGCTTTCTCATCTCCGGGCAAAGGGTTACGCCGACAAGGCGGCAGTTCAAACACACGATTTCGAGCAAACGCCGCTTCGTGGCGTAATCGGCGGTAAGCCATTGCTCCTTCAGGGTTTGCGAGAGTTCAAGCACTTTGGCCGCCAGTTCGGCGGTTTCGTCATGGGAGCGGTCGAGCACGTCGAGTTGCAGCTTGATCGAGGCCAGCCGGTCGCGTAGCTCGGTGTGCTTCCTGGCGAAGGCGTCCTGGTCGATGTCGTCGGTCAGCCGCATGTTGAGCAGCCGATCCTGCTGCTGGATGAGGAGCGTCTCCTGCCGGGTCAGTTCGGCCCGCTGAGCGCGGCTGTCGGCCTGAGCGTCGCGGGTCTGCGACGCCAGCACCATGCGGAACCAGTCGCGGACGGACTCATCCTCGACCTTCATCTTGTCGAAGATCGCCAGCACCTGCGCTTCGATGTCCGCTTCCTTCACCCGGATGCGGGGATGGTCGTTCTTCGCGTACCGAGCGCAGCGGTAGTAAACGTGTTCGTTGATACCGCCATCCTTCCGCTTCTTCCTGACCAGCTCGCCGGTGACGGGATGGCCGCAGTGGCCACAGGTCATGAACTGGCCCGCGTAGGTCAGCGTCGTGGCATGGTGGACGTGCCCGCCGAGAAGCGCTTGCACCCGGTTCCAAGTCGCTCGGTCGATCAGCGGCTCATGCTTGCCGGGAAACCACTGCCCCTTGTGATGGACTTCGCCGATATAGGCCCGGTCCTTGAGAATGTTGTGGATCGAGGTACGGGGGAACCGTGGCTGGGACGGGCGGTACACCCGGCCTTCGGCGTTGATCTTCTCGACCACGCCATCGAGCGTCAGGTTTTCGTAGACGTAGAGGTGGAACATCCGCTTGACGTTGGCGGCCTCCTGAGGATCGGTCTCGATGACGCCTCGGCCATCCTTGCGGACGTTGCGGTAGCCGTAGGGAGCCGGGCCGCAGAACCAGCCTTCCTTGACGCGGCGGGCAATCCCTTCGCGGACATCGACCGACATCTGCTCGGTGTAGAAGCTCGCCATGTTGGCCAGCGTCCGCCGCATCATGCGGCCGGCCGGCGTGTTCTCGGTCGGCTGCGAGATGGAGATGAACGGCAGGTTGTATTCGGATTCCAGCCGTTCGAGTTCGACGTAATCGAACAGGTTCCGCGACGCGCGGTCCACCTTGTAGAAGAGCAGGCCGTCGAGGGCGAAGGCGTTCTTCTTGGCGTAGGCGATCAATTCGCGGAAGGTCTTGCGTTGCTCCCCTTTGCTGGCCGTCTCGGCGATCTTGAAGAACTTGACGATCTCGCCGCCGGCCTGCGTGGCATAACGCCTGAGGGCTTCCTCCTGCACTTCCAGGCTGAAGCCCTCGCGTTCCTGTTCCCGACTGCTGACCCGAGCCAGTGCTGCGAACTGCTTCATGGCGGCGACCTCGACGAAAGCGCCTCGAACAGCCGACCCACATCAAGGATCATTGTAACGGCTTCTTCGGGGGTGAGAGTAGCTGCGTAGTACGGCTGCCAGACGCGAATCGTCGCCGCGATCAGTTCCGACGTGATCCAATCCGGTGTCCCGGCCGGGACGATGCTCGGGCGAGCACCGTCCGCAGCCTGGCAATCTTTCTTGCGATTGCGGGACATGACCGGAAACCACCTTCATGACGAGCGCGCACGGTCCACGATGTCCCGTCGCGCGGGAGAAACGGGCGTCGCCGATCAGCGGCCGGGCCATCTGCCCGGCCGCCGGTAATGCGGCAACTCGGCATGGGAACGCCGCCCCTAGTTTTCGATGCGAACCTTCCGAAGCTGAGCCGATTCGCTCTCTGATGAGCCAATCATCCGCTGGCCCAGGGGACCCAGCCGGGCGATGCCGTGCAGTTCCACGCGGCTGAATTCCGTGGCCGAGGCGGGAACGTTGGCGATGACCACATCGAACCGCGTCTTGACGCCCTCGCGCAGGCGGAGCCGGGTCGCCATCCCCATCGTCCGAGCAGGCGCGCTGGCGTAGAGGTTGCCGTCCGTGTCCACGGCTTCCGCGTGCGGGGGCAGGATCATGCAGTCGGCCCTGGTGTTGGTGGCGATGATGGTGAGGGTTACGCGAGTGCCGTTACGCGTCGCGGCATCGACCACGTATTTGATGCCATCGACCGTCGCGGACGGCTTCTCGTCCTTGTCCGCTTTGGCGCCGCCGTCCTTCTTGTCGGCGGCCTTCTTGAGGTCCTCAATCTGCTTTCGCAGCATGTCGTTTTCACGTTTGGTTAGCTCGCATTCCTTCTTCAGGAGGGCCAGTTCCCTCTTGAGAAACTCGACGTCCTGGTTCACCTGCTGGCCCTGCACCGGCTGCCCACTCAGCAGCAGGAAGCCTACAACCGTCATCACAATGGCTGAACGAGCCATGTTGCACTCTCCTCATTGAAAAGAAACCTGCCCCGAAACGGGCAGTAACCCATGCCGGCGAAAGCGATCGATTTCCGCCCTGGCGATAACCCACGACCTATGCCCGCCCCGGCCGCTCTGACGTTTCTCCGCACGCAGCCGGCCCAGACGGCAATACTCTCGGACGGTAAAGACCGCCAAGCCAAGGATCGTCGAAGCCTCAAGTGTCGTGTAGTATTCCTGCACCGGCTGGCGCTCCACGAGGAAGGCCAGCATGGCTTCGATCTTCTCCAGTCTTTCGTCGATGGTCACGCCGCACCTCAGCGCTCGAAGCCCCGATCCATGCCCCGGTCGATGTCGCGGCGCTGCTCCCGCGCTTCCGACCGCCTCAGCGTGCTACCCAGGATTTCGCGCAGGCTGGGTTTCGGCTGGGCCATGTCGATCAGCCGGTTCCGCTGGGCGTCCGGAATCCTGCCGGGATCGATCTCGGCCAGCAGGATGTGGGCGCGGTCACGGTTCGTGATGCCGGACCAGTCCACGGCGTCTTGCAGGATCGCCAGCTTGCTCGGCTCCGCCAGGTCCTGCCAGGGCCGCTCGACAATCCGGTACTGGTTGTCACGGCCGACGATGGCCGCATAGTCGCCGCTTTTGATGCGCCGGATGTGCTCGTAGACCTCGCGCAGCCGCTTCTCGTCGCTCGGCATGGCCAACCCTACCTTTCCAACGTCCAGTCTTGTTCCTTGCCGGCCTCCTGAGCAGGAGTCCTCGACGTGCCGTGGACAATTTCCTTGAAGACGCCGTTGGCTGGTGCCCCGGTACTTTCCCGCCCCAGGATCACGTCCCAGGACGTATGGAACTGCACGTCCTTGTGGGGGTTGCTGGCCGCTTCGCGGATCATCGCGGTCAGCTTCTCCCCGTGGCCGAGGGCCGCGTCCAGGGCCTTCGGCATGATCTCCGCTTCACGGATCGGGTAGTAAAGCGCCTCGTAGTGCTTCTGGCTGTCGATCCCGAAATCAACAATGGCCGCGTGGCTCGGCCAGGCGTCCATCAGGATGCTGGTGACCAGGTTCCACGTGGTCGGACGCACCGATAGTAGCTGCTCGGCGAGTTCCCTGTGCCGCTGATCGCTCATGGTTGCCGCTCCAGAAAATGGGCGGGTGGGCAGTACCCGCCCACATTTTCACTGCTGGTCTTCGGTCCGCGTTGTGAACACAAACGCGGCAAAAAACAGGATTGCCAGTTCCATGTTTTGCCTCACTTCCTGGGTGTCTTGGCCGCCAGGATGGCGATCAGGATCGCCTTTGAGAGAGCCGCGAGAAACGCCGTCTCGACCATCGTTCTTCTCCTTGAAAAGTGCGGGGAGCGGGCTCCCCGCCGTTGTCACGCCTTCCTGCTGGTCAGGAGCCGCGCCATCCCTTTGATGGCAGCAACCAGGCCCCTGACAGCGCGCTCCGTCGCCGCTACCGACACCTTGGCGAAGTCTTTCTCAGCGCTGTGCAACTCTTCGTACGTTTGCGGATGGTGGACCAGGAGATACCACCGGCCGTACCAGACGGCGGCGCCGATGGCGACGAGCAGGAAAAGAAACACGACCATTGAAACCTCCAATCTTGAAAAACGGGGCTGGGCGAAGCCCCGGTGGTTAGAAGAAGAACCGCCTGGCCAGCCTCTTCAGGCCTTTCAGGAGGACCGGATTCTCCCCGAGGAGTTTGCGGACCGCCCAGATGCCAAAGCTGACGAAGACGATGTTGACGAGCAGAAACCTGCCCAACGATTCCGCCATTGGTGAAACCTCCATTGGTTGAAGAAGCCGATGACTGAAATCAACGCTCCATGCCGCAGCGTTCCTGTTGCTGCTGCGCCTCCGGCGAAACGCCCTGCTGCGGGTCTTCGACGCGGTGCCCTTCACGCGGGGCACGCGGGTACATCACGAACGCCGAGCCGTTGAAGAGAGCCGCCGCCAGCTCATGACAGCCATGCGCTCCCATCTGCCTCAGCTCGGACCCCATCTCGCGCGGCGCTTCCTTCAAGCGCTCCCACATCTGGCGTAAACGGTCGGACATGGTTGCTACCTCTTTTCAAAGTGAGTGGTGTTCAATCCCTCAAACGGATCGTCGATGACGATAGGCGGCTGAGGATGCCGGTACAGCAGCGGTGACACGAGGAGCGCGGCCGTCATCAGGGCGAGCAGCAGGAGCGCCGTCGAGACCACCACCATCCGCGCCCTGGCGAACAGCTTCCGCAGCCAGCTTTCGCGGAAATCACTTTCATAGAACCTCACAAGACGCGAGCAGATTGGCGGCACGCCCGGCGTGAAGGTGATGGCGATCCGATCCGGCAGCGCCATAACCTCCTCCGGCTTGAGCAACCGGCGCCCCTGCTGCGCCCAGTTGTCGCTGCTGTTCGTGGAATAGCTGGTGCTGCGCTGGCCCTGATCGCCGCCCTGGTGCGTCGTTCCCGTGCTGGTGCCGCCGCTGCTGACGATGATGGTTTCCTCGCCCAGCCGCTCGCTCACCAGCTTGGCAGTCTCGTTGTCGGCGGTGCCGAAATACACCTGCGTGACATTCGCCATCAGCGTGGTCTCGGCCCCGTCCGGCCAGCACTTCTTCACCTCGCCGATGTCCTGGTAGTAAAGCTGCATGCGCAACCCAAAGCCGCGGCCCACGGTCAGGGCGTCCGAAATCTGGTCCATCTTGCCGAGCTTGTTGGCCTCGTCGCAGATGAAGTGAATCTTGCGTTTCTCCTGCAAGCCGCCGCGGACCACCGCTCGCAGGAACGTGCCGATCCAAAGACGCAGGAGCGGCGACAGCGCCGAGGCGCGCTCGGTGGGAAGTACGAGGTACGCCGTGAATTTCCCGTTGTGAATCTCGGCCGGGTCGAACGAGCTTGACCGGGTGGACGCCGCGATGGCCGGCGTGGACAGGAACCGCAGGAAACGCGAGATCGTGGACATGGTGGATGCCAGCTCGCGCTCCTTCAGGTGGGCGAGATTGCCGCCCATCCGGGCCAACATGCCCTGCCAGGCATCCGAGGCGCACATCAGCTCGATGGCCTTTTGCCACTTGTCCGGGTTGCTCACGATGTCGCACACGGTCTGCAACGACTTGTGCTCGTCCTCGCCGAACTGCACCACCATTGCAGTCATGGCCGCGATGGCCGCGTCGGCGTTGTCGAGGAAGTGAACGCCGTCCCCTTTCTCCTCCTTGCGCTCCACGATGGCCGCCGCGATCTCGCGGGAGTCGTCAATCCCGAAGGGCGAATCCTTGTCGATGGACGCAAGCGGATTCAGCGTGTCCGGCGTCTGGGTCACGACCTTGAACGGGTCCAGCAGCACGATCCTGTGGCCGAATTTCTTGCGGCGGAATTCGGCGGTGAGCTTCGCGTTCTCCCCGCCCTTGCAGTCGATCACGACCGCGGACTCGGGGCACGTCATCAGGAACGGGACGATGCAGGAGGTGCCCTTGCCGGCGCCCGTCGGCGCGAACACGGCCACGTGCTTGGCGTTCGACAGCCGGATCAGGCCGGTCCGCCTGCGGAAGAATTGCTGGCAGGCGGCCTCCGACGAAAGCAGCGGATTGAATAGCGCCAGGACGCGGGTGAACAGATTCACCGACGCATTCATGCGGCCGATCATCAGCCCGTTCTTCGCGTCGAGCATCCCGGCCCGCCGCAGGTCAGCCGGTCCGGCGAAACGTGCCGTGCCGAAGGCGGTGAGCTGGATTCTGCGCCGGGCGATCATGCAGCCCAGCCCGATCAGCAGGAGGAGCCAGACGATACCCGGCATCATTGCCATGACAAGGGCCAGAATCCACGCGGTCACGAAGACCGTCGCAATCAGCATCAGACGCACGATAATCATGGACGTATTCCTTTCACCGCTCAGTCGCTCAATGGTTTGAGCCGCTTCCGAATGTGGGCGCGCCGCAGGTCGTAAGCCCGCAATCCCGCCGTCGCGGCTGCGTACACCTCGTCGAACGCGTCTCGGACTTCTTCCGCCCTCAGTAGCGGGCGGAAGATTTCGACAATGACTTTGGCCATCGCTACGGCCGCATCGTGTTGGAGGAACTGGTCGCCGGACACCGCCATCGCTCCTTACATTTCCTGGCCCCGGTCACGTGCCTTCATCGGGTCCTGCTGACGGCGCGGCGGCTCTTGCACAATCTGCTGCAAGCGCAGCGCGGCCAGGTTTCTCGACAATCTGGTCTTGAGCGCGCCCAACTCTTCCGTGCTCATTCCGGCCGTGTTGTGTTGGAACTCGGGATAGCGCTTTTCCGCGTCCTGATTCCAGAAGCCCCGCAACATCTGCTCTCGCAGGGCGGGATCGGGACATGCGGCCACGATCTCCGGCTTCTCGATGTACAGCCGGCGAAACGTGTGGAACGCAATATCGCGATCCAGCTCGAACGTTTCGCGGGTGAGCTTTTCCTTGTCCATCGCCTCATCCCCGCGCCTTGTCCCGCATCATGCTCTGGAAGGTTTTCACGTCGTACTGCTCGGCGGCTTTGCGCGCTTCTTTCAGCGTTTCGGCGAGCAGCTCGACAACCTCCGACATGCCCAGGTCCGTGCCGGTGATGACCACCATCGCGCCCTGCGGCATGGCGATCTTCACCCGCGACATCCTGACCGCTGGCGTCGCTGGCGCGTCGCGGCGGCTTTTCCGCAGCCTGGCGGCCAGGCCATCCCGCGCCATGTGTTTCGCCAGTGCGGCCAACTCCCGTTGCCGATCCGCATCACTCTCCTGCTGGGCGATCAGGGCAGCCTTCGATACGTGCAGCGCTCCGCTGTTGACCTCTTCCTGCACCTCCGGCGGCAGCGTGAGTAGCGAGAGGTAATCACCAACGAGGCTGTCGCTGACGTTGAGTTCCCTGGCCAGTTGTCTTGCCGTGCAGCCGCGCTTTTCCTTGATCGAGTGCCACAGCCGGGCACGGTCCATCGCCGGAAAATGCTGTTTGTGGATGTCGATGGCCGCTTGTGCCACCTCCAGTTCCAGCGGCGTAGGCGCCTTGCCCAGGTCGAGGGCCAGAAGTTCGGCGATACCGGAATGGCGCGCCCCGATGAGCCGGCACCCGCCGTCGATCACCTGGAAGACTCCGGTGGCGGGATCGGTGTAGCCGATGATGGGCACCTTCTGCCCGATAGCCTTCATGCTCTCGCCGAGTGCGCGGCAGTGAGCCGGATCGGGATTGGAGCGTGGCTGCAACGGATAGTCGCACTTGTCCGTGGGGACAATTGTCAGGTTGAGTGTCATGCAACACCTTTTGCCGTTTTGCCTGGGTGGATAGGCCGCGATGGTTCAATTCCGGCTTGCTTCACCGCCGATCATCAGGCGGCGGCATTCCTGGCAGACGCCGACCCGGCCCCGAGCCAGCTGGCCTGCCCCCAGCCGGAGGCGGTAGCGGTACTGCGGCAGCACGTCGCCGTCGTGGGTACCCACGTAGGTAATCGCGTTGTGAAGGTCATAGAAGGTCAGGCCGTCAGCGTTCCGGCGTAGCTGCTCTTCCACGCGGCGAGCCGCCCCCGCCGAGATGAAAAACGGGCTCTGCCGCAGGCCGTGAACGATGTGCCCGATGTCGCTCTGATCCAATGGCTTTCGGGCAAGCCCCTGCAGACCTGTCTTCACTTGCTCCCAGTCGCGCCAGGCCGTGCGGGCAAATTCGCGGAGCGTCGCCATGAACTTGCGGTCGCTGTTCTTTCCGTGCCCACGGCGGAGCCGGTGCTGCCCGCCGGCGCAAACACGCGCCATTGCCCCGTTGCGGCAGACCAGGCGAAAGCTCTCCGGCCCGACCTGCACGGCGCCGTTCGCCTCGATGGTCAGATGCACGCCGCCGCACACGATGTCGCCATTGCGGGGTTCCACTTCCAGCGCGCGGGAGACCACGGCCACGTCGAGCCTGCGATCCCGCTCATATTCGACCACGCGGATAGCATTTGAAACCGTAAGCCCCGGAGCGCCCTCGACGAGCGCCTCGATGGCCTGGTACGCCGGCACCTGGCCGAAGCGCGGCCTCTGGACGCGGTGCACGGCGTTATCATTTGAAGTCGTAACCTCCAGCACTTCATCGCGGCCGAAGAAATGGGGCAGCCGCGCATTGAAGTTAGCGGCCCGCAGCTCGGCGTCGATCTCAGAAAAGTAAGCGCCAGGAATCCGAGCCAGCTTCGCCAGGTCCGTGCGTGCCTCCTCCAGCACCTCGAACTCACGGCCTTCCGCCTGGAGCAGCCCGCCTGCGGTCAACAGCACCTTGCCTGCCGGCACCGCCAGGAATTCGCGGCTGGATTCCTCGTACTCCAACGCCTTCATGTACTCGTTCACGGTTGGTGCTTGCTCAAGGCTTCGCAGATGCATCGCCGTCTCCTTGTTTCGCGCCGGGCTACTACACTCTTCTCCGGCCGTCGGAATTGACCAAGCCCCGCCGAGGCTCTGTTGCCGCCAGCGGCATTACAGCCGCCGCGATTTGCCCTGTGGGTGGCTGGCAACAGCCCCAGCGATCTTGCGATATTCGATGTCGCCGGCCATCTCTGGCATGTCCTGGTTCTTCTCGCCGGGCGGCCGCGAATGCCCTGAATCCGGTGGGACTCC
>CAZXRB010000037.1:9196-9560 GCA_964642845.1 uncultured Nitrospira sp.
TTCCGCCCTTCGGCCTGCGACCAGGAGGCTTGCGCCGATCATGCCGAGATCGTGTTACTTATCCGGCCGCGCGAACCGTTAGACTGGGCGCGCCGGCACCTAACCCGTCTGGCAACATGCCCTTGCTTCGCGAGATCACTTCATCAATCTGCGCCTGCGCGAATTTCGTCGGGTTGATCTTCCGCTCCCCTGCGATGTGTCAATGGACAGGCTCGCCGTCCGCCGGCCATTTCGCAAAGTCAGAAATGCAACGTAGTTCAGGCAGGGGCTCGACATTTCCGAGGCCGCCGACTCAATGACGCTCGATCCTGTGTGCCTTGTAAACGTCGGGCTCGACGAGCGTGACGCGAGTGATCCGGGCATT
>CAZXRB010000037.1:9570-11486 GCA_964642845.1 uncultured Nitrospira sp.
CGGCAGAAAAGGCGAGGTCGCGGTCGAACGCGCCAGTCCCCCGCGCCTCTTCAATCGCTTTGCCGCCGAGCCGCAGGGTGGTATCGACGTAAGATACGGGGTGTGGCGCTGGCGCATGCGGAATGGCAGACGGCGCGCGCAGTCATTCGCTCGACGCAGGCGCGGCGTGCCCTGGCCGCCGGACTCTGGAATTCGGTGATTGCTTTCTGAATAGATGCTATGTCATTTGGTCAAGCAACACCCTTTGGCCCGATCATGCGTTTCGGATAGATTGCTGGCGACCACCAAAACTGCCTTCCGGGGGGACGGCGTGTACGCCAGCAATCGGGACCCGTCGCAGCGCCGAAGCGACGTGTGGCCTATTCGGAAGGGCTATCCGCCGACGCCTCCATTGGGCCTAGCGGCCTCTTGGCTCGTCTGGCCGATCAGTATTGCGCGAACTGTTTGGATCGATGGGCCGTGGGCCGATGGATTTCTGGCCATTACGTTCAAATTGTTCGGCCCAGGTTTGATGGCCTTGCTCAGGCGGGGTTATCGCCGACTTCCCTGCAACACGCTGTTCCATTTCGTGCCGGAACCAATCCGCTTCACTGATGTGCATGCACAGGGGTTGATGCGATCCGGACTGCCTGCGCTGGAACCGCAAACGATGCCCGCGAATGGTCACTGCCTCGGCCGGGGCGGCGACAAACGCTGCCTCGATTTCAGCCCATAAAGCGTTGAAAGCTGCATTACTGAAAGTGACGTGGAGATGCCGGGCCAAATCGGCCTTCGCCAACCACCCCTCAGTCTTTTCCGGAAGATTCCTGCCAAGACGTTGCCGGAACCAGTCGGTCTCGGAAATCTGCACATACGTGCTCTGATTGCCTCCCGCCTGCATGCGCTGGGCCTTCAATACGTGGCCGTCGATCATCACTGGTTCATCGGAAGCAGAATTCAGCGCCGCCTCAATTCTGCTCCAAAGCGCGGTATATTCGGGAGCATTCCGCGACACGTGAATGTGATGCGCAAACTCAAATCTGGCAAGCCAATCTTCGGTGCGGTCCGGTAAGTTCTTCCCCAGCCGTTGTGCCATCCAGGGAAGCTCGGAACGATGGACACAGAAGACTTTCTTGGTGCTGGTCATCTTGGGCGCGCACCTGACTGTATGGTCCCCGACGATGGGGGCGTCGGGGTTGGCAAGGTGGGCTTGCTCCAGTTCGGCCCACAGGGACCGGAAATCCTCACGGCCACATTTCAGTTTCAAGGCCCGCTCCGCATCCCCCTTCGCAAGCCACTCGCCTGTTTTTACTGCTTCGTCAGGGCGGATCACGGACCTCAACCATGCCACTTCGTCGGTATGCAGGCAGAGCAGGTGGTGCCGCCCGGCCTTCTGCATGCGACATCGCACGGTGTGCCCTTCGATCACGACGGGGCGCTCTGGAGCCGCTCGATACTCTGCCTCGATCCGCCGCCACAGCCGATTGTAGGCTTCATTCCCTCCAGCCGTCCGAAGGAGCCTGGCGAACTCATGGCGGCACTTCCATTCTTCCGTCTTGTCTTCAGATGCCAGGCCCAGCTTTGTCTTGAACCAGTCCGCTTCAGACGTGTGCACGCAAAACACCGGGTGTCCATTGGAAGAATTCTGGCGATTTCCACACCTCACCGTATGTCCGTCGATCACCACGGGCCGTTCCGGGGAGCGTGCATATTCCCCAGCGATTCGGTCCCATAACACGCGGAAGGCGGGATTAATGATGGATGTTCCAATCACTTCTGAGAAGTCGCCTTTAGACTTCCACTCATCCGTCTTCTTTCCGGTTGCCAAGCCCAGCTTTGTCTTAAACCATTTCGCCTCCGACGTATGCACACAGAACACCGCTCGTCTCAAACTCTGTCGATTGCCGCATTGGATCGGGTGCCCGTCGATAACAACA
>CAZXRB010000037.1:11530-16029 GCA_964642845.1 uncultured Nitrospira sp.
GCCCATAAGTTCCGGAAGGCAGTATTCTCAAACGAGGTTCCGAGTTCCCGTGTGAACTCAGCTATATGCTTCCATTCATCAGTTTTCTCCGGATACTCCTGACGTTGCGACGCCGCCTGGCTCAGCACCGTTTCCATGTCCGCGTAGTCGAGATGGACCGATACATCCGGGAGAGCCGGCCGGGCACTGGGAAGGCGCTCGGATTGTCCTTGCACCGGCGGATGATGGCTCGAATAGACGGCGGGCCGGCCGCCGAGCACTTCGCCGAACAGAAACGGGTTCATGCCCGGCGCACGGACGTTGACGGCCAGGGCAATCTTCTCCTGCCCGTATCGCGAAGAGTAGTCCGGCGCGCCACGGCGGGTGATGCGCCCCATCTGCTGCGTCGGCGTCGCGCTCATCAAGGATGGTTTGAGTGAATAGCAGACCGTGGCGTTGGCGTCATCAAATCCCATCTCCAGCACGCGGTCATTCCATAACGCCTGGATTTCGCCGCGTTTGAACCGCTCCAGCTTCTCCTCGCGTTCCCTGGGGTCCATGTCGCCGCTGATGTAGTCGGCGCGCGCATTGATTCCCAGCTCCGTCGCTCGCCGGTTGAACAGTTCAACTCCCAACTGCGCGGCGTCGATACCGTGGGTAAAGAAGATCGTCGGCAGGCGGTGCAGCCTGCCCAGGTGCTCATCGTCCTGCGTCAGGTGAAACTCGATGGCCCCCTTGACGACGGACGGGTTGCGGGCAAACCGATGAACGGCCTCATCGGCATACTCCCCGCGCGTCGTCCGCTGGAACTCGCGGAGCCAGTCCTCATCAATCTGCACGTCCAGCACGCCGGTCTTCACGCCCCGGCAGAGCAGCCCCTGTTCCACCGCTGGCACGATACCCAGCTCGAAGATTGGCCGCTGCCCGTGGAACAGGCTTTCGTGCGCCCCTGCGTCCGTGGCGGTGAAGCCGGCGACGAAGCAGGTATCCAGGAACGAGCGTATCAGCCTCGATGTCGCATGTCCCTGTCCCATGTGCGCTTCGTCGAGGATGACGACGGGGCGGTAGTTCGGATTGGCCGGGTCGGGCGCCACCAGCCCTCTTCGGACCAGCGAGGGCAGCGACTGGTAGGTGGTAATCAGATATTGCTTATCGAGCGCGAGCCGTTTCTGCCGCTGGGTCTGCTTGCTGTCGTAAACGCCCACCTCGTCGGGATCGATCCCGATTTCCTCGCAGAACTCGCGTTTCGTCTGGAGGTTGAGCAGGTTACGCGGCGTCAGGATCAGCGTGCGCTGACCCATGCCCTGTGCCAGGTGGCCGAACATGCGGGTCTTGCCCGTGCCCGTGGCCGAGACGATTTCGCACCAATCGCCCCGCTTGCGGCTCGACGCATCGTCGCCAATAGGCGAGCCGACCGGCTGAGTAAGAAACGTGGAAACATGATGCAAAGCCTGCTGCTGGTGCGGGAAGAGCGCTTCTCCCGACCGGGCCAGATGTTGCCGCAAGTTGACGGCAAGGCGATTGCGTAACTCCTTATCCAGACGGCTACTGACGGTTAATTATCGTTAAGCTTTGTCAGCATAGCGCGATTCGAGAGGTAAGCCAACCAGAAACTTGACGTGGCCAGCCGCTTGACAATGCTTGCGCCAAACCGTCTAGAGCGCTATCCTGTTCTTAAGCAGGGAGGGGGGTGTGGCGTACCGGCGATCCGAGTTTTCATCACGACTTAGCGCCATCTTGGGCCGGCTGCGCACTGCCGGGATTACGCAGAGCGAACTCGTGTCACGGACCATCCCTCTCTGCGACACAGAGCCGGCATTCTCACGCACAACCCTGTCGATGTGGAAGCACGGCCGCACGAACCCCACTCTGGCGAAGTTGCGGGCACTGGTCACAGCACTGGAACGATGTCACTACGGCGCGAACCGCCCTCTGGTGACGCCCGAGGAAATCGGCCGACTGGTGTCTGCGGCGGGTTTCACCCTCGACGAGATGGCCGCGATGACCCACGATATCGCCAGCCGCACCAACGGATCGATTCCCCGCTCCTCGCACTGAAGTCATCGGCTTTCCCGAATCGAGAAGTATCCCGGCTCCCCACCGGGAGGGGCTGAAACCCAGTTTTGCCCGGAGCAGCGCACCTGCATACCTCACTGACTTGCTTCCTTCACTGAAAATCCTGCCTGGTATGCAATACACGGAGAATCTGTACCTCCGCTTCCGCCACTCGATAGACGATGACGTAGGGGAGATTGGCTACGACCAGCTCCCGCGTACCCGGCACCTGCCCTGTCCGCCCAACATTCGCCAACCGTTCCAGCTTGCTGGCAGAGTGCTGGATGCGTGTGAACACGAATCGGGCTGCCTTGGGATTGTCTTGAGCGATGTAGTCATAGACCCGATCAAGCTGAGCCAGTGCGGGAGAAAGCCAGCGGACCTTCATGCCGTCCACTTCGAGAAGAATCGCTCTACCTCCTCATCGCTCGCAAACAGCCCCTCGTCGGCTTCCTTCCGGGCCTTCTCGATCTCCTCGATCTGCCAGCGATGCAGCCGAACAAAATCACCCACCGCCTGCTTAATCAGATAGCTACGGTCGCGGTCCTGCACCTCCGCAAGGTGATCCAGGAATGCGACGGTATCAGGTTCCAGCCGGATAGTGACGCTTACCTTCTCTGTAGTCATGTGTCCTCCAGTGTTGTCCTCTAGCAACAGTGACATACATTGGGGTCTCGCGCAACCAGAAAGAGCACGGAGCATCACCATGACTACAAGGGGAAGCTTAACGCCGCGTTAACCAAGTACATTTCCCTTGCGCCTTCATCCAAGGCCGTTTATAGTTCGCCTAACCCACTTTAGGCGAACCATACCAGTATCTCTCATCCTCTCCCCGCCAGATGGAGCTTACTTGTCGGCTCGCATAATTGTTGACAGATGTGTCTGCTTTGTGGCATCGTTGCCTTATCGACAATTCACAAGTGCGTTGACAGATGACCGACCGTTTTCATGCCAGGCTGACTAATGACGGACGGGTCGTCATCCCAGCACCGCTTCGCCACCGCCTGGGACTCAAACCCGGAGACCAGGTCGTCATCGACGCCGAGAAGGACGGCTTGCGCCTGCGCAGCTACGCCCAGGTGGTCAAGGACGTGCAGGAGTATTTCTGCCAATTCGCAAGGCCGGACGCCAGCATCGTGGACGAGCTGATTTCTGAACGGAGAGCAGAGGCGGTTCGCGAGGAGGCTGAAATCGCCAGCTCCCGCAAGCAGCACAAGCGCGGCGACCGTGACTAGCTGCGTCCTTGATGCGTCAGCGGTCCTGGCATTCGTTCTGGATGAACCGGGTGGAAATGAAGTCAGTAAATGCCTGGCCGGAGGCAGATGGTCCGCCGTCAATTATGCCGAGGTACTGACCAGGCTTGCCGAATTGAGCGGGTCGCTCGAAGAAACCCGCCTCAGGATCGACCGGCTAGAACTTGAGATCGTGCCGCTGGACGCCGAACTCGCAGCGCTGACCGCATCTCTGCGGCCGGCCACCAGAAAGTACGGTCTCTCAATTGCCGACCGAGCCTGCCTGGCCGTTGCAATGTCCTCCCGGTCGCCGGTCATTACTGCCGACCCGTCCTGGAACCAACTCGATGTCGGCGTCGAGATTATCCAGATTCGGAAGGCCGCGTGACCGGCGGTCCGCTCCTCCCATTCCTGCCCGCGACTGCGGGTCAGGCCGCGCACACCACAGAGCTGTCCGCTCACGTCGCCGAAGCCTGCCGGGCCTGGCTTGCCAAATCCCCTTCCCGTGATACACGCAGCAACTATGACCGCGACATCCGCCAATTCCTGGCATTTGCCGGCATCGCGGTTGACCAACCGGAACGGCTGCTGCACGTCCGCCCTCATCATGTCGCGGCCTGGCGGGATCACCTTCTGGCCCAGGGCCTGAGCAACAGCTCGGTCCGCCGCAAGATGACCGCGCTGCGTTCGCTGTTTTCTTACCTCCAGAGCTACGGCTACACCGGCACCAACCCGGCTCACGGCGACTTCGTGGACGCTCCGGCCGTGCCACGCGACGGCAAGACGGTCGCCCTCTCCCCGGCGGATTGCCGCCGGCTGCTCGACGCTCCCCCGGAGAAGATCGTGAGGGAAGGGCCGCATGGCCCAGAGGGAATCGCGGTGCCCGTGGGCACCCGCGACCGGGCCATCTTCGCGATCCTGGCCTACACGGGCTGCCGCGTCGGCGAGCTGGTCCGGCTGAAAGTCGGCAGCTACAAGAGCAACGGCGTGCATAAGGTGCTGGAGATTCACGGCAAGGGCGGAAAAGAGCGGCAGGTGCCGCTGCATAAGGAAGCCGAGGAACGGCTCGAAGCCTGGCTTGCCGTCAGCGGCATCCGGGAGGACATGCCAGGGGCGATGTTTCGGCCGGTCGTCGCAGCCCGCGACCAGGGCCAGCAAGGCTTCGCTGCTCGGCCGATGACGCGCCGCGCGGTGCAGAAGCTCGTGGAAGCCTACGTGTAGGGAAAGAGTGTA
>CAZXRB010000037.1:16039-20091 GCA_964642845.1 uncultured Nitrospira sp.
CTACGTCCGGCGGCTGAAGCTCGACCCCAACGTGACCGTGCATTCTCTCCGCGTTACGGCCCTCACCACCGCCCGCGAGCGCGGCAGCGACATCATTGACCTGCAGGATTACGCCGGGCACGCCGACCCGCGAACGACACTCACATATATAAGGAACCGCGACCGGCTCACTGAATCGCCAGCCTACGTCCTCAAATACTAACTCCTTCGCGGCCCGTTTTGTCGTCGGTCATCGATATACCACGGACACTCAGCGGCTTCTTGGTCTACGGCCAAAGGTACGCCGAGAAGGTACACCTTAGGTCGCCGTCGGCTCCACTTACTGGACAATATTTAGCACCATGCAATCACCCGCCGTATCTGCCATATTATAGTTAACGGTGCCGTTAGTGACGGTATAGTCTCCTGTCACGCAGTTGCCCGCCGCTTCATTGCTGTTGACGGTGAGAACACGGCCCTTGTCTGCTATGCCATCGTCAAGTTTTGTGTCAATATACAAAGTATCATGGACGCCAAGCACACCTTTCCACCGGCTGTAATTCGCCACGATGAACAAAGTCGTGTAGGTATCGGAGTACATGCTCGTGCCATAAGGGGCGAGCCCACCAAAGAGCGAAAATCCGAAACTCGCTATCCCTCCGATAAAATAAGCCCCTTGGGAGGATATTTGTGCTGGAGGGCACACTCCCGGCAAGCAACTGCCATTGAACGGGTCAACGCCGGTGTAACTGCCAGCAACGAGGTTTGCTGCTCCTAGATGCTTCCAAGCCTGATAGTATTCCTGTACATTGGCACCGGGCACAAGGTAGTCAATCATGCCGTCTCCGTTGCCGTCGGTTCCCAATCCCAGGGCCGAGGCGCCGGCGCAATCACCGGGTACACAATTGTACTTCATCCGGAAAGCGTTGTAGGCGGACACAAACTTTCCCATTTGAGAGACTTCCGCCCGGCGGTAGGCTACCTTGATGAGGTCCTCCCCCACCAGAATGCCACCTGCAACCAGTCCGATCACCGCGAGGACCGTGGCAATCTCGACAAGAGTGAAGCCGCCGTTGTAATCGTGCCTTTGTGGCATCTTGTGATTATTAATGATTGCTACCAAACAGCAATTGTAGCATAGTGTTACCGATGGATAAATAGCTTTGGGCAAGCACCTGATAAAATAAGACTGTCTTTGGGCAATGTATCGGTAGAGTTGCCGTGGGCCAGGGTCAGGTGCCTTATCTGTCGTAAGTGTGATCTGGCTTGTAAGACACAGAACCAAGGCAGCATGACCAACAACAGCTTCGGTATATCAGTTCTCCAAGGTGAATGAACAAAGCGACCACAATTGAGATTCTCATGACGTGGTGTCGCGCCAATGGTTGCGAGTGGGGAAACGCGAGTCTTCTCAACCGCGCGGCCTGGGAGGCCCGCCGACGATCCCACAAAGCACTCGGCGAAGAACTTCCCCCCGCAGACTGCATCCTCTGGGTAACGCAATCGGGGCTTTACGAAGTGCTTAACCAGCGCGATCCGGGCGGTATTCAGTACAACGATTTGTCGGCCTGGCTGCGACTGCACGGACTGGGCCTCCAGCGGCTCTCGCCCCACTACGCCAGGCTGTACTACTTGAATCCCGCTCGCGCCTGCTGACAACCAGCGGCACCCGCTGGTGCCGGCCGCCATCTTGTGCATTGCGCCTTGAGACCTCATATGTTAGTAATCCGATCATTGATCCGAACGTCACTATCCATTCCTTCCGCGTCATGTCCCTAATAGGCATCGAAACGTTTACCACTGTTTAAAGCTTGCATGACATAATGTGAAAGGCTGCCGGAGCGCAGCGTTGCATGGAATCACAACTGACTCACCATTGATATGAAGGCCACCGCTTTGCCATTGGCAGCCGCCCTAGTTGCAGTCGCGTTCGCTCAGCATGCTTGCGCCGACGCGCCGCCAGAGTTGTCCAGAAAAGAGATCGAAACCATTGTCAGGCAATACGTCCAAAAACACCCGGATGTGATCCGCGACTCCATCCGCAAATTGCAGCAGCAGGAATTGGCGCAGCATACGGTGCAGATGAAGAAGGCCGCCGCCAAATATCAGGCGAGACTGACCGATGCGAACGCCCCGTCCGTCGGCGACGCCTCGGCCGCTACGGTGACGATTACCGAGTTCTACGATTTCCACTGCGGTTTCTGCAAGCGCATGGTGCCCGTCATCGCCCGCCTGATCCAAGAGGACCAAGAGCTGCGATTTGTATTCAAGGATTATCCGCTGCTCTCCGCTGATTCCGAGCTTGCGGCCAGGGCATCCCTCGCCTTTTACCGTCTTAACAAGGAAAACTACTTCGATTTCTACAGTACGCTGATGCAAAGTACCGGCCAGTTTGATGATGCGAGCCTACAAGCCGCGGCGGCTAAGTACGGTGTCGCCGGTTCCGCGCTAAAGCAGGCGATGGACGACCCGGAAATCGGCAAGGCGTTGCAAGAAAACAAGGAACTGGCGAAACTCCTCTCCATCACTGGCACCCCTGTCCTTTATGTGGGGACCGAAGTTGTGCCAAGTGCCACAACCTATGAGCAGTTGAAAGAACTGATCAACAAGGCCCGCAAGAAAGGCACAAGGGATCACAAATCGTAGCGGAAGCGGGTAGACGGCGGGCAGATCACAGAAGAACGTGTGAAAGCTAAGAGTCGTCATGCCGCTGCGCGGCACCCAGAAACCATGGAAATGGATAAGCCTTGCCGATTTCAGCGATTTTCGTGGGGCAAGCTCGGTAGTTGACCGGTTCGCAGGTGGTCGCGAACAGCATGTCAGGACGGCAAAGACGGTATTGTGGCCGCGTTGCTTGAGGGTGCGGAAGACGCTCATCAAGACCGCCTGAGTCTCGGCCCCGTCGTCGCTGCCGTTGGCGTAGCTGTTCTTGCGGACCATCACCGCCGGGCGGATCTGTCGCTCGGCGTGGTTGTTGTCCGACGGCACCTCGGGGTGGTCCAGGAACGTGAACAGCTCGGCCTCGTGCCGTCGCAGCCGCTTCACCAAGCGGCGCGCGTGCTTGTTTTCCCAGTGCTGTGCCAGCAGGCGGTGCTGGCGACGTCCCAGTCGCTCGCGGCGCGCGGCGAATCGCTCCGGCGGCAATGGCGGTGAACCGACCCGACTTGGCCCAGCGATCGAAGCGACGCCACTGGCTGTTCCAGTTCCCGTACCGCTCCGGCCGATCGCGCCATGGGATCCCGGTGCGGGCGACGTGTAGGATGGCGTTGATGAATCGCCGATTGTCCTCGGCGAGGCCTCCATGCTGTCCCGGCAAGCCGGTCATCAGGGGCTAATGCGGGAGAAATCTCGTGGCGGCGAACCATGACTAGCCCTCCGTGGCAAGAGACCAGGCTCGCAATTTACCCGATCTGCCCAGCTATCGTCCACCTGACCTAGTCGGATGAGCCCTTATTTTGTTAGTGGGGTGTTGCTTGGTGTTGCTTCGCCCTAGCTAGGAAGGCGGCCTGGAGGCGTGACCGGCGACAATTCCAGCCCACGCCGCTAACCCGCCACCGTCCCTACCTTTGGTGCGGGTAACGTCTCACGCCTCGGCCTGGACCTAGCCGTCACCGTCCATTCCCTTCGCGTAACGGCCCTAACTAACCACCGCCCGCGAAGCCGGTTGCGACATCATTGACTTGCAGGATTTCGCGGGCATTCTGACCCCGGAATTGCCTGCATGCCCAATCGCAATAGGCTCGCAGGCGTGGGCCTGACGATGCGATGAAGTCGTCATCGCAAACTTCTGACTGACGCGTTGCTGTGCATCACGGAACCATTTGTCGGCTCACCACTGCTGGAACTCCCATTGCCCAGCATCCGAATGTTGGCGTTGCCGTTCCCGGCCCCGCTGCCGACTGTCGCGCTCGAGCCATTGCTGTCGCCAGAGCCACCGCCAACTGGCGTGGTGGTGCTGTTGCTGCCCCCTATCGCGTAATCGCCGTTTCCGCCGCCTCCGCCAGAGCCACCGCTAACCGGCGTGGTGGTGCTGTTGCTGCCCCCTATCGCGTAATCGCCGTTTCCGCCGCCTC
>CAZXRB010000037.1:20191-22850 GCA_964642845.1 uncultured Nitrospira sp.
CGCCAGAGCCGCCACCCACGACACCAAAAAACCCTGCGCATGACGGATCGTTCGGCGGGCATCCATAACCACCGCCGCCGCCTAAACCGCCACCGCCGTCGCAAGAGTTACCGTTAAGGTCATGGCAGCTACCGTTTACACATTGACAACCGGAAATACTGCCGCCCCCACCGCCACCGCCGCCGCCACCGCCAGGATCAATTGGGTTCGTAGGAATTGTAAACTTGCAGCCAGACGCCGTGGGGTTCTGTAGGCAGTAGAAACATTGACTTGCGTCTCCCCCCGCCTCACAGGTCTTTGACAACAAATCCGCGTAGGCTGGCTGTGTTGCCGCCACCACAAGAGATGCACCCATCGCGGCCAGCAAGATGAGTAGCCCCTTTCTAACCATGTCTTTACTCCTCCCTTCAGGACGGAGCGCAACTGAGATCGTCCCTTACCGCTCCGTCACGTCTTTTCTCCATGCGACTGACCCGAAGCCTGCCCGACATAATTACCATCCTGGCATGCCCGCGACAGACCGGTTGTCGTCATTCGTGATGTGCTTACTGCACTTGCACCGTCTGACCTTCCTCACTCGTGGGCGCGTTTGTGCAACCAAGAGTAGTCGCCAAGTTCGTTGCTACTTGCTCGCAGCTAGCCTCAGTCGAATATCCGCCGTCCCACAACTTCGTGGAATTGGGTACTGCGGTTCCATCACTGTACTTGCAGCTGCCACTTATCACCCAGTCATGTTCGTCACCCACGGCCCAATCGCCGCATGTATAGTTACATGAGCATGTTGTGTTTGCAGTTCTCGCCGTTGCGGGCGCTGCGGAGAAGGCGAGCACGCCGACGATGACAGCAGATAAAGGTAACATTTTCATGATCGGTCTCCTTCTGATGTATTGTGTGGCAGTAGCACTTGCAGATATGGCTGAACTTACCGTCGTGAAGTGGTGCAGCTGCGGATATATCGTAGAACTAAGTATACATTACTGCGGTGACTAATGCATGATATATTTGAGACAAAGTGATGATAACTACGACCCAAGATGTGCTAGGTTAGGCTAGAAGCCGTGCCTTCGTGAGTGCGGTAGACGCCGAAAAAGCCCAGGAGTTGCGGCAACTTGACTCTCGATGGCAATCAGCACCGAACTGTGTACATGTCACAGAACAGAGTAAGTGATTAACAATCCGTTAACGGCTGCTCGGGTCGGTAATGATGGGATCGCCTTCCTATGCGGGCGTAGTCATCAGCCGATCAAAGCAGGTCCCTGGCACCCGTGCGGCAGCTCCAGGCTCTAATCGCCGCAGCATGTCGTGCCGGGCGTAAATGAGCGAGGATACCGACGGCTTCGGCCACGCCAACATAGAGGACCAGTGGTCACAGGTTGAATTCGGCTGGGTGATCGGAAAAATCGTTGGCGCTAACCTGCTGGGTCTCCAAGAACACGTCCACCACCAGTGCGCTGCCAACGCCAAGGCCTCCCTTGGAAAGCTCGCAGCCCATGCCTTATTTCGAAGTGGCCATCAGGCATGAGTCAGCCAGGCAAAACCCGGGGCATGTTTGCCGAGCCACTCTTTGAGCTGGGCATGCGACTCGAACTCCGCCACTTCGATGCTGTCGATGGTCGGCCCCTTCTCGCCGACCTGGCGGATTTCCTGTTCGCTCATCTCCCGGACCCACAGCACGCGATGCCGTTGTAAGCCGGCATGCGTCAGGTTGATCGCGCCCTCGTTGAGCGGCTTGTCGAGGTTGCTGCCCCGGATGAGAACCAGGTACACAACGTCCCCGGAGAATCGGAGCAGCAGCCCTTCGGAGCGATTGTACTGCCAGGCCCCCAGCCAGTTGTAAGGCAACCAGATGCTGTTGCCGTCTCGGAAGCGGAACCCCACGGCCGCGGACTAAAGAAGCTCTGCCAAAACGTACCTGGATAGAGCATCGTTATCATGCAAGAGGCGATGGCAAATGACGCAGGCGGCCAGCGTGTTCCAGGGCTCCTGGATGACGCCGAGGCGATCATAGCGGATGCGCATGCGCCGCAGCCCCTTGAGCCAGCTGATCGTCCGTTCCACCACCCAGCGTACCTTCCCCAGCCCGCTGCCGTGCGGCGCCCGCCGCTTGGCGATGTGCGGCTCGATGCCCAGCCAGGCCAAGATCCAGCGGGTCGCGTCGCAGTCGTAGCCGCGGTCCGCATAGGCCACGTCGGGCAGTTCCTTGGGCCGACCCGGCTTGCCCGTGACCTTCGGGAAGTCCATGAGCAGCGGGATGATCTGCCGGTGGTCACTGACGTTCGCCCCCGCCGTGCGGATGGCCAGCGGCACGCCATGCCGGTCCACCAGCAGCGTGTGTTTGGAGCCTTTTTTGGGCTCTTCCGGAGAATGCGTATTGTGGTTGAGGACTCACAGGGTATAGATTCGCTCAGAGGGGTGAATCGGTTTGGGGCTCCAGGGTTGCCTCAAAGGCCAAGTTTTGAGTTCATGGCTCAAAAAAAGGCGAAATCGTGTGCAACCCAACGACGACCCCGGCTCCTTTCCCCTCCGGATCAGGTTTCAATTGCCACGCCGGGACATTGTTAGCGCCGCCTAAATACGCATTCTCCGGAAGAGCCACCATATCTCCATCGTCTAACAGCCCGTTGAATTACCTCTGTTTTCCCGGGGCGAATGAGGCGGC
>CAZXRB010000037.1:22890-32871 GCA_964642845.1 uncultured Nitrospira sp.
CATCCGCAGAGCTTCTAAGCGTTCCACAAGCTCGCCAAGCGTTTTTCTGGCAAAGTGGAGAAGCCAGACAAACGCGAAAGAGCCTTGTAAGCTCCTCGGTGTTCCAATCCCAAACAGTTTGCGGAGTATCAGCCCGAGATTGCGCGCCGCCACTTGAAGGAAGTAGCGTTTGGTCACTTTCGTCAAGCCTCGTAACCAACAACGCCGCCCGCCGCCCGTCTCGCAGACATCGGCAAAGCTCCGTTCCGTCTTCTCGCTCCGCAACCATTGCAAGCGCTTGCTCCGCGCTCCCTGCACGCGGCGACGATTCGCATACACCAACTTTTGCCGACCGGCGGGTTGGTCACGCCAGTGACGCCGGCCACGCCGACGCGGTTCCGGAATATACGTTCGCAACGACACGGCGTCACACAAGTCCAGCGCGTCGGCACTGTGATAACCCTTGTCGGCCACGACTTCTTCAATCACCCTTTCGGTTTTGGCCCAAAACGTTTCCGCTGTGTGTTCATTGAGAGGTTGCGATTCCCCGGCGGCTTGCCGGGCCGCTTCTTGCACGTTGATCTCCGCTTCCACCACGCTGTCCACCAGCGTCTCCGTGTCGGCCGCATCGCCGCCATGGACGGTCGCCGCCAAGACCAAATCCGTGGCCACATCCACTACGTGCTCCACCTTATACGCCAGGTGCGTCGTGCCATCCTTCATCTTGGTGATGCGGCTGTCCGCATCCGTCTTCGACTCCCATTCCTCGTTCGACACCTTCTTGTCTTTCCGCCCCTTGTCAAACCGCCGCAACTCCTCCGCCGTCGGATTCTCCAGGCCCGCAGCCGCCGCCAGCCGTGTCACATACTCGTTCCAGTCTTCCCCCGTATCTTTCCGCACGATGCTCTTCATGGCCCCGTTCGCTTCCAGCGTCGTCGAGTCCACCGCCACCGTCTTGCCCTTCAGCAACTTCTTCTCCGTGGCAATCTTGAGCACAAACTGAAACACCTCTTGGTGCAGGGACAGCGGCAAGCGTTGATGCACCCGCGTCAGGCTTGAATGATCCGGCGTCGCCTCGGTGATGGGCACTCCCAAGAATTCCGCCAACGACCGGCTGTCGCTGCACCGCCAGGCAATGCCGCGTTGCGAACCGATGCCCTCGAAGTACCCCACAAAAATCATGCGGAAATACGTCCCGGGAGGGATCGACGGCCGACCCACACCCGCCCCATCGTAATACGGAGCGCAACGCTCTTCGACCCAACGATCGAACTTGGCTTCGGCCAAAAGCGCGTTCAACTTCCGATAGAAAGGATGCCCGGGCGACTTCGGCAAATCCGTCGTCACCACCCACGCTTCCTGCTGTTCCACTTTCCGTCGTCCCAAGGCCTTCTTCGGCTCCTCCGTGACGGTTCCAGCTGACCACCGATGGCCGTACTATACCAAGGCTGTCAAGAGGCCTTTTTCAACGGGCTGCTAAGGGAGCGCAGGGAGTGGTGGAGGGCACATACCAAGAGGTGCCACTTCCCAGTAGAAATCATCATTTCCTTCGGCATATTGGCAGCATGCCAATATAACCTTATTGCCATTTTGAATACAGGTTATAGTTTTATTTGTGCCGCCTGTAGGGCAAGACTCGCCTGGACCTGGGGTATTGCCAGTACCACATACGGGTGTGGGTGGCGCTCCACTCGTGCTAGCCATCCCCAACTGGGGAGCCATCGACAAGACTGCTACCAGTGCGACAGTACTGGCTTGCACCCGATTCATCTGTAAGGAACGTACTTTCATAATCGGTCTCCTGTCGGTCAGTTGTGTTACTGAATTGGTCGTATCAAGTCTCAGTATACATCATATGTATGATAAATGCACTTCATATTTGCGGCACGCGCGTGACAGCCAACTCGCTTGCGGCTGCGTCAACGCGCGCTTCATTGTCACCGATTGTGGCCAACATGAGCCCATAAGTTCAGTATCCTAGCTTTTTATGCCAACGAGGACAGGTCTAGGAGATTATGAATGAACAGTGCCGGCGGAAGTTAACGACTGGTTAATGGAAGGGCGCATGGTTAATCGTTGAGCCGTACTTTCTCCTATGCGGAAACCTCACCGCTCTCAGAATTGTGCCAGGGGCACAAGGGCGCCATGTAGTTCGTGGTCCAGTTCGCGGCGCGGTAATTGGTGTGGGCGATTGCGCGAAAGAGGTGCGGCCGGGGGCACTGAGCCCCTGGCCAGCCACTAATTAGTTTAGGCATTCTCCTTTCTTGTGGTGATGCATGCGGACATGCTGGAACGATCCATAATTCGCATGCCGAGATAGGTGCAAAGCCAACATGCCAGAACGAAGACGACCAAAATGGCGGAACCGGCCACTGGTGCGATTAGCGAGATGACAACGCCGAACGATGGCACGGCGATGACAGCAATGGTCAGCGTCGCCCACCGCATCGCAGCATCCACCCGCGACCGCTGAGTGTCGTTGTTTTTGGTGTCATTGCCCGAATTGGTCATCTCTAATTAGCCTATCCAGTTCACTGCGCCGGCGTGTCCGCTCAAGGAACGGCTAACACCCATCGAAAATGTACCCGAGTTAGTCTAGCACCGTTGATCGCTTGGATAAACCGAATTGGTGAGACTCACTTGGCTCTCTTCTCAACCTCTTGTGGTGCCTTGCAGAAACGCCGGTGCCCTCTCCGTCAGCCATTTCTTTAGCGCCTCGTGGGAGGTGAACTCAGCAAGCTCGATGCTGTCGATGGTCGGGCCTTTCTCGCCGATCTGTCGGATTTCGTCGTCGCTCATTTCCCGGACCCAGAGCACGCGATGCCGTTGCAAGCCGGCATGGGTCAGGTTGATCGCGCCTTCATTGAGCGGCTTGTCGAGGTTGCTGCCCCGGATCAGAACGAGATACACAACGTCCCCAGAAAACCTCAGCAGCAGGCCCTCGGACCGGTTGTACTGCCAGGCCCCCAGCCAGTTGTAAGGCAACCAGATGCTGTTGCCGTCTCGGAAGCGGAACTCCACGGCCGCGGACTGATCGCGGATGCCCCGCAGATAGCCAAAGGCCGCGCACGACGCCTCGCCTGGTTCGGGCTCGATTTCCTTCGACTGCAAAATGGCGTTCAGACCCGAGAGAGGCGGGTTGCGCCGAATTCGTTCCTGGTGTGTGAGGTCATCCAGCATGGTCCAATCCCCGGTCCGCGATCCGGTCCTGTTGCATTGAGTCGCGCCGCGGCCCAAAGATGCCAAGTCCACGGGCAAATGCCAGCCGCCACATCAGGCGGTCCCGCAACGCCGGCTTCTCCTGCATCGGCTCGGCCAGCTCCGTCGCCGAGATCGGATCGTCCGGGCGGCTCATGGCTTTCAGCAGCTCCTTGCGGTCATCCGTGAACACGATTACCTGTTCCTTGCCGCGCGTGGACGCCACATAGGCCGTTCGCTGATTGGTCGCGGGCAAAGACTGGCTGGAAATCGCAACAAAAACCTTGTCCACGGTGTCGCCCTGGCTGGCGTGGGAGGTCAGCACATAGCCGTGCGTCAAGTGCCCGAAATCCCGGTCGATGACCCAACCGCCATCGACAAGCAGGTCCCCTCTTTTGGTAAATCCCTCGACCGTAAACAATGAGCCGTTAGTCAGCCGGTGTTTGCCGTCCCTCGTCTTGCCACCAGCGGTGATGCGAACGCGGTCGCCAACACCCAAGGCGAGCTGCACCGGCCGGTAGACTTCAAAGCGGTTGGCAAGCGCCGTCGGCGGTTCGGCCCCCTCGCCCACGATCAGCCGCGCGCCCTTCGCGTAGCCTTTGGCATTCTGGTGGAACTGAAGCAGGTCGCCCGGCTCATACTGCGTCGGGTCCGCTTTCTCCGCGTCCGTCAAATGTGTCGGCACCCATGCCGTGACGATGCGTTCCTTGCTGAGCTTGCCCTGTGCCTTCAAGGCAGCCCGGATGGCATCCGTGACTCCACGCGCCTCCGCGTGCGTCGGCGAGACAACAAGGGCGGATTTGTGCTCGCCGTTCTTTTTCTTTTCAGAAACCGCCGCCAGATAGGCGGCGGCCAACTGATTGCTGCGATCTGCATCGGCAACCTGCCTGATCCAGCCGAGCTTGTCAAGCTCCTCGAACGCCTCCCCGACCCGGCCTTCGCTCAGCGCCTGGGCTGCTTTCTTGTAATCGCCCTGCTGGCGCAGGATTTCGGTGACTTCGGCGACCCGCAGGCCCGCCCTCTCCTCCAACAACTTGAGCGGCTCGCCCGCCGTGACGCTGCGGTGCTGACGGCGATCCCCCACCAGCACCACGCGGGCATTGACCGCTTCGGCAATGCCGAACAACTGGTCCATATCGCGCGTGCCGAGCTGGCTCGCCTCATCGACCAGGATGACGCCGCCGCGAGCCGCTGCCTGCATCCTCTCGCTCTTCAGGAACATCGCCACCGTATCGGCGTCAGGCAGGCCGGCCTGCGCGCGCAGCACGTCCCTGGCCTTGGTGGATTGGGCAATGGCGACCACCGGCTTGCCGGCGTCCGCCAGCGCTTCGCCGATCTCCTGTTCCAGTGTGGTTTTCCCCGTCCCGGCCACGCCGCGGATAATCATCACCCGGTCGCGCGAGCCAAGCACATGGGCTACGGCCGCCCTCTGACCCGCATTGAACCAATCCCGCGAGCATGGGCGCAGCGGATTGCCCAGCGGCCGGCAACGCCCTCGGCCATCGCGGGCGAAGTCGATCAGCCGCGATTCCAGGGCCAGCATCTCCTTGGTGGTCGCCATCCTGCGGCCAGCGAATTCACTGCGGATCAGGGGACGCTCTTCGACCTCGCGCGTCACGCCCTCGACCGTGACCGCGCCGATCCCCCGTTTCAAGGCTTCCGTGACTACCTTGCGTTCCGGCACCACCGCCTCGCGCACGAAGCTGTGCCCGATGGCGTGATCGACGGCTGCTTTCTCCCCACGCTCCGGCCGGGCATACGCCGTCGCCCGGCAATACGTGCCTTCCAGTTGGTGCCATTCCTCCAGCGTCATCCGGCTTCCCCACTCCTCACGGAGTTCGTCCAGGCTGAGGGCCTTGCCTTTCTTTTCGCGGGTCTCGGCCCCGAGTTCCGCTTTGCGGTCGGGGTCAGTGATCCCAAGCTCCGCAGCGGTTTTCTCGATGACTGCCGTGCGCCGCGAAAAGCGCCGCAAAATATCCCTCGGTATGCCCGCGACCTCAAAGTCATCCCGCTTGCGCTCGATGCCGAATCCCAAATCCTGAAGCCGGTTTGCCAGCCGTACCCGGAATGCCGCCTGGAAGTACGGCGCATCCCGCTTCAGCTCCCGGAACTGGCCGGCTTTCCAGCGTTCCTCCTGCTGATCCCAGGTCGTGTTGAAGGCGAAGACATGGGCGTGCAACTGCGGGTCGGGAACGCCCTCGACCGGCCGCGAGGTGGTGTGGATGAATTCCGCCCAGACCATGTTGCCGGTGACGCGATCCTCGTCCTTACGTCCCTTGCGGACGCGCGTCTTCATCTCGGTTTCGATCTCCCGCATCGTCTCATCGACCGCGCCCCGAAATGCCGCCAGAATCTCCGGATCGCCGGTCATGGCGTAGAGCAGCGACACCGACTTCGGCACGGAGAAGGTGAAGTCGTAGCCGACCGTCCGGTCCGAGCGCGTGCGCACGGTCAGCGGCTCGCCAGTGGCCGGATGGAGATTATCGCACAACCGCTCAAAAGAAGACTTGTCTACTGTGCCTTCCAGGCCGAGCCGGGATGCGCCTTTGCCGCCCCAGGAGCCAACCAATTCCTGTCCCTCGCTGTAATAGTCGGCCGTGGCGTAGTAGCGCTTGGCGCCCAAAGCAGAATCCTGTTGCGTGATGCGGATCATGCCTCATTTTATCGTACTACGACATCGTTAACGAAATCTTAACGATGATCTGCTCTCCCGCAGCCAGCCTTGGTTTCCGGGGGATTTCGTGTCCCTCAATGCGACCCGCGCGCCACCCCAATGTCACCCCAGTGACACACGCCCATTGACACCACCCGCAACTTTTTCTGCGCCGCCCCTTGACGACCCCGGCCGGACACCTGGTTGAAGAGTTCCCGCTTTCTACTGCAATTTTCGGTGGTTACTTGATCGTCGCCACGCATCGCAAACGCCGCACGTTCCCGCGCTGCTACCCACGGTCAGTGTATTGTCTTCCACAGATCTATCCCGAACAGCACCATCGCCGCCATCAGCGCAACCGCTATCACTCCGATTGCAAGCTCAGCCAGTCTGTCTTCAGTGGGTTTCACCTGAACCTCCATTCTTCACTCGGGCACCATGCACGAATTCAATCGCAATAGCAACTTATTCTCATAATCACAAGTGTAGCCGGCTCCGCAGGACCAACTGAGTACACTTTTGCCCGAAACATACTTGCCAGTTGTCATCCTCTTCTCGATCCACTATTAGCCTTCCGTGGAATTACGCACTCACGCGCAAGCGCGGGTTGCTAACACCGGAAATGAACCGTATGCGCTTTGTCTATCAAGTCTGGGTGGTGCTGACGCTGGTCGTCTTGATTGGCGCACCGATAGCGATCATCGCCACGCGTTTGAGCACCTTGGAGGTTGTCTGTTTCGACATCATCGACCTTCAGTACCGTCCGTTGCCGACCGACATCCTGCAACAACCCCAGGACCGCCTCTCCCTCGTCGCGGACAGAATTCATTCAGGGAAGGTCACCATCTGCACCAATGAAGACAGTAACATCAAGTCCGACGTGGAGGCGCAATGGAATCGGCTTGTCTCTCTCACCGTCGCACTTCACAGCCCGAATCAAATCGTCTTTACTGCCCGGCCATCGGATGCCCGAAACCCCTACGATTTCTATGCGCTGGCAAGTCACGAACTGCGCCTCGACGTTACACACGACATGATGACAGAGTTGCTCTTCGCACAGGTCATGATCCTCGCAGTGTCGGGACTAATCTGGTTCAGCCTGCAACGGCTGCTGGGCCGGTAGGAGCCGGCACGCCCCTGTAAACCTTCTCCGGCCTATCCCCCGCCGTGGCTGACCCGAACGCCAGACTCTGGGATACCACAGCCGATCTCCTTCCTCCGCGCTTCCACCTTGTTTCGAGTCTGCGTCGTCTTTCCCGCGGTCAGGCTACCGTCCCGGCTCATCCGGACGTGAGTGCCGGTCAGGTTCGCATCCACGCCGCTTTCTCACTTCACCGGTCCAGCGTCCGCCCCAGGCGGCCTTTCTTCCGCTGTGTACAGAAGCCGGCGCCCGCCGCAACGAGACAAACGGCTTTCACAAAGCACGTTTTTCCCAAGGCGTGAACCTTCCGTTTCTCACGTTGCAGCGGACACGGCCCGGCACGATGCCGGCCGTGGGCTAAAGCCCGTCAGGCTTCTGTCCTGGGCGCTCCCGTAAAGGCCGCAAAGGGTGCGGCCTCGAATCAGAAGGAGAAAGCACATGTCTAACACGAACACGGAAACCGGCACCAAGGCCACCAGGAAGCCGAGCCATACCGCCTACAGCATCCGCGAGCGCGAGGGCAAGGACTCGAAATGGACCGAGATCGGCGTCGCCTTCCCGCACAAGGATGGCAAGGGCTTCGACATCCTCTTCGACGTGGTGCCGCTCAATGGCCGCATCACCATCCGCGTCCAGGACCAGAAGTAATCAGCAGCAACCGGGCGGGCCGGTCCAGGCCCGCCCACAACGGAAAGGAATCAAACCATGACCACGTTCAATCACTACGTCAGCGACCAAATGTCCGGCCTCATCGACACCATCGACCATTTCGCCGACGCCGGCATTGACCCGGCCTTCGATGCCGACATGGAGGAGCTGGAACGCCAGTTCGCGGAACTCCGCCTCACCCTCGACCACAACTGACCGGAAAGGAGTCTTGCCATGACGCATTTCACCGTCGGCATCATCGTCCCGCAGGGCGTGTCCCACGTCGAAGCCTTCATCGCCGGCCAGATGGACCCGTACTACGAGCACGGCGACGCCGAGCCTTACGTCTGCTACTCCGTCGAGCAGGCCGCCGCCGACATCGCCAGCGCCATTCACCGGCTGGAGCTGATTATCAGCCGCGGCGAGCCGCTCTACGACATCGCGAAGTGCCGCGAGAACTTGGAGCAACTCCGCCGCATGACCCCGGAGCAGAAGTACGCGGACCGCATCAAGCACCATGAGTACTTCAACGAATGCGGCGAGCCGATCTCGACCTACAACCCCGACAGCAAGTGGGACTGGTACGTCATCGGCGGCCGCTGGGATGGCTGGGTCAATGGCAAAGAAACCAGCGCCGAGTCCTCCACCGACAACACGGCTACCACCGACCAGGTCATCGCCCGGGGCAAAATCCCGCACGCCATCATCACCCCGGACGGCCGGTGGCACGAGCGCGGCCAGATGGGCTGGTGGGCCACCCTCATCACTGAAAACGAAAACTGGCAGCAGGACGCCAAGGCCATCCTTGCCCGCTATCCCGGCCACCGTCTCGTCATCGTCGATGCTCACATTTAACGCAAGTGAAAGGAGTCACACTATGAAACACAATCAACCCATCCGCAAACTCATCGGCGAGATCGGCATCGATGCCGGCCTCTGCTGGATCGGCGATCCCTGCTACATCCTGCATGCCGATCCGGCCCCCAAGGCCATTGGCAAAGACTGGCAAGCGTTCTGCCACATCCTCGACGAGGACCAGCTGTACCCCGTCTGCAAGCAGTTCAATTACGACCTGGGCCATCCCGGCCTCGGTGTCGTTGTGACAACCGGCTACGGCGACGGCCTCTACCCCGTCTACGCGGAATTCAACGACCAGGGGCGAATTGCAAGAGTCTCGGTCGAATTTATCGGCCAGAACGACGAAGCCGGTGAAGTGTAGGAGGCGGGCATGACATGCATAGACACCACTTACCCCGCTCTACGCTACACGCCGGGGCCGTGGGATTACGACATGGATTATATCGTCGCTCCCGACCCCGACGGCCGGCATCCCGACATCTACATCGCCGAGATCGCGCACAGCGATGACGAAGGCCGCATCGCCTCACCCCAGCAACAGGACGCCAACCGCCGCCTGATTGCGGCCGCGCCGGAGCTGCTGGAGGCCCTGGATTACCTGCTCGAACAAACCGTGGACATGGACCTCAAATACGGCATCGGCTTGAGCGAGGGCGAAGAGGATGCACGGACGAAAGCGCTGGCGGCGATTGCCAAGGCCACGAGCCTGCACTGCGATTGGAGGTAGCCATGACGCTTTACAACGTGCATATCTACCGCGAAATGCGGCTCTTTTTCCCCGGCATCGAAGCCGCCTCGCCCGAGGAAGCGCCCCGCATCGCCGCGGAAAAGCCCACGGCCGATGCCGACTACACCGAGGACTGTGACGGCGACAACCTCGCCGCCCTGGTCGATGTCGTCGGCGATGACGAGTTCGAGCATTCCGTCACCATCGACTTCGACCACGAACAAGTGCTCAAGGCAGCGCGTGAACTGCTCGATGCCTGCCGCATGGTCGTCGATCGCTGGGAGCGCGGAGACCTTGCCGAGGCCGCCCGCGCGTGCAGCGCTGCTATCGCCAACGCTTCCACCATCGACCAGCCAACCACTGAAAGGATGATTCCATGAAGACGTACCACGTAACTGTCGCCGTCCAAATCCTCGAGATCTATGCAATCGCGGCGGAAGACGCCGAAACCGCTTCGGAATCCTGGTCTGACGGCGACCTAATTCATACCAACGACGAGGCTCTCGAAACCACCGTCTTATCCGTGAAGGAAGCATGACCATGCACGCACTCGCCCGCACCAATCCCTTTCTGGCGGCGCGCTTCCAACGCGCCGCTATCTCCCCGCTTCCGCAACGGTCGGCGGAGCCTCAGCAGCCAGTTTATGCCCGGCTGCCGAAAGCGCCGAAGAACGCCAGCCCTGTCCCACATCTGACCAGCCTGTACCACTTTCACCGTGCCGGCGAATACGGCGACCGCAAGTGGCCGGGCAACTGCGGCGGTAACCTTATCAAGGAC
>CAZXRB010000038.1:0-8490 GCA_964642845.1 uncultured Nitrospira sp.
TACGCCGTACTCCGCCGGGGAAAAAGGGCTCTTCCGGATCTTGTGTGGGTACCGAGTCCCAGAATGTCCCTCGCCCCCGCTCGGCGGGGGAGAGGCTCCCCACAATGTAATCGAACACCTGTTGTCATCGCATCCATACCTGGTCGGCGTGCTCTCTCAGCCATCCTGGCATTGTGGATGCTCTAATTTCAGAGGATAAGCGATAATGGGAGACTGTGGTGAAGATGATCACGAGCCAAGGGAGGAAGGGAAACCGTCATGCTGCCTTTACACGATTTTCGCGCCGAGCTTCCGGCGCAACGGCGGGAGCTGTTTCGGCAGGCCGCGCAGACCGAAGAGGATCTGCTCCGGCTCGAGACGGACGTGGAACGTGAAACGGAAGAGCGAGGCCGGACGGAAACACTGGTTCAGTTGCTCGATCGCTTGGATGAGCGGGCAAAGAGAGAAATTGAAGCCATCGACCGTGCGCTCACGAAAATCGAGGCCGGTTCATATGGACGGTGCGAGCGCTGCGGCAAGGACATCCCGGTGGCGCGACTGCGGGCCCTCCCGGCGGCGTCGACCTGTCTGGCCTGCAGCGAGGCTGGCGAGGCGTTGGCGAGATGAGGGGCCGTGTTGTGTGCGCGGGCTTTCGTGGATGCGTGCGGCCCTGGCCGTTTGCTCGTGCGCGGGTATGGAAAACGTTCGCATGGTGAACGCTACCGTATGAGAATTGTGGGCCACCTTGATATGGACGCCTTCTTCGCGGCTATCGAGGAACGTGACAATCCGTCGCTGTGTGGGGTGCCGATCGTGGTGGGGGCTGATCCTCGTGGAGGAAAAGGCCGGGGTGTGGTGGCCACCGCGAATTACCCGGCACGTGAGTACGGCATCCATTCCGCCCTGCCCATCTCGAAAGCTTGGCGGCTGTCGGAGACGGCGAGGAAACTGGGACACCCTCCTGCCACGTTTCTGCCTGTGCGGATGGAACGATATGCCGAGGTCTCTGCCCATATCCTGGAGACCCTGCGCCGCTTTGTCTTCTTCGTTGAGCCGGCCAGCATTGACGAAGCCTACGTTGACCTGAGTTCGTGCGAGTCCTATGCCCTTGCCGAAGAGGTCTGCCGGAAGATCAAACAGGCCATTCGAGAGGAGGAACACTTGACCGCATCGGTGGGCATTGGTCCCAATAAGCTCGTCGCAAAAATCGCGTCCGGCATGAATAAGCCCGATGGCTTGACCGTCGTGAGAGAGGAAGATGCGATGGCATTCCTGGCCCCGCTGCCTGTGCGAATCATTCCTGGCGTGGGCCCCAAGACCGAAGTCGAGCTCGGCAGGATCGGCGTCAAAGTGATCAGCGACGTGAGGCGGCTCTCTCAACAGCAGTTGCATGCCCTGTTCGGAAAACGGGGAGTGGATGTCTACGACAAGGCCCGCGGCGTCGATGCGACTCCCATTGAGGAGACGTACGAGGCCAAATCCATCGGGGAGCAGGAAACGTTCGAGCAGGACACCCGAGACCCGCAGTTTCTGGCCGAGCGGCTGGCGGCCCTCTGTCAGGATGTGGGGCGCCGGCTGGCCGCCGATGGATTCCCGCATTTTCGCACCGTCGTGCTCACGGTGCGCTTTGCCGATTTTGAAACCAAGTCCCGCAGCCACACACTCGCTATTCCTGCGAGCTCGCTCAACGTGCTCCAAGCGGAAGCGATGAACCTCTTGAGGCCCTTCTTCGACAATCGAGGCAATCCAGAGGGGAAGTGCATTCGCCTTCTCGGCGTCCGCATTGAAAAATTGGAGCGGTTCGGTGTTCATGCCCAGGCACCACTCATTGAGTGACGTCGCATGAGATCGGTACCTATGCGGTACTGGTCAACGCCAATGATCTGGCGACGAGGGGAGCGACGCCGGAATGGTCTTGACAAGCGTGTTGTTGCCAGCCGATTCGGCAACCGCTTCCTCTCTGCAGAGTCTGTTTACCCAGCTCCACGCGATCTGCCGCTGGCTCCGCGTGTCGTTGTGCGGCGGGCACACCGAGGAGGTGGAAGAACGGCGTAGCGTTTTGCAGCAAGGCGAGCCCCAGGCCTGGGGAGTTAGGCGTCATGAGTTGCGCAGTGGAAGGGGCCGGCATATTGACAACGTCGTGTGACAAAACACATTCGATCGCGCCTCCCTTCGCTTGACCCTGGCATATCCATTGCTCATCCTAGGTGGGCTCCGATCTAGCGGCAATCAGGCGGACATCATGACCACGACGCAGGCAGGCGCGACAGCGGTCTTGATCGTTCTGACTGGCCTCCTCTCGCTGACCACCTGTCGCCCGCCCACGCCCGTGGCCGCCGCGGTGGAGGTGGCGCCGGGGAGCGTGACAGATGCGCATGCCCGCGGAGCCATGGCAGAACTGGCGGCGGCGTTCGATCGCGCCGAAACGGCGGTCAACCGTGCCGATCTGGATCGGTTGATGGCGTTCTACGCCCCCGCCTACAACTATCACGGATTAAAGATCGCCGATGTCCGCCGCGTTTGGGGAGAAGTGTTTGCGCACTACAGCAACGTGACCTCGACCCACGTGTTGACCGAGCTCAAACTGGTGCAAGCCGGCGGCGCCCGCAAAGCGTTTGTCACGTGCACCGGAGGACTGTACGGGACTGATAGGCAGACCGGCAAACCCGTCACGATCGATAGTTGGAGCCGCGAGGTCCACTACCTGGTCAATGAGGACGGCACCTGGCGCTTTTACGGCAACGCCGGAGGCACCGATCCCTCGGCGCCGGCGGCGAGCGCGCCGCACCACCCGCTGTTCTGAGACGTATCTCGCTGGTCGTGAAGCGTCTCTCGCCTTTGGACGCCGGCCACCTTGACGGGCTTGGGACCAGCAAAAGCCGGCGAACATGAGCCATCGGTGTGTACGAGATACGAAGCGAGCGACGAGACGCGAGATACGAGATACGAGCGACGAGATGCCAGGGGTCTCGCGTCTCACGTACGGTGAATCGGTGGATTCGTGATGGCGAAGCATATTGTCATCATTCAAGGCCATCCCGATGCGTCCCGGCGGCATTTCGGCCATGCGCTGGCGGATGAGTACGCCAAGGGGGCGCAGGACGGCGGCCACGAGGTGAAGCGGATCGAGGTTGGTGCGCTCGATTTCCCTATCCTGCGGACCAAGGAAGATTTCGAAAAAGGGACGCCGCCTGCTCCGATCGTGCAGGTTCAAGAGGCGATCAGGTGGGCGGATCACCTGGTGATTCTGTATCCGCTCTGGCATGGATCGATGCCGGCGCTGTTGAAGGGCTTCTTCGAGCAGGTCTTTCGTCCGGGCTTCGGCGCAGAGTATCAGGGCTCGCGCATGCCGAAGAAGCTGCTCGTCGGTAAATCCGCCCGCATCGTCGTCACGATGGGCATGCCCGCGTTCGTCTATCGATGGCTCTTCCGTGCCCATAGCCTGAAGAGCCTCACGCGCAACATCCTGTCGTTCTGCGGCATCGCCCCCATCCGCAGCAGTCTTATCGGCAACATCGAAGGCATGACCGACCGGCAGCGGATGGCCTGGCTGGACGAGCTGCGGGGATTGGGGATGCTGGGGAAGTAGAAGGTATCACACAGCGAAATTGACAAGCTGAATTATTCTCCACGCGATCAGAGAGGATTCAAGCCAGCACGAAGACCCCCACACACGGCTTCCCTCGCCGGTTCCCCCCTACTTGACTCCCGGGTCCTCCCTGGCGGTATGGTATAGCGTCGCCCGGAGGATGTTATGAAACCGGGGTAGACGCTTCTCACGATTCACAGATCAGTTCTGTTCGCGATTCCCTCAAACGAGGACGCCCCCGTGCGGCTTTCCCACCGCCGGGGGCGTTGTGTTGTTCAACCAAGGAGGTGGCATGATGACCAAGGTCATGCTGACGATATGCGCGTTCTTCGTTTCGGCCGTATGGGTCGTGGCGACCGCTCTGGCGAATCCCGCCATGTTGCCCAAGCACGAAGGGTATCCGATGAAACCCACCGTGGATCCGGTAAAAGGCCAGTCACTGGCGAATGATCCGGGGCAGACCAATGCGACGGGGGAACGGGCATTGATGGGCGCCGCAGCGTTCGGCGCGAATAGCGTGATGCAGAACCTCATCAACGCGAGCGACCAGCGCGTGTTGGAAAAGCCCGGTGCGGGCGTGCTGCCGAAGGTGCAAGGGCCGGCGATCAAGATCGAGCCGCCGGTGAAGGAAGCGACGAAGGTCAACGCCTCGCCGCAGTGACGGACGCGTGAGCGTCCGGGACCGAAGGGCCGGAGTCCGGGATGACCGGACTCCGGCCCTTCGCGTTACTCGACGGTGAAGGTCATCACCATGCCTTTGGCGGCGTGGGAATCCGGCGACGCAGGATCGGGGAACAGGCACATCATGGCGTAGCGACCGGGCGTCAACGAGGCGGTGAACATGCCGCGTCCGCCCGGTTCGAGACCCGCCATCCCGCCTAACAACTTACCCTGAAGCGGTGAGCCGGCTGCCGGGCCAAAAGCCTTGAGCATGTCTTCGGGTGCGGCGCCGTTTTCCAGTTGCACCAAGCTCACTTGATGCGGTTGGCGGCCGCGGTTCACCACGTAAAAGGTCTGAGGGCCGCTCTTGAGATCCTGCACCACCACATATTCATAGTCGAACATGGCCATATGGACGGTGCCGGTGAAGGTGGGACGGTCGGCGCCGCTGTCGTGGACCTGCAGGATCTTTTGCATGCCGAGGACGGCATGGGGCCGTTGGTCTTTGGTCGGAATCAGGCAGATGATGACGTACGCGCCGGGCTCAAGAAAGACCGTGGCCTCGGCGGTGTGGCCGGACTCGACGCCGTTCGGTCCTCCCATGTGCTTGGCCCAACCAGGCACCTGGGTCGGAGCGGCGCGGAGGGCTTTGGCCAGATCGGCCGGCGTCTTTCCATCCATCAGCCGCAGGAGCTGGAGTTGATGGGGAACCTGGCCCCGGTTGTGTAAGCGCAGCGTCGTCAAGCCGGCCTGAAGATGGTCCGGTCCGTCGAATCGGTGATCCCACGCAGCGAAGGTCGCCGTCGGCTGCGCCGTAGGAACGTCGGCTGTGGCGGAATCCGTGGACGGAACTGAAGTCAATACACAGGCGGAAGCAAGGAGCAGACGGTGCACCGCACGCATAATGCCTCTCCTGGTACAAGAGACACGCGAACCGGCCACACGGGGAGGTGTTATACGCCCAACGGGGGGTCTTGGCAATCCCCTTTGACTACCTAATGAGCGGATCCCTTATCACTTGTCGCCCTGAGAAGGGCGCGCCCGCGGCGGCGACAGTCGTTCCCGGCCGTGCGGCGCGGTCAGGTCCTGGGCCGGGCCGATCGGGACGATGCCGGTCGGATTGATGCCGTCGTGGGTGATGTAGTAGTGGCGTTTGATGTGGTCGAAGTTCACGGTGTCCGCGATGCCGTCCGTTTGGTAGAGGTCCTTCAGATACCCGAACAGATGAGGATAGTCCACGATCCGCCGCACGTTGCATTTGAAATGGCCGTGGTACACGGCGTCGAAGCGGACGAGGGTCACGAAGAACCGCCAGTCCGTCTCGACATATTCCTCGCCGAAGAGATAGCGCCGGGTGGCGAGCCGGGCCTCGAGCTGATCCAGTGCGTCGAACAGCCGGCGCGCCGCCCGCTCGTAGGCCGCCTGGGCCGTGGCAAACCCCGCGCGGTAGACGCCGTCGTTGATGTTCTCGTAGATGAAGCTGTTGAGCGCGTCGATATCGACGCGCAGCCCTTCCGGGTAGAGATCCAAAGGGCTGTCCGTGAAGCGATTGAATTCGCTGTTGAACATGCGCATCAGGTCGTCGTCCGAATTGCTCACGATCCGCTTGGTCACCGTATCCCAGAGTACGGGCACGGTGACGCGGCCGGCGTACGATGGATCGGTCGCCTTGTAGGCCTCCCGCAGGAAGTGAAAGCCGTTGATGGGATCAAGCGAATGACCGGGGCCCTCGCGAAACGCCCAGCCGCGCTCGTCGCGGATCGGGTCCACGACGGTCATCCCGATCACGGATTCGAGCTTCTTGAGCCTGCGCACGATGATCGTACGGTGCGCCCACGGACAGGCCCAGGAGACATAGAGATGGTAGCGCCCGGCCTCCGCCGGGAACCCCGAGCTGCCGTTCGCCGTCACGGAGCGGCGAAAGGCGTCGGCTTGGCGCTTGAATTCACCGTTGCCGGCCTGCTCCAGCGGAAATTGCGCGTGCATGGCGAAGCCTCTTTGTGCCCGGTCATGATCAGTGTGCCGCCCAAGTGATTATCGCACAGGGC
The DNA here is from genome assembly GCA_964642845.1 of uncultured Nitrospira sp. Taxonomy (GTDB): domain Bacteria; phylum Nitrospirota; class Nitrospiria; order Nitrospirales; family Nitrospiraceae; genus Nitrospira_D. The sequence continues at coordinate 6,277 of CAZXRB010000038.1, forward strand.
GCCGTCCCTGCGGGAGGCACGAAAGGGTCCACGGCGGTTGCAGCGGGCGGTTCCCTCCAGTACAGTAAAGCGGTTCTCGCAGCCGGTGGTCTACGGCCCCTTGTCCCACCCTATGACGAAGGAGTCTCACGTGTCTCGTAACCAATGGGTGTCCCTCGGGCTCTTGCTCTGGTACATCGTGGTGTCGGTCTGGATGGCGCAAGCCCCGGCCGACCCGCAATTCTGGGTTCTCGCCAGCATTCTCCCCACGCTGTTCGTGGCGGTGCTCATTCTCACCCACCGGCGGTTCCCCCTGTCTCGTGCATCCTACACGCTCATCACCGTGTTTCTCACGCTCCATACGGTAGGGGTGCATTACACCTATGCGGAAGTACCGGTGGGCGCCTGGCTGCAGCAGGCGCTGGCCTTGAACCGCAACCATTTCGACCGGGTCGTACACTTCAGCTTCGGCTTCTTGTTCGCCTATCCGCTGGAGGAATGGTTCCGGCTCGCGGCCGGCGTGCGGGGCTGGCTGGTCTACTATCTGCCCGTCATGACGGTGTTGGGACTGAGCGGGTTGTGGGAAATCATCGAGGCGTGGGTCGCGAGCGCCGTCCATCCGGAGCTGGGAGTCACCTACCTCGGGTCCCAGGGCGATGTGTGGGATGCGCAGAAGGACATGACGGCCGCGCTCTACGGCGCGCTCGTCTGCGTCACGCTGGTGGCGTTGGTGCGGTGGTGGCGCCGCGGCCAGCCGGCCGCACTGGAGCCCCAACCGGCGCTCTCCGAGTAAGCGCGCCGTGGCGACCGGCGAGACAGAGCGAGGCGACACCAAGCCGCCGGATCGGCGCCTGTTGCTCGGCCTCCTCATGTGGTACGCGGGCGTCTGGACATGGGCCGCGATCGATCCCATCGACCGGAAAGATTGGCTGCTGGAAAACATTCTGGCGCTCGCCGCGGTGGCCGCTCTGGTGCTGACCCACCGGCGATTTCCGTTTTCCGCGCGGTCCTACTGTCTCATCACGCTGTTTCTCACCCTGCACGCGATCGGCGCCCACTACACCTACGCGCAGGTCCCGTTCGGCTTTTGGCTCAAAGAGACGCTGGCGCTCGCGCGCAATCCGTTCGACCGTCTCGTCCATTTTGCCTTCGGCGCGCTGCTCGCCTCTCCGATGCGCGAAGTGCTCGTCCGTTCCGCGCGCGTCACGGGCTTCTGGTCCTACTATCTGCCGGCGAGCGGCATCCTGGCGCAGAGCGGATTATTCGAAGTGATCGAAGCCGTGGTCGCGATGATCGTCAGCCCGGAGCTCGGCACCCTGTATCTCGGGACGCAAGGCGACGAATGGGACGCGCAAAAGGACATGATGGCCGCGTTCAGCGGCGCACTTCTCGCGCTGACGATCACCCGCGCCGCCCGTCCCGCGGAAAGCGCGGGAGCGGCAGGACGCCAGCCCTGACCGGCCTTCCTCTTTCCTCTCCCTCGGAGTTGTCGCCTTTCACCACGGTCCGTTCGGCACAACGTGGCAAAAGGCCACGAACGGCGTCCGGCATCCCAGAATAACTCGTAGTTTGTGAGGCATATCTCCTGCTGAGTCAGACAGGGGTGGCGGTGCCTTTTACGGCGGATCTCTGCATGCTCGAGATGATTCCATGTGCCCTCAGCCAGGCTGTGCGACGCCGCAAGATGCTGGCGGCGGTGAGCCTGCTCGCGCTGGCGGGGTGCGGGAACCAGCCGCCTGACACGTCGGCCGCCAAGCCGGCTCCGGCGGCGGAATCCGGACTGATCCAGCTCACGCCCGAAGAACTCTCGCGGGCTGTCATCGAGGTGGCGCCTGTTGCGCGCGGCGAGTATCGGGTGGTGCGGGAGTTTCCCGCGACCATTCAGGCCAATCAAAACGAAGTGGCCGAGGTCACCACCCTGATTCGAGGCCGGGTCGTGCAGGTGCTCGTCGACGCCGGAGCCGACGTGAAGAAGGGCACCCTGTTGGCGATGCTGCACAGCACCGACTTGGGCGTGGCCGAAGGCGCCTATCTCAAAGCGGCCGCCAAGCTCTACGAGGCGGATCTGGTGTATCGGCGCGCGAAGGAGCTCTACGAGCACCGGGCGGTCAGCTTGGCGGAATTTCAGCGCCGCGAGGCGGAAATGAGAACGGCGCGCGCGGAGGCGCGAGAAACGAGGAATCGGTTGGAATTGCTCGGCGTGCCCAAGGAAGAACTGGACCGGCTGGATCTGCG
>CAZXRB010000038.1:8500-28046 GCA_964642845.1 uncultured Nitrospira sp.
TGGATCGCGAGCATACCATCAAAGCCGATGTCCCGTTGCGCGCGCCGTTCGATGGGCGGGTCATCATGCGCAACATCACGCGCGGGGAGGTCATTGACACCAACCAGGCCGTGTTCACCATTGCCGATCTCTCCCAGGTCTGGGTCGTCGCGTCGGTGCCGGAAAAAGATGTGGACGCCATCCGAAAAGAGCAGGCGGTGGAAATCGTGGCGGCCGCCTATCCCCATGCCCTGTTTCACGGGACCATCACCTACATCGGTGACGTGCTCGATGCGGCGACGCGCACCTTGCGGGTGCGCGTGACGGCGCCCAACCCGGATCGGCGTTTGAAGCCCGAAATGTTCGCGTTGGTCCGCGTGTATGCGTCCCCGAACCCCGATACGCTGACCGTGCCCTTAGCGGCCGTCCAGAGCGGAGCGGCCGGGCCGATCGTGTTCGTCCGGCGCGGGCCGGCCGACTTCGAGGTCAGGCCGGTGCGGCTGGGCGCCGAATACGGGGATGTCGTCGCCGTGCTTCAGGGCCTGCAGGCCGGCGAGCCGGTGGTCACGAAAGGGTCCTTCATGCTCAAGTCGGAAATGGAACGCCACAAGATCGAACCGGCGCCATGATCGCCTCCCTGCTCGAGTTCTCGCTCCGCCAGCGTATTTTGGTGCTCGGCCTGGCCGCGCTGCTGTCGGTCACCGGCGTCCTGGCGTTCCAATCGATCGCCATCGACGCCTATCCCGACGTCACGAACGTGCAGGTTCAGGTGCTGACGGACGCGCCGGGCCTGTCGCCGGTCGAAGTGGAACGGTTCATCACCTATCCGCTGGAGCTCCAGATGACCGGCTTGCCGGGTCTCGCGGAAATCCGGTCGCTCTCCAAGTTCGCGCTGTCGCAACTGACCGTGGTCTTCCATGACGACGTGGACGTGTACTTCGCCCGCCAGCTCGTGCTCGAGCGCCTGATGGCGGCGAAAGAGCGCTTGCCCGAGGGCATCGAGCCCCAGATGGCGCCGATCAGCACCGGCCTCGGCGAGGTGTACCAATATTACCTGGAGGGCCCTGCGACGAGGCTCGGGGCAGGCCCGGCAGGCCAGCCGCCGGACCAGGCTGCGATTGAAGCCGAGCTGACGGAGCAGCGGACACTGCAAGACTGGGTGCTGCGCCCCCTGTTCAAAGGCGTCCCGGGCGTCATCGACGTGAACGGCTTGGGCGGATTCGTCAAACAGTATCAGGTGCTGGTGGATCCCTCGAAGCTGAGAAAATACGACCTGACGCTGTACGACATCTTCGAGGCGGTCGCGAAGAACAATGCCAATGCCGGCGGCAACATTCTCGAACGCCACGCGGAGCGCGCCATCGTGCGGGGGCTGGGCCTGATCAAGACGGTGGGCGACATCGAGTCCATCGTCGTGAAGGAATCGGGCGGCATCCCGGTCTTCGTGCGCGACGTGGCCGAGGTGCGCATCGGCCACGCGGTGCGGCATGGCGCCGCGGTGCTGAACGGCGAGCGCGAAGTCGTGGCGGGCACCATCCTCATGCTGCGGGGCGGCAACGCACGGCAAGTCGTGGAAGCGGTCTCCGCCAAGGTGGAGGAAGCGAACCGCGCGCACGTGTTGCCGCCGGGCACGCGCATCGTGCCGTTTTACGATCGGATCGAACTGGTGCGGGCGGCGGTCCACACCGTGCGGGACGCCCTGATCGAAGGCATCGTGCTGGTGGTCGTCGTCTTCTTTTTCTTTCTCGGCCATGTTCGCAGCGCGGTCGTCGTCACCGTCACGCTCCTCGTCACCTCGCTGGTGGCCGTCATCCTCATGGAGCGCGTCGGGCTGTCCGCGAATCTCATGACGCTCGGCGGTCTGGCCATCGCGATCGGCGAAATCGCGGACGGGTCGTTGGTCGTGGTCGAAAACGTCTATCGGCACCTTGCGGATCGCGACGGAAGCCGGTACAGCCGGCTGGACGTGATCCTGCACGCGACGAAGGAGGTCGGCCGTCCCATCCTGTTCGGCATTCTGATCATCAGCGTGGTCTTTCTGCCCCTCATGACGCTGCACGGCATGGAAGGAAAGATGTTCGCGCCGCTGGCCTACACGCTGGTGATCGCGCTGCTCGCCTCGGTGGTCGTGACGCTGACGCTCTCGCCGGTGCTGGCCTCGTTGCTGCTGCGCGGCGATCATCCGGGCGAGACGCGGCTGACCGGCTGGATGAAGCGGCGGTATCTGCCGGTCTTGCGCTGGACGCTTCGGCATCGCACGGCCGTGCTGGCCGGCTCCGCCGCGCTGGTCCTGCTCAGCCTCGTCTTGGTCCCGCGCGTCGGGCGCGAATTCATTCCGATCCTGGAAGAAGGGGCCTTGACGCCGCAAATCGTCCGGTTGCCGAGCGTGTCGCTGCCCGAGTCCATCGAGATGGAAAAGCAGGCCCACAAGGCGATGCTGGAATTTCCCGAAGTGCGCATGGCCGTGAGCAAGATCGGTCGGCCGGACATCGCGTTCGGTCCCGAGGAACCGAACGAGAGCGATCCCATCGTGTCGTTGTACGACCGCAGCCGCTGGACGACGGCGAAGACGCAGCCTGAACTCACGGACGCCATCCGCCGCAAGCTGGCCGAGATCCCCGGCATCTCCGTGCTCATGAGCCAGCCGATTCAAGAACGCGTGGACGAGCTCATTTCCGGCATTCGCACGGAATGCGCGATCAAACTGTTCGGCCCCGATCTCGACGTGCTGCACGACAAAGCCGACGAGATCGCCGCCGTCATGCAGCGCATCCAAGGCGTGAAAGACGTCAAGGTGGAGCAGATCGCCGGCCAGCCGTACCTCACGATCGACATCGACCGGCAGAAGATCGCCCGCTGCGGGATCAACGTGGCCGACGTGCAGGCGCTCATTGTCACGGCGATCGGCGGCCAGCCGGCGACGCACGTGTACGAAGGCGAACGGCGGTTTCAGCTGGTCCTGCGGTTTCCCGAGGCGGCGCGGAACAGCATCGCCGCCATCGGCGAGATTCGCGTCAAAGCGGCGGCCGGCGCGCTCATCCCCATGCATGACGTCGCGTCCATTGAGATGCGCGAAGGCCCTCTCCGGATCAGCCGCGAGGACGTGAAGCGCCGAATCTACATCGGCTTCAACGTTGTCGGCCGCGATATCGGCGGCGTCGTGGACGAGGGGCGGCGGCGGCTCGCGAAGCACGTCCATCTGCCGGACGGGTACACGATGACGTGGGGCGGGGCCTTTGAGAATATGGAACGGGCGAACGCACGCCTGCTGATCGTCGTGCCCATCACCCTGGGACTCGTGTTCTTTCTCCTGTTTTGGGCCTTCCACTCCTTGCGCTACGCCATGCTGATCATCCTGAATTTGCCGTTTGCCTTGATCGGCGGGCTCGTGTCACTCTGGCTGAGCGGGCAATATCTGAGCGTGCCGGCGTCCATCGGCTTCATCGAGCTCTTCGGCCTCGCAGTCGGGAACGGCATCGTGCTGGTGTCCTACATCAATCAGCTCCGCCGGACCGGGCAGGCGCGCGAGGACGCCATCCTGACCGGCTGCAGTCTGCGGCTCCGCCCGGTGATCATGACGATGATGACGACGCTGCTTGGACTGCTGCCGCTGGCCTTGGCGCAAGGGATCGGCGCGGAAGTGCAGCGGCCGCTCGCCACCGTGGTCATCGGCGGCCTGTTCACGTCCACCGCGCTGACGCTCGTCGTGCTGCCCGCGCTCTACAGCGCGTTTGCGGGGCCCGAGATCGCGAAGGAGGAGGCGCCGGAATGGGTGTAAGGAGGGCGGGGGGATAGGGGGCCATCCCTGCGCTCGCCGAGGCCGCACATCGGAATGTGCTCCCTCGATGCGCGCGGTTAGGGATGGACCCCTATCCCCCCGCGGGGTGTGAAGAAGGGGAAGAGTGATTGGGGACAGAGTCGGATCTTCGCAGCGGGCATGATGCGATGGATACGCTTGGCAACTGGGGAAATCGATTGTTGATCGCGTGCTCCTTTAAGGCTGCGCCGAGGCGGCGCAATGTCGTCGCACGCTGGTCGAGTGGGTTATGGGCATGTCAGTCGCTATGGCGCACGCTGAAGATCGCGCCCCCGCAACCCACCAGGAAGGTGGAGGAAAGAATAAGAGAAGGAGCGTAAGGCCGTCGCACGCTAGCCGGATGAGGAAGAAGAAAGAGGATGACACGATGAGAAAGCCAAAGACATGACCTGGGTGGTCTTTGCCGGCAGCGCGGTCGTGATCGTGCTGGTCGGGACCAGGCTGTCGCGCGAGGGGGACCGGATTGCCGAGCTGTCGGGATTGGGGCGGCTGTGGATCGGTGTGGTGCTGATGTCCGCGGCCACGTCGCTGCCGGAGGTCTTGACGACCGTCAGCGCCGCCTGGATGAATGCGCCCGATCTGGCGGCGGGGGATCTGTTCGGGGCCGGTCTCACGAACATGTTGACGCTCGGCCTCATCGATCTCTTGCATCGCCAGAAGCGGGTGTGGCAACAGGCGGCGCTGGAGCACACGCTGACCGCGGCGCTGGCGATGGTGCTGACCGCTCTCGCCGCGGCGGTCATTTTGATGCCGGCGCACGTGGTCTATCTTGGCGTGGGGTTGGGCAGCACGATGGTGTTCATCCTCTATGTCCTCGGGATGCGGCTGGTGTTCCGGCAGGAGGATATGAAGCGGCGCCTGCGCGAGCAGGAGGCCGTGGTGGAGGCGCGCGGCAGATCGGATCAAGCCGTGACTCGCCGGATCGAGCTGCGCCGGGCGCTTCTCGGCTTTGGGTTGGGCGCGCTGGCGCTGCTGGCCGCGGCGCCGCTGCTCGCCTGGTCCGCCGAGCGCATCGCGACCGACACAGGCGTCAGCCAGACCTTTATCGGCACGTCTCTCGTAGCCATCACGACGTCTCTGCCGGAGCTCGTGACCTCTGTGGCCGCGGTCCGCCTGGGCGCGTTCGATCTCGCCGTGGGGAACCTGTTCGGGAGCAACGCCTTCAACATGGCCGCATTCTTCTTCGCCGATGCGGCCTACCGCGAAGGAGCCTTGCTGGGCAGCGTCAGCCCCGCGCATGCGTTGACGGCGCTGTGGTCCATCCTCATGATGAATGTCGGTCTGATGGGCATCATTTACCGCGCCGAGAAGCGCTTCATGTTGATCGAGCCCGACAGCGTCCTGATGATCGTCAGCTACGCCGTGGGCTTGTGGCTGCTCTTCCAATAGATCGTGAACGGTCCATCCCTTCATCCCGACACATCCACGCCGCTCGCGCCGCCCTGGCACGCCGTGCCTCCGGACGAATTGCCGGCCGCGCTGCAGACCCGCGTAGACGCCGGCCTGCCGGCCGAGGAGGTCCGCCGCCGGCAGGAGCACGGGGGATTCAACGAGCTGCCCGAAGCGCCGCCGCCCTCCGTGCTGGCGCTGCTTCTGTCTCAGTTCCGGAGCGTCATCATCTGGGTGCTCATCGGCGCGGCCGTCGTCTCGGGGCTGCTGGAAGATTGGCTCGATGCCGCGGCCATTCTGGCGATTGTCCTGCTCAACGGGCTGCTCGGCTTCGTGCAGGAATTTCGCGCCGAACGGTCCCTCACGGCCCTCCGCAAGATGTCCGTCGCCACGGCCCGGGTGATCCGCGACGGCGCGGTCCGGACGATCCCCGCCCGCGAATTGGTCCCCGGCGACTTGATCCTGCTCGAAGCGGGCGACCGCGTGCCCGCCGACGCCCGGATTCTCTATGCCACCAACCTTCAAGCCCAGGAAGCCTCGCTGACCGGCGAATCGACGCCCGTGCAAAAGGACGCCGGCGTCTTGGCCGAGGAGGTCGGGTTGGCCGACCGCAGCAATATGGTCTTCATGGGCACGAGCGTGGTCTCGGGCAAAGCGCGGGCGGTCGTCGTGGCGACGGGCCTCCGCACGGAGCTCGGCAAGATTGCCGAGATGATGCACAGCGCGGCCGAGTCCGAGCGGGCCGAGACGCCCCTGCAACGCCGCTTGGAACAGTTCGGCTACATGCTGCTCTGGCTGGCCCTGGGAGTGGTGTCCGTCGTCTTCGGGCTGGGCTATCTCCGCGGCGAGCCGGTCGTCACGATGTTTCTGACCGCCGTGAGCCTTGCCGTGGCGGCCGTGCCCGAAGGCCTGCCCGCGGTCGTGACCATCACCCTCGCGCTGGGTGTCACGCGGATGGTGAAGCGGCACGCGCTCATCCGCAAATTGCCCGCGGTCGAAACATTGGGCTCCGCGACCGTGATCTGCTCGGACAAGACCGGCACGCTGACGAAGAACGAGATGACCGTCACCACGCTCGTGGTCGACGGCCGCCGGTACGAGGTGACGGGGGAAGGCTACGAGCCGGCGGGAGAAATACGGGAAAACAGTGTTGAGTCGAGAGTGTTTAGTGCTGAGTTGTCGGACCGGAAAGAATTGGCTGTTCAGGATGACTCAACACTCACAACTCAACATTCACCACTTCTGGATCACGCTCCTGGCGTGAGACAACTGCTCACCGCCGCCGTTTTGTGCAACGGCGCGACGCTGCGGCAAGAGCACGGGACATGGACGGTGATCGGCGATCCGACGGAGGGGGCGCTCCTGGTGGCGGCGGCCAAAGCGTCGCTGACCGCGGAGGCACTGGAACCGGCCTATCGTTTCATCGGCGAAGTCCCGTTCGATGCCGAGCGCAAGCGGATGACTGTCGTGCGGCAGGGGCCGGACGGGCCAACCGCCTACGTCAAAGGCGCGCCCGATGTGCTGGTGAAATACTGCACGGCCTACATGCGGCTCGACGGCCGCGTGGAACTCCTCACGGACGCCGTGCGCCGCGTCATTCACGACACCAACGCCGCGCTCGCGCATGAGGCGCTGCGGGTGCTGGGGCTGGCGCAACGACGGCTCGAGGGCGTCCCGTCTGCCTGCCGCGCAGACGAGCTGGAACGCGAGTTGGTCTTTCTCGGTCTCATTGCTATGAAAGATCCGCTGCGGCCCGAGGCCAAGGCCGCCGTCAAGCTGTGCCAGGAGGCCGGCATTCGGACGGTCATGATCACCGGCGATCACAAGGAGACCGCGGTCGCGATCGCGCAGGAGCTCGGGATGGCGGACGGCCGGCACCGGGCCCTCGCCGGCGTCGAGCTGGATCGGCTCTCCGACGACCAGCTGGCGCACACCGTGGACCAGGTGGCGGTGTACGCCCGCGTGTCGGCGGAACACAAGCTGCGCATCGTGCAGGCGTGGAAACGCAACGGCGCGATCGTCGCCATGACGGGCGACGGCGTCAACGACGCGCCGGCCATCAAGGCGGCCGACATCGGCGTGGCGATGGGGATCGCGGGCACGGACGTGACCAAGGAAGCGTCCGACATGGTGGTGACCGACGACAACTTCGCGTCGATCGCCGCGGCCGTGGAGGAAGGGCGCGGCGTCTTCGACAACATCCGCAAGACGGTGCATTTTCTGCTGTCGTGCAACGTCAGCGAAGTGCTCGTGATGTTCCTCGCGGCGCTGTTCGGCCTGCCGCTGCCGCTGCTGCCGATTCACATTTTATGGATGAATCTGGTGACCGACGGGTTTCCGGCCCTGGCGTTGGCGGTGGATCCCAAGGCGCCCGACCTCATGAAGCGGCCGCCGCGCTCCCCGCAGGCCCGTCTGTTGGACAGGGGACGGCTGGCGGCGGTGATTGGAGAAGGATTCATGCTGGCCCTCATCGCGCTGGGCGCCTTCGGCGCCAGTCTGTTTCTCTGGGGGCAGAGCGTCGACCAAGCGCGCACCGTCGCGTTCACGGTCATGGTGACGGCGCAACTCGTCCATGCCTTCAACAGCCGAAGCGACCGGTGGTCGATCGTCCAGCTCGGCTTGATGACCAATCCCGCGCTGCTCTGGGCGGTGGGCCTGTCGCTGGCCGTGCAATTCGCCGTGCTCACGGTCCCCGCCGCGGCGCCGATTTTCAAGGTGGCGCCCTTGCCGCTGGAAGGTTGGGCGCTGATGGCGGCCATGGCCCTGCTGCCGCTCGTGCTCATGGAAACGGTCAAAGTCCTGCGCCGGCGGTCCGCTCGATAGGGCGGTCCCGCCGCGCCGGGGAGTCGCGCCTTGCGCAAGGGCAGAGGCCTCTCTAGACTGAGCGTGGGAGGTGCTGCCATGGGGGCTCGGGTCCTCTTACGGAGCCGGCCGGACCGTCCTGCGGCCGCGCCGGAGGACCGCGCGCGCGAGAACGATGCCGAGAGGAGTGCCAGGCGACGATGGTCACGGGTTTTGTTGGCGGCCTGTGCGCGCCATGCGCGGCGCGGCGGCCTGTTCGAGGGCGTGCTGATCGCGCTCATGCTCGGGCTGTTCGTCTTGGACCTCGAGCTGCCGCTGGGGGCGGCCCCGGAGTTCCTCTACGCGGCCGTGGTCTACTTTTCGCTGTGGTCGTCGCGAACACGATTTCCCGTTTTGATCACAGTGGGATGCACGGGGCTCACGATCGCGGGATTCCTGCTGTCCCCCGTCGGCACCGCGGCCTGGATCGATCTGGCGAACCGGTTTTTTGCGGTGGTGCTGCTATGGATCACGCTGGAGCTGGGCCTGGCCAGGCGCGAGGCGCATCAGGCGCTGCAGGAATCCCATGCCGCCTTGGAAGGCCGAGTCCGGCAGCGGACGGTGGAGCTCTCGCACGCCGTGGAATCGCTGGAAGCCGAATTGGTCCAGCGCCGGCAGGCAGAGCGGCTGCTGGCGGAAAGCCGGGAGCGCTACCGGCTCTTGTTCGACCATGCGCCGTATCCCATGTGGGTCGTGGATTTGGAGACGCTCGCCTTTCTGGAGGTCAACGAGACGGCCGTTCGTCACTACGGCTACTCGCGGGACGAGTTTCTGCGGATGACCGCCAAGGACATTCGGCCGCCCGAAGACGTGCCGCGCTTTCTGGAGGCCGTGCCCCTGGCGCAAGACAGCCCCCGGATCGAAGGCAACTGGCGCCACCGCAAGAAAGACGGATCGATCATCGACGTCGAGCTCGGGCTCTACTCGTTCATGAGCGACGGCCGGCGGGTGCGGCTCGCCGTGGTGAACGATGTCACGGAGCCCACGCGCATCACCCGCGAGCTGAGGGAAAGCGAAGAGCGGTTCCGCCGGATCTTCGACGGCGCGCCGATCGGGATGGGCATCGTCGGGCCCGATTGCCGGTTCCTGAAAGTCAACGAGGCGTTCGGCGAGATGCTGGGGTATCGCCCGTCCGAGCTGATCGGGAGGACGTTCGGGGAGATCACGCACCCTGGCGATCTCGACGCGGATCTCCGGTTGGCGGACGAGGTGTTGCGCGGCGCGCGCCGGTCGTATCACATCGAGAAGCGCTATCGGACCAAGGCCGGCGCGGTGGTCTGGGGGCAGTTGACCGTCACCGCGCTCCGCTATCGCGAAGACGGGCCGATCTTTGCGTTGGGCATGGTCCAGAACATTACCGAGCGGAAACGGGCTGAAGCCCTGCGGGAGCGGCTGGTCGGCAAGATCATAGTGGCCCAGGAAGAAGAGCGCCGGCGGATCACGCGCGAGCTGCACGACGGCATCGGACAGACCTTGACCTCGCTCGCCGTGGGGCTCCGGTCGTTGGAGGAAGCCCGCGCGATGGCGGAGGCGGCGCCTCAGGCCAAAGCGCTGAGACGGATCGCCGCGGAAGCGGTCGACGAAGTGCGCCGTATCGCCCGGGGGTTGCGGCCCAGCGTGTTGGACGATTTGGGGCTTGCGGAGGCGGTGCGCCAATATGCGCGCGAGTATCAACAGGCCCACGGCATTGCGGCGGATGTCCACGTGGATGGGGTGGCGGCCAACCGCTTGCCGAGCGCGGTGGAAACGACGCTGTACCGGATCATCCAGGAAGCCCTGACCAATGCGGCCCGGCATGCGGCGGCGAGGGCGGTGAGCGTGGTGTTGCACGGCACGGCCGGACAGGTGAAAGCCGTCATCGAAGACGACGGGTGCGGCTTCGATGTGGACGGGGGCGGCGCGCCCGCCCGCCCGGCCGGGCTCGGCATCCAAAGCATGCATGAACGGGCGGCATTGCTCAACGGTACGGTGGCGATCGAATCGTCACCGGGGAAAGGCACGTCCGTCTACGTGCAGATCCCGTTGAGGGAGGAGGGCGCATGACGGCGATCCGCGTGCTGCTGGCGGACGACCATGCGGTGCTGCGGACCGGTCTCGCGATGCTGTTGAATGCCCAGCCTGACTTGAAGGTCGTGGGGGAGGCCGGAGACGGCGATGAGGCTGCGGCCCTGGCGCGGGAGAGCCAGCCGGACGTCGTCATCATGGATCTCACGATGGGGCGCCATTCCGGGCTGGAAGCCATCGCGGCGATCCGCGAGGCGCAGCCCGCCGTGCACGTGCTCGTCCTGAGCATGCACACCGACATCTCCTACGTCCGCACCGCGCTGGCCGCCGGCGCCACCGGATACGTCGCAAAAAGCGTCGCCGATGCGGAACTGCTGACTGCCGTCCGCGCGGTCGCCAAGGGCCGCATGTTCGTCGATTTGGCCGTCACCGACGGGGCGCTTCGCGAAGAAGCCATGGGGTTGGTGACGAGTCGAGGGGACGAGCCTTCGGCTCCGCTTCATCGGCTGAGCCGCCGGGAGCGTGAGGTGTTGGGCCGGGTCGCACAAGGTTTTACGAATCTGCAGGTGGCCGAGCAGTTGGGGCTCAGCGTCAAATCGGTGGAAACCTACCGGGCGCGTCTCCTCGAGAAACTCGGCTTGCGCACCCGCGCCGAACTGGTCCGCTTCGCCGTCGGTTCCGGCCTGCTGACACCGGAAGGATTGACTCGAATCGAGTAAGCGCCTCTCCTCGCCGGCCGGCCGATTCCCGGTCCCCACTCCCTCCATTGTCAGGCTTTCCCCGACAACCATGCCGGTCCTGTCGGAGTTATCCCGCTATCCATCACCAGAGCGAGCGTGCTATTCGATTCTGGGGCCAATGGGGTCTTGATTGTCTATCTCTAATCTTGAGGAGGGAACCAATGTCTTCACACACTCGTCGTCTGACGGTCATGTGGTCGATTTGTTTCGTGGCGGGGTTGTCCGTGGCTGGCTGCGCGCATCCGCCTACCAGCCGTTCGGGCGTCGTGCACGATATTCGGGTCGCTGAAGGACCGGAACCGGCGGATCTGGTCGTCAACCCCGGCGACGAAGTCAGATGGGTCAACTCGCGAACGCTTCCGTTGCGGATCGATCTGGTCAATGTCAAAGCGGAAGACATGTCTTGTGAACGCGGATTCTCGAACCTCTTCGGGGTGGTGCGAGAGTCGGCGACGATCAAGCCGAACGAAAGTGCGAGCGTGTGCTTCACGAAGCCGGGCGTGGTCAACTACAACCTGAGAATGGAATCCGCGCTGCCCGGCGGGAAGAACATTGTTCCAGGAGTTATCCGAATCGGCACGATGGGCAAATAGGAAAGGAGCGATCCCATGGGACTCAAAGAGGCATATCAAGACAAGCTGGAAGCGCAGCTCAAAGAATGGACCGCCACACTGGATCAGGTGAAGGCGAAGGCGGATGCAGCGGAAGCGAGCGCTAGGATCGAGTACTACAAACAGATCGACGGCGCGCGGGCTCAGATCGCAGCCGCTCAAGCCAAGTTGAACGAGCTGAAGGCGTCGACCGAAGATGCGTGGGCCTCACTCAAGGGCGGGGTCGAGGAGACGTGGGCCAACCTCAAGACCGCAGTCGACGGAGCCGTCTCCAAGTTCAAGTAGCTGTCGGCGTCTGACGACGGGAGATTCTGGCGCTCGCCAGAGGCGGAGCGGGAAACCGTGCGCGGCCGAAAGATAGAACGGCGCGCAGCCTGACGCTGCGAGAACCACCATGACGAGGAGGGAGGCCTTCATGCACACAAGGACATTCGGGCTGCTCGCAGCAGGCGTGAGCGTGTTGGCCGCGACGCTCGCCCTGTCGGCGCCGGAAAAAGATCCGCTGAAGGCGCGCGTGCCGGCGGCGCAACTGGACGAGGCGAAGAAATTGACCACGCCGTTGTTCAAAGACGCCAAGAGCGCGCCCGCCAAGATGGTGGAAGAGGGCAAAGCTCTCTATGAGAGCAAGGGCACCTGTTTCAATTGTCACGGCAAGAGCGGGAAAGGCGACGGCATGGCCGGCGCGATGCTCGATCCGGGACCGCGCGATTTCACCAACTGCGCGTTCCAGAAGGCACGCACGGACGGCGAGCTGTTCTGGGCGGTCAAGCACGGCATTCAGGGAACCGGCATGGTGTCATTGTCCCCCGCGGTGGTGAGCGAAGAGGAAGCCTGGAAGATCATCGCGTACGTACGGAGTTTCTGTAAGTAGCGCCTCGCGCCGGAATGATGGCCGGAAAATGGCAGCCCGCTGGATCGACGTCACGGTTCCGCTTCGTGACGGCATGGTGCACTGGCCCGACAACCCGCCGGTTCGGATCACGCGGCTATTGGATATGGAACGCGGCGACGACTGCACCGTGACGGAGCTGGCGCTGGGCGTCCATTCGGGCACCCATATGGACGCGCCGGCGCATTTTCTGGCCGGCGGTCGGGGCATAGAGACCATGCCGGCGGGGGCGACCATCGGCCCGGCGCGGGTGATCGAGATCCGCGATCCGGTCTCGATCACGCCGGAGGAATTACGCGCCCATCGCATTCGGCGCGGCGAGCGCCTGCTGTTCAAGACCCGCAACTCGTCCTGCTGCTGGAAGACGGATCGGTTCGTGAAGGATTTCGTCTATCTGGATGAGGGAGCCGCCCGGTGGCTCGCCGCGCGCCGTGTGCGCACCGTCGGCATCGATTACTTGTCGGTGGCGGGCTTTCACCGCGACCCGGCCGTCACGCACAGCACCCTGCTCAGGGCCGGCGTCTGGATCATCGAGGGGTTGGATCTGTCGAAGGTGCGGGCCGGCTCGTACGATTTGATCTGTCTCCCTCTCAAAATCGTGCAGGGGGACGGCGCCCCCGCCCGCGCTTTCATCAAACCTCGAACCAGACAAACCAAACAAACCAGATAAACCAAACAAACCACCGCCATGCTCGACACGCTCCTCATCTTCGGCGCATCCGGTGACCTCACGTCCCGCTATCTGATGCCGTCGATTGCGCGGCTGCAACAGGCGGAGCAGTTGCCGGCCCGCTTTCGCATCATCGGGTTGGCGCGGGACGCCTGGGACACCGGCGCCTTCCGCCGCCATCTCCAGCAGCACATGGGCCATGTGGCCCTGGTGGCCTCGGCGCGCGAGGCCGTGCTCGCCGGCGCGGAGTACCGGCAGGTCGATGTGACCGACCGGCGTCAGGTCGCCGAGGCGTTGGGCGGGATTGCGAATCCTCTCGTCGCGTATCTCGCGCTTCCTCCTGCCCTGTTCAAACCGACGGTCGAGGCGTTGGCGGCGTGCCGCTTGCCGAAGGGCAGCAAGCTGGTGCTGGAAAAACCGTTCGGGACCAGTCTGGCTTCCGCCCAGGAGCTGAACCGCCTGCTGCACGACACGTTCCCCGAGCCGGACGTGTTCCGGCTCGATCACTTCCTCGGCAAGCAGACCGTGCAGAACATTCTGGGATTCCGGTTCACGAACCGGATCTTCGAGCCCCTCTGGAACGCCCAGCACATCGAACGGGTCGAGATCATCTGGGACGAAACGCTCACGGCCGCCGGGCGGGCCGCGTTTTACGACGGCACGGGCGCGCTGCGCGACATGATCCAGAATCATCTGCTCCAACTGCTGGCGCTGATCGGCATGGAGCCGTTGCAGAGTTTGAACGAGCGGCAGCTGCGGGACCGCAAGGTGGATGTGCTCCGCGCGGTGCGGCGGCTTTCGACGGACGAGGTCGTCCGGTGCACCCTGCGCGGGCGCTACGGCCGGGGGGCGATCGGGGAGCGGGAGATCCTGCCCTATACAAAGGAAGCGGGCGTGGACCCCCGGCGAATGACCGAGACCTTCGCCCAGGTCGAGCTGGCGATCGACAACTGGCGCTGGGCCGGCGTGCCGTTCCTGCTGCGCACCGGCAAGGCGTTGCAGCGCGATCGGCGCGTGATCGCCGTCCAGTTCAAGCCGGTGCCACATCTCGCGTTCGGCCAGCGGTCCCAACCGCAGCCGAACGTGCTCACGATCGAGCTGGACCCGGACCGGATCGGGCTGGCGATCAACGTGAACGCGCCCGGCGAGCTGTTCGAGCTCGACCGGGTCGAGCTCGAAAGCCCCTGCGGGTCGGGGGGATTGCCTGCCTACGCCCGGCTGCTCCTCGACGTGCTCCAGGGCGATCTGATCCTGTCGATTCGAGACGACGAAGCGGAGGAATCCTGGCGGATCGTCGAGCCGATCCTGGAGGGCTGGCGCGAAGGCCGGGTGCCCTTGCTGGAGTATCCGGCCGGTTCCGCCGGCCCGCCGGAAGCGGAACAGACCGTGCGGGTCGGGAGGGCCTCGTGACAGCCCGGACCGATCGTCGGGAATGGAAGAAGGACGCGGCAACTTCGGCATAACCGGCAGGCGCGATGGGAGTGACGTATGGCGGCCGCTTCGCGGGATGAGGAGCAGGTTCGGGCGGCGTGGGTGACTCGTACGGCGCTGGCGGCCGGGGTGCTCGCCCTGGGCGCGGCGGTGTTCGCGCCGTTCGCCTCCCCGCTCCTCTGGGCGGGCGTACTGTGCTACGCCCTCTATCCGCTCTATACCCGGCTGGTTCGGGCGACCGGCAACCGCCGGGGCCTCAGCGCGCTGCTGATGTGCCTGCTGCTGACCGTGGGCATCATCGCGCCGGTGGTGTATCTGTCCGTGCTCGTCGCCGAGGACTTGACCGCGACCTATCGCACCGTGGTGGCGTCGCTGTACGCGGGAGACCAGCCCTTGTTCGACGCGTGGCGCCGGTATCCGTTTCTCGCCGCGCTGGCGGACGCCCTGCAGAACCTCGAGCAGCTGACCGGGACCGATCTCCGGTCGAGCGTGGCCGAGAATCTGACAGACCTGGGACGGGCGGCGGTGGGGCAGGTGACGCGTCTGGTGACCCACGCGCTGTATGCCGTCGTGCAGCTCAGCATCATTCTGTTGTGCGCCTTCTACTTCTTCCGGGACGGCGATGCCCTGGTCGAGTGGCTCCGCGCGACGATGCCGATCGCGCCCGAGCGCCAGCGACTACTGGGCCGCCGCTTCGACGAAGTCGTGACGGGCGCGGTGTACGGCAACACCGTCATCGCGCTGCTGGAAGGCGTGATCGGCGGGCTGGCGTTCTGGCTGGTCGGATTGCCGTCGGCGGTGTTGTGGGGCGCCGTGATGGCGATTCTCGCGTACCTGCCGCTCGTCGGAGCGGGCTTGGTGTGGGTGCCCGCCGCCGTCTATTTATTCTGGCAGGGCGCGTACATCAAGGTGGCCGTCCTGATCGGGACGGGTGCCGTGCTGGCGGTCATGGATTACCTGATCCGCACCATCGTCGTCGGCGGCCGGTCCCGGCTCCATACGCTGCTGGTGTTCTTCTCCGTGTTGGGAGGACTCAGCGTCTTCGGCTTGGTCGGCATCATCGCCGGCCCGTTGGTCGTCGCGGTGGGAATCACGTTGGTGGAACAATCCGGATGGCATGCCTCCACCGCGCCGGCCGCGCCGGAGGCGTAATCATGCTCGGCGCGCCGGGATCAGTCGATGCGGGACAGTGGGGGGGATATCCGATATCCAAGGAGGGATGGTGAACGCGGCACAGTGGCGTGTGACGGCGCGCCGGCAGGCGGCTCTCCTCGGCCTGCTGGTCCGCCACGCGCTCGCCAAGTTCGGCCGGGACAACGGCCTGTTCCTCGCCGGCGGCTTGGCCTTCAGCCTCCTGCTCTATTCCGTGCCGCTCACGCTCATCATGATTTCGGCGCTCGGCTATACGGTCCTGGAGTCCGAGCAGGCGATGGAAGAAGTGCAGTCCGTGCTCCGGCAGTTTCTCCCCCGCTCGGAACAGGTCTTCACCGACAACGTCGCGGCCATCGTGGCGGATCGCGGCTTGCTGGGCGCCGTGGGCTTCGGAGCGTTTCTCGTATTCAGCACGATGGTGTTCGGATCGATCCGACACGTGTTGAACGTCGTATTTGAAGCGAGCTCCGGACGCGGCCTGTGGCGGGGAACGGCGCACGATCTCGTCATGATGGTGTTCTGCATGATTTTGCTGGCCGCCACGGTCGGGGTCGCTTCCCTGTTCACCGTCGTCGGGGCGCTCGGCGAGAGGCTGCCCGGGACGGGGCCGGTCGTCGGGTGGGCGGTCGGCATGGCGCAGAAATTGGCGAGCCTGGTTTTGGGTGTCAGCCTCATCTTCGGCCTCTACCGCTTCTCCCCCGCGCGCCTCCTGGCGGTCCGCTCGCTGGTCGTCGGATCGCTCGTGACCGTCGCGCTCTTCGAATTCGCCAAACAGGCCTTCGCCTGGTACGTCGGGTTCGCCCAGGCCCAGGTCGCGCTCTACGGCGTCCTGAGCGCCTTCGTGTTCTTCTTTCTCTGGCTCTACTACGCGTCGGCGGTGTTTGTCCTGGGCGCGGAGGCCGGCATGGCCTACGAGCAGGTCGTCATCGCGCCGCGTTCGGGTTGAAGGAGGCCGGCATCATGGCTCCATCCGCGCTGAAACCGATTCTTCACACTGGCGGCTATCTGCCGATCGCCGACTTCGGCCTGGTCGGCGACGGCGCCACCGCGGCGCTCGTCGGCCGCGACGGCACGGTCGCCTGGCTCTGCCTGCCGCGGTTCGATGCGCCGCCCCTGTTCTGCAGTCTGCTCGACGCGGCCAAGGGCGGCGCGTTCACGGTCGCGCCGGACGGGTTGCTGGCAGCGGGCCAAAGGTACGAGCCGGACAGTCCGGTGCTGATCACGGACTTGCAGAGCGCCACCGGACGCGTGCGCCTGATGGATTTCTGCCCGCTCATCGCCGGCGCCGACCTGTCCGAGGACGTGCCGGCGACGCGACGGGAGCTGCTGCGGTCCGTGACGGTGCTCGACGGGACCGTGCGCCTGCGGATCGACATCGAGCCGCGCGGCGGCGCAGAAGCCGAGCCGCGCGACGGCGGCCTGCGGATCCGCTGCGCGGCCCAACCGGACCTCAGCCTGCATCTGTGTTCCACCGTGCCGCTCACCGGCTTGCGCACCTGGATCACCCTGAAGGCCGGACAGTCGGCGCATCTGCTCCTGCGCTGGCGGCAGTCCCACACGCATCCCGATCAGTTCGATCCGACCAAACTGTACGAAGAGACCGCCTCGGTCTGGCGGCGCTGGCTGGCGGCGCTGGAATACCGGGGCCCGCAGGCGGCGCTCGTGCGCCGGTCGGCGATCACCTTGAAGCTGCTGGATCATTTCGAAAACGGGGCCATCGTCGCCGCGCCGACCTCCTCCCTGCCCGAGCTCATCGGCGGCACGCGCAATTGGGATTACCGCTACGCGTGGGTGCGGGACGCGGCCTTCTCCGTGTACGCCCTGCACCGGATCGGGCTCTCGCACGAGGCGGCGGGATTCCTGGCGTGGGTGTTGGATGCCGTGGAGCGCGACGGCCGGCCGCGGGTGATGTACAACCTCGACGGCGCGATGCCTCCGCCGGAGCGCGAAGACCCCGGCCTGGAAGGCTACCGCGGCTCGCGGCCGGTCCGCTGGGGCAACGCGGCCGCGGCGCAGCGGCAACACGACGTGTACGGTGAAATTCTGGACTGCGCCTACCAATGGGCCGCGCACCACGGCGAAATTCCCGAGGCCCTCTGGGCTCGGCTCGTCAAGCTGGCCGATGCCGCCGGGCGGGAATGGCGGGAGCCCGATCACGGCATCTGGGAAGTGCGGACGAGCGGCCGGCCCTTCACCTATTCAGCTGCGATGTGCCAGGTGGCGCTGGAGCGCGCGGCCCGTCTGGCCGACCGGTTCAAGCTGGCGGGCGCCATCGACGTGTGGCGCCGGGCGGCCGGTGAGATCGAGCGGGCGATCCTGGCGGAAGCCTGGGACCCGGAGATGCAATCTTTGACCGAACACTTGGGCGGCGGCGGGTTGGACGCGAGCCTGCTGGCCTTGCCGCTCCGCCGCGTGGTGCCGGCGGACCATCCCAAAATGGTGGCGACGACCCGCGCCGTCACGGAACGGCTGGGCGCGGGGCAGGGGCTGCTCTACCGCTATCTGCCGGACGAATCGCCCGACGGCATCGCCGGCCACGAAGGCGCGTTCCTTCTGTGCAGCTTCTGGCTCGTGGACAATCTGGCCAAGCAGGGACGGCTGGACGAGGCGCTGGAGCTGTACGACTCGCTGTGCGCGCGCGCCGGCGGGCTGGGGCTGCTCCCCGAAGAGATCGATCCCGCCACCGGCGCCTTCTTGGGGAACTATCCGCAGGCCTTCAGCCACATCGGCGTGATTTCGAGCGGCGTCAATTTGGACAGGCTGCTGCGAAAGGCCGGACGCACCGTATGACCGTGTCGGACACGAACACACCCGCGGCCCAAGAGGAGGCAGGGGGCCAGGGGCTCATTGAACCGGTGGTGGAACCGTTTCGGGCGTTCATCCACACGGAATCGGCGGCGGGCATTCTTCTGCTGGCCTCCACGGTCATGGCTCTGCTCTGGGCCAACTCCCCGTGGCAGGACCTCTACACGGCGTTCCGGCGGCTGCCGATCACGCTCGGCGTGGACGGCTTCGTGCTCACGGAGCCCTTGGTGCTCTGGGTGAACGACGGTCTGATGGCGATGTTCTTCTTCGTCATCGGCCTGGAGATCAAACGGGAGGTCTTGGTTGGCGAACTGTCGTCGTGGCGCCAAGCCGTCCTGCCCCTGTCCGCCGCGCTGGGCGGGTCGGTGCTGCCGGCGCTGCTCTATGCGTGGTTCAACGCCGGCACCGACGGCGCGAAGGGGTGGGGGATCCCCATGGCGACGGACATTGCCTTTTCGCTCGGCGTCCTTTCCCTGCTCGGTGCCCGCGTCCCGCTCGCGCTGAAGATCTTTCTCGTGGCCCTCGCCATCGGAGACGATCTGGGGGCGGTGCTGATCATCGCCTTGTTCTATACCTCGACCATTTCCTGGACGAGCTTGGCGGTCGGGGGCGCGTTCCTCGTGGCGCTGATCGGCGCGAATCTCTTGGGCGTGCGCCATCCGCTGGTGTACGGCCTGCTGGGAATCGGCGGATTGTGGCTGGCGTTCCTGCTGTCCGGAGTGCATCCGACGATTGCCGGCGTGCTGGCCGCGCTCACGATTCCGGCGCGGACGCGGGTGTCCGGCGAGGAATTCATCGCCCGCGGGCGCGCGTTGATCGAAAAGTTCCAGAAGGCGATGGACTCCGATCGGCCCGCGCTGGCGAATCCGGCCCGGC
This sequence comes from uncultured Nitrospira sp., assembly GCA_964642845.1. Taxonomy (GTDB): domain Bacteria; phylum Nitrospirota; class Nitrospiria; order Nitrospirales; family Nitrospiraceae; genus Nitrospira_D. The sequence goes on from CAZXRB010000038.1 coordinate 27,705, forward strand.
AGGCGGTCGCGGCGCGCCTGCAGCAAGCGGCGAGCGAAGCCGGCACGCCGCTCCAGCGTCTGGAGCACGGCCTGCATCCGTGGGTCACGGCCGTGGTGCTGCCGGTCTTCGCGTTGGCCAACGCGGGCGTCGCGGTCGAAGGGGACGCCGCCCGCACCCTGCTGCATCCCGTCGCGCTCGGCATCGCGGCCGGGTTGGTCATCGGCAAACCGGTCGGCGTCACGCTGGGGTCCTGGCTCGTCGTGCGGAGCGGGTTGGCGACTCTGCCGGAGGGCCTGACGTGGCGCCACATCGTCGGGACCGGGTTCCTGGCCGGCATCGGCTTCACCATGTCGCTGTTCA
>CAZXRB010000038.1:28072-32739 GCA_964642845.1 uncultured Nitrospira sp.
AACGCCGCTCGACGCCCCGGCGAAAGTGGGCATCCTGGCGGCGTCGGGACTGGCAGGGGCCACCGGCTGGTGGCTGTTGAGGCGGATCCCTCCCGCCGAGGGCGCCTGAGCGTGGCGCCGAGTCGCCGGCGGTTCTTCAACTTTCTTGGCACGGGAGGAAGACGATGACCGATCAGGAGCTTATCAATCGCCCCTTGGTCAAGGCCTGGTTGTGGTGGTCGCTGATCTGGCTGACGTTTTTCCCGATCGTCGGCGTGCTGGTCTCGATCAAATTTCACAATCCGGGATTTCTGGACGGGATCTCCTGGCTGACGTTCGGCCGGCTGCGCCCCATCCATGTGAACGGCGTCATCTTCGGGTCGTTTTCGACCGTGTTTCTCGGGTTGCTCTACTACATCGTGCCGCGCCTGTGCGGCGTGCGCATGTACAGGGAGGAGTGGGGCTGGGGGCTCCTCCATGCCTGGAACGCGTTTCTCATGCTGGGAACCGTCTCGCTGCTGATGGGGTACAACACGGGTCTCGAAGCGGGCGAATTCGAATGGCCGCTCAATCTGCTGCGGTTCGTCGTTCTCGGCCTGATCACGGTCCAGGTTCTGGGCACGGTCTTCCGCCGGACCGAGCGGCGCTTTTACGTCGCCATGTGGTACACGACGGCGGCGCTGATCTGGACGATCATGAATCTGATTCTGGGCAACGTACTGCTGCCCTATGCGCAGGACATCGCGGGCGTGAACAGCGCCGCGATGCACGGCTTGTACATCCACTACGTCGTCGGCTTGTGGATCACGCCGGCCGGCCTGGCGCTGATTTATTACTTTCTCCCCCTCAGCGCCAAGAACGCGCTCTTCAGCCACAAGCTGTCCTTGCTGGGGTTTTGGGGCCTGGCCTTCTTCTATCCGTTCGTCGGCACCCATCATTATCTGTACAGCCCGATTCCTCATTGGACTCAAACCGTCTCGATCGTCACCAGCATGTTGCTGATCATTCCGGTCTGGACCGTCGTGGTCAATTTCTTCGGGACGATGCTGGGCCGGTGGGGGCCTGTGGCCGGCGGCGGAGGGGCCGACAACTATGCCGCCAAGTTCCTGATGCTGGGCGCGGTCTACTATCTGCTCGGCTGTTTTCAGGGCTCGGTGGAGGCGCTGCGGCGCCTTCAGGAACTGACCCACTTCAACGACTTCGTCATCGCCCATTCGCACCTTACCGTATTCGGGACCTTCGTCGTCTGGGCGGTCGGAGCCGCCTATTACGTCTGGCCGCGCGTGACGGGCCGCCGCCTGTGGAGCGACCGGCTCGCCAGCTGGCACCTGTGGCTGACCATCGGCGGCTTCACCGTGATGGCGGTGGGGCTGACGGCGCAAGGCTTCGTGCAGGGCTCGATGCTCGAATACGGCGCGAATTTCGTCGATACCGTGAAAGAGATGAAACCCTGGTGGGTGGCCCGCACACTGGGCGGGGTGGCCATGGACGTCGCGTTGCTGCTGATGGTCATCAATTTTTACAAGACTGCGGAGGCCGGCCGGCCGCTGGAAGAGAGCGCGGCGCTCCCGCGCGGGCTCGACACGCCGGTCGGGGCGGTGGCGAAGGGCAGCTGGATTGAAAGTCCCTCGACGGTGTTCCTGGCGGCGGGGTTTGGATTCTTCTTCCTCGCCGTCGGCATCCAAGGGGTGATTCCTTGGCTGATGGCGGAAACACGCACCGCGACCGTGGTGGACGCCGTGACGAGGACGCAGATCACGGTGCCGGACTACACGCCGGAGGAATTGCGCGGCCGCCGCGTCTATATCCGGGAAGGCTGCTGGTACTGTCACTCGCAGTATGTGCGGCCGGTCACCGGCGAAGCGTTCCGCTGGGGGCCGGTCTCCCAGGCGGGCGAATATGCCTACGACCGGCCGCACTTGTTCAGTACCCGCCGGATCGGCCCGGACCTGACCAGAGTCGGGCGCAAGTACGGCGATGACTGGCATGCCGCGCATCATTGGAATCCGCGCGAGGTCGTCCCCGATTCCATCATGCCGGCCTTCCCGTGGCTGTATGAATCGAGTCGGGACGGAGAGGCGCCGCAGCTGAACGAAGACGGCAAGGCGATGGTGGCGTATCTGCAGAAACTCGGCACCGGGATCGGCGACTGGCGCGAAGGCTTCGTCTCGACACAGGCCCTTGCCGCGCCGGCCGCCGACTCCGACTCGTCCGGCGATCTCCTGGCGCTCGGCCGGGCGGTGTATGCCCGCCGGTGCGCGGGATGTCACGGGGAGCGCGGAGACGGAGCGGGCCCCTCCGCCCGGTTCATGATCCCGCGGCCGCGCGATTTCACCACGGGGATTTTCAAGTTCCGGTCGACGCCCGGCAAGGATTCGCTCCCGACGGACGCGGATCTCTACGGAACGATCACACATGGGCTCTGGGGCACGTCGATGCCGGCCTGGCAAGAGACGTCGGAACACGAGCGCCGGGCAGTCATCCGGTACATCAAGACCTTCTCGGACCGCTGGACGAAGGAAGCGGTGGCGGCGCCCATCGTGATTCCGGTGGAGCCGGCCGTCACCGCCGCCTCGCTGGAGAAAGGAAAGGCCCTGTTCATGGCCAATTGCATGTTGTGCCACGGAGCGGAAGGCCAAGGGAACGGACCGATGGCGCCGGTCATCAAGGACGCATGGGGACAACCGCTCAGGCCGGCCAATTTCACGCTCGCGGCCGGCCTCTCGGGCGGCGTCAAGCTCGGGCACCACGGCGAGCACCTGTTCAAGACCGTGGCGACCGGGGTGGGAGGCACGCCCATGCCGGCCTTCGGCGAGCAGTTGCAGCCGGACGAGATCTGGGACATCGTCCATTACGTGCAGTCGCTGCGCGTGCGCGCGCACGAGCAGGAGTTGCTGGCGGCCGGGATGAAGCCCGCGGACCGCGAGCGCGCGCGCACGCACCTGTGGGCGGCGCTCTCCTCGGCCGCCCGCCGCGGAGAGCTGGACGAGGCCCTGGTCCGGCTTGTCCCCGGACGGTCGCCCGCCGCTGAAGCGAAGTCGGTGTCACCCAACGAAAGGAGAGACCTATGACCAGCTCGACGGTCGATGCGCCGCCGGAGCAGCCGGAGTCGGAGCAGCGCAACGACGATGCAGACCGACAGCCCTATCTCTACCGGCACGCCGGAATCGAGGAACACGAGGGGCACATCCCTCTCTGGCTGGCGGGGGTGGTTGCCGGGTTGCTCATCTGGAGCCTGTACTACATGATCCGGTATTGGAGCGAACCATGAGAGAGACGCCGGAGAGAGCGGGCCGCCGCGCGGGACGAAGCCGACCGGCTCGTGCGACACGACACGCGTTCGGTAGCAAAGGAGTCGTATCGTGAACGATCAGCACCTCGCCGCATCCGAACAGGCCGCAGCGCACCGCGAGAACGACGCGGCCTTTGCCCGCTGGGCCGAAGGCTACGGAGTCATCCGCCATAGCGACGAGACGCAACTGCGCGTGCAGCAGCTCGTCCACTCGCTCGGGAGCCGGGGGGCGGCGGGCGACGCCGTCGATGTCTACGAGCTCCTGATGGCGCTCGATCGCGTGGCCAGCGCCGGCCTGTGGCTCGTCGTTCATCAGACTTATGCCCGCAACGTCTACCTCGACGGCCGGGCGCTCGACACGGAGGATTTCAAGGTCCGCCCGGAAGGCCACACCGGCGGGGCGCTGAACATGGTGCCGGCTTATGCCGGCTATCTCGGCGCCAACATCCTGACCGGCCACACACGCGGATGGTTGATGGGGCAGGGCCACTGTGTGGCCGCCGTGGATTCGCTGAACCTGCTCGTCGGCAACATGACGCCGGCCCACGCCGAACGGTACGCCGTTACAGACGAGGGGCTGACCCGCTACGTCAGGGATTTTTATTCGTACCGGTTGCGCGAGGACGGCCGGCAGGATTCCCCGCTCGGGAGCCATGTCAACGTCCATACCGCGGGAGGGCTGGCGGAAGGCGGCTATCTGGGCTTCGCCGAGCTGCAGTACGTCCACATGCCGCTGCCCGGCGAACGGCTCGTCGCGTTTCTCTCCGACGGCGCCTTCGAGGAGCAGCGCGGCAGCGACTGGGCGCCGCGCTGGTGGCGGGCCGACGACTCGGGACTGGTCATGCCGATCATGATCAAGAACGGCCGCCGGATCGATCAACGCACGACCATGTCGCAGCAAGGCGGCGCGACATGGTTCAGCGACCATTTGAAGCTGAACGGGTTCGATCCGATCGTCTTCGACGGCCGCGACCCGGCCGCCTTCCTGTGGGCGATCCTCGAGATGGAGCGGCGTCTGGAGGCCGCTGCGGAGGCGGTCACGTCGGGACGGAGCCGCTACCCGGTTCTGCTTCCCTACGGCATCGCCGTTGCGCCGAAGGGCGCGGGCTTTCCCGGCGAAGGCACGAACCTCGCCCACAACCTGCCCCTGATGGCGAATCCCCGGATCGACAGCCGGGCGGCCGATCTCTTCAACGAAGGCGCGCGACGGTTGTGGGTTTCGCCCGGCGACCTGGCCGGCGCCGTGCGATCGTTTCAACAGCATCACACCTCCGGCCGCGTGCGGGAGCGCGATCATGCGCTGGCTCATCGCGATGTGCCGGCGCCGGCGATTCCGGAGCCGCCCTTCCGGCCGGTCGCGGACGGCGCCCGCCGCGCGCGAGGCGGCTGGACCACG
>CAZXRB010000039.1:0-18512 GCA_964642845.1 uncultured Nitrospira sp.
GGGGGCGGATTGCTACGGCGCCGGGGACGGCGCGAGCAAGTGCGTGCGCGGGGACGCCATCGCGGCGGTCATCATCATTCTCGTGAACATTCTCGGCGGGCTGACCATCGGCATCCTGCAACAGGGGATGAGTCCCGCGCTCGCCGCGCAGACCTATACGCTGCTCACGGTCGGCGAGGGATTGGTGGCGCAAATTCCCGCATTGATCGTGTCGACCGCGGCCGGCATCGTGGTGACGCGCGCGGCTTCGGACACCGATCTCGGCGGGGAAATGACCAAGCAGCTGTTGATGTCGCCGAAGGCGGTCGGGACGGCGGCCGGCATCCTGCTGGCGCTCGGGCTGGTGCCGGGCTTGCCGCATCTGGCGTTCCTTGCGCTCGGCGGGGCGGTGGCCTGGGTGGCCTATCACCTTCATCAGCGCGCGCAGGCGCCGGAGGTGTTGCCGCCGGCCGCGGCGGCGCCGGCGAAGGCGGACGACAGCGTCACGCGTGTGACGCCGCTCGACCTCATGGAAGTGCAAGTCGGCTACGGCCTCATCGGGCTGGTGGAAGGCGCGCAGGGCACGGCGCTGCTCGACCGGATCAAAGGGTTGCGGCGCCAATTTGCGGAGACGATGGGCTTCGTGGTGCCGCCGATCCACATCCGGGACAATTTGCAGCTGCGCCCGAACGAGTACGCCATCATGTTGAAAGGCGTCGAGGTGGCCAAGGCGGACGTGCTGCCGGGCCATATGTTGGCGATCGATCCCGGCACGGGGCAGCGCGGTCTGGTGCAAGGCATTCCGACCAAGGAGCCGGCGTTCGGGCTGCCGGCGCTCTGGGTGCCGGAGGACGCTCGCGAGCAGGCGCAAATGGCGGGCTACACGGTCGTCGATGCGAGCTCGGCCATGACGACGCATCTCTCCGAAATCATCAAGCGGCACGCGCATGAATTGCTGGGACGCCAGGAAGTCCAGGCGCTCTTGGACGAGGTGGGGAGGGCGCATCCCAAGCTGGTGGAAGAATTGATTCCCACGCTGCTGCCGCTGGGCACCGTGGTCCGCATTCTCGGCAACCTCTTGAAGGAAGGCATTTCCATCCGCGACCTGCGGTCCATTCTCGAGGCCGTATCCGATCACGCGGTCGCCACCAAAGATGCCGAGGTATTGACCGAAGCGGCGCGGCAGGCGCTCGCCCGGACCATCACGAAGCAATACCAAATGCCGGACGGCACGCTCCAAGTGATCACGCTGGATCCGCGTCTGGACCGCGCCCTGGCCGAGCAGGCCGGCGGGCTGCCGCAGGGCGCCGCGTTGAACCTGGATCCCACGATCGCACACAAGTTGCTGGCGGCGCTCAAGCAGGCGGCCGAACGGGTCGCCGCCCGCGGCCATCAGCCGATCGTGCTCTGTTCACCGCTCGTGCGGCGGCATCTGCGCCGGCTCACCGATCGTGTGCTGCATTCGGTGCCGGTGATGAGCCTCCAGGAGGTGGATGCGCTGGCGCGGCTGCAATCGTTGGAGACCGTCCGGATCGACGGCGAGCTCCCGCAACCGTCATGAGGTAGCCGATGAAGGTCAAAACCTTTCATGCCCTCACCATGCAGGACGCCATCCGCGCCATCAAGGAAGCGCTGGGGCCCGAGGCCATCATTCTCTCGTCGAAGGAGGTGCGGCACGGCGGCCGGCTCGTGCGCCTGTTCAACCGGCCGGTCTTGGAGGTGGTCGCGGCGGCCGAGGAAGAACAGGTCTGGGCCACGGCGGCGGCGGCGAAGCACAGCCCTTCGGCCACTCCGCCCGCTCCGGCGCCGACACCCGCTCCACTCGATCGAACGGGGTTTCACGAGACATTGCAGTCGTTGCTGAAGCCGGCTGGGCCGGCGGCCGTACCCCCGTCCGTGACACCGGCCCAGGCCGCCACGCGCGGGTGGAAACAGCGGCGTCTGCGCCAGCTGCGCGCCGAGCTGCAGGAAGTCGGCCGATTACTGGCCGCGTCGTTGCCGCCCGAGGCGCAGGCCCTGGGCGGGCATCTGGCGACGGACGTGGCGACCTGCTGTCGCGGCTTGATCGCGCAAGGGCTGCGCCCCGCCACGGCGGAATCCCTGGGCCACGATCTTGGCCTGCTCTTAGATGGGCCGCAGCGTGCCCGGCCCGATGCGGTGCGCGAGACGATGCAGCGGCTGCTGGCCGAGCGCATTCGCGTGAGCGGGCCGCTGTCGGCCGGCCGCGGCGGCCGTACCGTCAGTGTGCTCCTCGGCCCCAGCGGGGCCGGGAAAACGACGGCGATGACCAAACTGGCGGCGCAGTATCGGCTCGAGGAAAAAAAGTCCGTGGCGCTGATCACTTTCGACACCTACCGCCAAACCGCCTTGGACCATGTCCGCATGTACGCCGGGGTGCTCGGCGTGCCGGTGGCGTCGGCGGTGTCGGCGCACCAGGTCCATGCCGGCCTTCGGCGCTACGCGCATGCCGATGTGGTGCTGATCGACATGGCGGGAATCGCGCCGAACGAGGTGGCGGCCGCGACGGAGCTGCAGCGGTTGCTCAAACAGGATGCGACCATCGATGTTCACTTGGTGGTGCCGGCCTCCATGCGCGAACTGGACCTCTTCCGCCTGTACGAGCGGGTCAAGCATCTGCCGCTGCTGCGGCTCCTTTTCACCAAGCTGGATGAGACGGCCGCGTTCGGGACGCTGTTCGAGCTCAGCCATCAGACGGGCGTGCCGCTGTCCTATTGGTCCGTCGGCCAGCGTGTGCCGGAAGATCTGGAGGTCGCCACGCCGGAACGCCTGGCTGCATTCCTCACGGCGCAGCGGTATGTGGATGCGAATCCAATCGTGCGATCGAGCCGGTCGTCATCGTGCGAATACCCGGAGGCGGTGGGAGCCGCGACCGGCCGGCAGGAAAGGTAGGGGCTATGCACAGCAGGCTGAATGAAGAGGACCGCGCCGGAGCCGGCGCGGTCGCGGGGCAAACACGCACGCAGGTGATCGCCGTGTCGAGCGGCAAGGGTGGAGTCGGCAAGACGAACGTCGTGGCCAATCTCGCCGTGGCGCTGGCCAAGCAGGGCAAGCGGGTGCTGGTCATGGACGCCGATCTTGGCCTCGGCAACCTCGACGTCCTGCTCGGATTAGTCCCGCGCTACACCCTCGAACATGTGCTGGCCGGGACGCGCACCTTGGAAGAGGTACTCCTGGAGGGGCCGGCCGGCATCCAGGTGCTGCCGGCCAGTTCGGGCGTCCCGCAGCTCACGTCGCTGACGGAATACCAGCAACTGCTGATCCAGGAGCAATTGGAACAAATCGCCCGGGACCGCGACGTGCTGTTGATCGACACCGGCGCCGGCATCTCCCCCACCGTGACGTTCTTTGCGTCCTCGGCCCACGAGACGATCATTGTGCTGTCGCCGGAGCCGACCTCCTTGACCGACGCCTACGCCCTGATCAAAGTGCTGGCGCGCCAGTACCGGGAGCGCCGGTGCAAAGTGCTGGTGAACCAGGCCAAGACTCCGCGCGACGCCACGGAGGTTTTTCGCAAGCTCGACGCGGCGGTCGATCGATTCCTGCACGTCGCCGTCGACTACATCGGCGCCATCCCGGAAGACGATTACCTGCCGCTGGCGGTCATGCAGCAAAAAGCGGTCGCCGAGCAGTTCCCCGACGCGCCGGCGTCCCGGGCCTTTGCGCGATTGGCGCGGCAGGTGGTGCAGTGGCCGAGACCGGACTTACCGAAGAGCTCGATGCAGCTGCTCTGGCGGCGGCTGGTGCACACGAGCTGAACGTGCGTATCGGATGAAGGAGACCCACACCCCATCATGAGCAAAACAGCCGTCTCACGTGCCCGCTCCTCCACGTCGGCCGACGAAGCCAGGCGCGAGCAGTTGATCAAAGAATTCGCGCACGTCATCCGGGCCATGGCGCACCGGCTGGCCTTCCGCCTGCCGGCCTATCTCGATGCCGAAGACCTGATCTCCGTCGGCACGATCGGGTTGATGGACGCCATGGACAAGTACGACCCGACGCGGGAAGCCAAATTCAAAACCTACGCGGAGTTTCGGATTCGCGGCGCCATGCTCGACGAGATCCGCTCGATGGACTGGATCCCCCGCTCGGTGCATGAGCGGATCGGGTTGCTGCAGAAGACCCACACGGATCTGCTCAGCCGCCTGGGACGGCCGCCGACGGACGAAGAAGTCGCCGCGGAGCTGAACATGTCGTTGGAGGAGCTGGACGAGTTTCTCACGCGCGCGCGCGGCGCCGTGATGGTGAGCATCGACGATTTGACCCTGCACGAGCCGGACGGCCCCAAGATCGTCAAGATGCTGGCGGACACGCACAATCCCGATCCGCTGTCCATGCTGGTCAATGAGCGCGAGCGGGAAGCGATCGGCCAGGCCATCCAGATGCTGCCGGAAAAAGAACGGCTGGTCCTGACGCTGTACTATTACGAAGAGCTGACCATGAAGGAAATCGGGGAGCTGCTCAAGGTGACGGAGTCGCGCGTGTGCCAAATCCACACGAAAGCGATTCTCCGGCTGAAGGCCCAGCTGCGCCAGGGTTCCTGACGCCGGTTCCCCTGCCGGGCGCACCTATCCATTCCTCTTCATTGGTGGCGATCCATCGCCTCGCGTCCTTTCTGTCTTCAGTTTCTTCCGCTCACGACCGACAACGCATCTGTCCGGTTGAACCACGAACCGCCGCCACCCATGGCCGTCCCACACGACCGCGATGTCCGGCTCGACACAGTGAGAACCATTCCGCGGCCAGCGGTTCCCCTGGCCTCCGCCCGGCGTACGCCGCGCCCCGTTCGCCGGTCGCGCGTCTGGGCCGCGGTCGGCATCGCGCTGGCGGTCCTTTCCTGTGCGGCGAGCCTCGCCTGGATGTTGACCGCGCCCACAGGCTATCCCGACACCCGTCCCTCGGCCTCCGCGCTGCGTGAAGTGAATCAGCGTCTGTTGTTGGGCGGGCTGGGGGCGCTCGCAAGCGTCCTCATCGGCCTGCTGGGGATTCTGTATTGGCCGCGACACCGCGGGCTCCGCGTCCGGCGGCCGGCGCCCGCGGTGTCGACCTACGACAGCATGACGGGGCTGCCGACACAGCGGCTATTCCACCTGCTGCTGGCGCAGGCGCTCGCCCGCGCGGCGCATACGGGGCGTGCCGTCGCGGTGATGGCCGTCGAGGTGGGACAATGCGTTCCCCAAGGGACGGCTCCGAGCCCATGCAGCGCGGCACTCGTCGTGCGGGTGGCGGCGGCGCGCATCAAGAGCGCGCTGCAATCGCAGGATGCGCTGGCGCGGTTGGGCGAGTGGCGGTTTGCCCTGATGCTGGACGATCTGGAAGATCCGGCTCGCGCCCTGGCTGTGGCACGGGAGATCCAGGCCGTGATCGGGTTGCCGCTGAAGGTCGAAGGACAGGAGCTGCTGCTTTCCTGCCGGATCGGGGGCGCCGTCGCCCCATTTGACGACACAGAGCCGGCTGCCCTGTTGGATACAGCCGCCCGGTTGCTGACGGACCGTCAAGGCCATGACGCCTCCATTCTGTTTGTCTGCGATCCCACCAGCCTTCTCGCGGCTGCTCAACCCTCCGCTCCATCGGACCACGCCGCCGTTTCCACCGGCCGCTAGGAAAAATTTGCATCGCGCCAGGACGAATCCGCCTAGTCACGGGCGGGGCGACCGGCGATCACCGCTCTCTCACGGTCCCGCCCGCTGCCAAATCCCGTATTCCGGCGTGCCATCCTGTCGTGGAGCGGTCACGAGGGGACTGGCACGCGGGTTGCTGGAAGATAGCCGCATTCACAGAGGACCGACGCGATGAATCGAGCCATCTATCCCATTCTGTCCGGCGCGCTGGCCCACGAGCGGCGCATGCAGGTCTTTGCGAACAACATGGCCAATGTCAACACCGCCGGCTTCAAGCAGGACGAGCAAGGGTTCCAGGCGATCTTTCCTCAATCCCATCTTCCCAGGCCGCCGATCGGCCACGCCGTCGGTCCGGCTCCGCAGATGCTCGCGCAGCCGTTCGGCCCGAGCGAGCGGGTCTTTGCGGCGCCGCACCTTGTCAAGACGACGTTTGAACCGGGCCGCATCCGCCTCACCGGCAATCCCATGGATCTCGCGATCCAAGGCCGGGGATTTTTCGAAGTGGAGACGCCACAGGGGGCGCGCTATACGCGGAACGGCATGTTCTCGCTCGACCACCACCGGCGGCTGGTCACCCATCTCGGCCATCCGGTGATGGGCGCCAAAGGCGAGATCACAATTCCGGCGGGAAAGTTGGACGTTACGGCGCAAGGAGAGATCCGGGTCGACGACAAGCCGGTCGATACGATCAAGGTCGTGGACTTTCCCGATGACCACATGCCCGAAAAGTTCGCCGAGGGACTGTTCGTGTCCGACAAGGGCTTCCGCGCCAAGAACGCGGTGGTACAGGCGGGGCACATCGAAGAATCGAACGTCAATGCGATCGGCGAGATGGTGAAGATGATTCAGGGCATGCGGGCGTACGAGTCTTCGCAAAAATTGATTCAAACCTTGGATCGCATGGCGGAAGTGGCGATCCAGGACGTGGGGCGTGTCCAATGAGCGGAACAGTGACAGGTGACAAGTGACACGTGACAGGCAAAGATATCAAGCGTCGCCGTCTTCCGCGTGTCACCCGTCACGCGGCACTCGTCACGGAGGTAGACGATGATCAGAGCCATGTGGACGGCGGCGACCGGGATGACGGCGCAGCAGATCAACGTCGATACGGTCGCGCACAATCTCGCCAACGTCAACACCAACTCCTTCAAGCGCAGCCGCGCCGAGTTCGCGGACCTGCTCTACCAGATCCAGCGCCTCCCCGGCACGAATGCGTCGAACGTCGGCGTGTTTCCCGTCGGCATTCAGGTCGGCGCCGGGGTGCGGCCCACGACGGTGGCGAAGGAATGGCTCCAGGGCAACATGCGACAGACGAACAACGAATTGGATCTCGCCATCGACGGCCCGGGGTTTTTCCAGGTGTCGCGCCCGGACGGCACGATCATGTATACGCGGAACGGGTCCTTCAAGCGCGACAACGTCGGGAACCTCGTCACCGGCGACGGCGACCTGCTGAATCCGGTCATCACGATTCCGTCGGGGACGCTCAAAGTCGATATCGGGCAGGACGGCACCGTGTCGGTGTTGCTGCCCGGCGTGACGCAAGCCTCTCAGGTGGGCCAGATTCAAATCACGCGCTTCGACAACCCCTCCGGGCTCGTCGCGATGGGGAACAATCTGTTCATCGACAGTTTCGCCTCCGGCCCGCCCATACAAGGCACCGGCGGCTTTTCGACGGGCTTCGGCGTGATCCAACAGGGCTTCCTGGAAAGCTCCAACGTCAATCTGGCGGAAGAAATGGTCAATATGATCATCGCCCAGCGCAGCTACGAGATTAACTCCAAGACGATCCAGGCTTCGGACGACATGATGGCCATCGCGAACAATCTGCGGCGATGACGACGGAGAAAGGACGACCCATGAGGTGGCTGTCGATGGCGTTATGGATCCTGGCCGGAACGGCGATGGTCGCCGCCCCGGCGCCGGCCGTCTCCCGTCCGGAGGTCAGGTCGGCGTCGCTCGCGCCGAGCTCGCCCGCCAAGCCGGCGAACGAGGCTTCGTTCGACCGGGCGCTGCATCCGGATCTCGTGAAGAAAACCATTCAGAAGTATCTGGAAGGGGAGTGGGCGGGCAGGGTCAACGCCGTCCAGGTGACGTTGCTCGAGCCCTCCGAGCCGCTGGCCGTCCCCTCCGGCGTGGTCGAGCTTCAGCTCGCCCATCCCGACGACGGGTTGGGGCGGCGGACGTTTCGCGTCGCCGTCACCGTGAACGGCAAACCGTGGAAGTCGATCGACGCGCTGGCCGATGTGGCGGCCATGATCGAGGCGGTCGCGCCCAAGCGGTTTCTGAAGGCCGAAGAGCTGATCGACGCGGATGATGTGGGGACGGCGCTGGTCCGCGTGTACGACCTCAAACATCCCTACGTCACGGACGCGGATGACGTCATCGGCAAGAGCGCCGCGCGTCCGCTTCAGCCGGATACGCCGTTGCGCCAGGGCTTTCTCAAGAAACCGTTCATGATCAAGAAAGGCGACCGCGTCATGATCGAAGCGAAGCGGGGCGGACTCTCCATCCAGACCTCGGGCATCACCAAGTCCAGCGGGCAGGTCGGTCACTCGGTCATGGTGGCGAACTCAGATTCCGGCAGGGAATTGCGCGCCAAAGTCGTGGCGCCGGGGTTGGTCCAGGTTGATTTTTAGGCGGGCCTCACTCAACGAACGGTTTGAGCATTCTGCCTAGAGTGATGGGTCCACACACTTACCATACGTGTTCCCTGTTGGCCGCCGCGGTGCTGCTACACGGCTGCGTCGGTGCGCCCGCCGTGTCGACCAAGATCACCGTGCCGCCGCTCCCGCCGCCGAAGACGATCGGGTCGCTCTGGCAGGAGGAAAACGGGCGCGCCTATCTCTATGAAGACCTGCGCGCGATGCGCGTGGGCGACGTCCTGACAGTCAAGATCGTCGAGAAACACAAAGGCTCCAAGTCGGCGGACACGGCCGCGCAGCGTGAATCGACCGTCGAGAACAGCTTGGCCGGGACGGGGATGGGCTACATCGGCCTGCCGGGTCTCCGCCTGGGCGATGAAGCGCGGCGCGGATTGGGTATCGACGCCAGCGCGAAAAACAAGTTCACCGGCAAGGGCGCCACGAGCCGCGAAGGCACGCTGACCGGGACCATCTCGGTCATCGTGACCGAAGTGCTGCCGAACGGCGATCTCCGGATCGAAGGGCGGCGGGACGTGACGGTGAACAGCGAAAAGCAGTTGATGATCATTTCGGGGATCGTGCGCCGCGTCGACGTCGATACGAAGAACACGGTGCTGTCCTCGGCGATCGCGGATGCCAAGATCGAGTATTCAGGCCTCGGCGTGCTCGACGACGTTCAGCGGCCAGGCTGGTTCGTGCGCATTCTCGATTGGATCTATCCGTTCTAAAGCGGGCTGCTCGCCCGTGGGACGCGCGAGATCGAAACGGCTCGTTGAACGTAGAGGGATCTTTCGCAGCCTTCTGACACAAAAGGGGACCTGTGCCGAGTACTATCAGACGGAAACCGCTGTCGCTGAGCCGTGCGCGTCGGCCGCTCAGCGCGGAAACGCTGCAGATGATGCTGATGAGCGGCGTGGTGCGCCGCGCCGACCTGAATCCGCCACCGGCTCCGCAGCGGTCTCGCCGCCTCGAACAACAGGAAGCCGGCCCGCCGCAGGAGGCGGTTTCCGAACAAGGCTGGCTATCCCGCATCTTTTTGGGGCGGCGCCCCCACGCGCAGACGGTCAACCGTTCGTAAGAGGAGTGATGATGCCGATGCGGCCTCTGTCTCAACGCCTGGGTTCGCTGGTGCTCGCCGGCTGCTTGCTCGTGCCGGCGACTGCCGGCGCAGTGCGGATCAAAGATATCGGTGCAATCGAAGGCGTCCGTGAAAACCAATTGATCGGCTATGGCCTCGTGGTCGGCTTGGACCGGACGGGCGATCAGGTCATCGGCGGACAATTCACGATCCAGGCCATGATGTCGATGTTGAACAAGATGGGCGTGAACCTCGTCATCGATCCGATCCAGTTGCTGACCAGAAACATCGCCTCCGTCATGGTCACCGCGAAGCTGCCGCCGTTCGCCAAACCGGGCATGACGCTCGACGCGGTGGTATCGTCGATGGCCAACGCGAAAAGTCTGCAGGGCGGCACGCTACTGCTGACGCCGCTGAAGGCGGCCAACCAACAGGTGTACGCGGTTGCGCAGGGTCCGGTGTCGATCGGCGGTTTTCTCGGCGGGACGGGCGGGGCGGGCGGGGCGACGGTGACCAAGAACCACCAGGCGGCCGGCGTCGTGCCCGGCGGCGCGATCATCGAAAAAGAAGTGGTGGTCAACATCGATGCCTGGGACACCGTCTCCGTCTTACTGCGGCAGCCGGACTTTACCACGGCGATTCGCACGGTCGAGGCCATCGACGGAGTCTTCGGCAAGGGCAGCGCCTCCGCCGTCAATGCCGGCTACGTGAAGGCCACGATTCCGTCCGCCTACCAAGGGCGCGTGGTGGAATACATTGCGTCCATCGAAGGGCTCGATGTGTCGGTCGATGCGCCGGCGAAGGTGGTCGTCAACGAACGGACCGGCACCGTGGTGCTGGGCGAGCATGTCCGGATCTCGACCTGTGCCATCTCACACGGGAATCTGACCATTTCCGTGAAGAATACGTTGAACGTGTCGCAGCCGCCGGCCCCGCTGATCGGATCGACCGGCGGACAAACGGTCGTGACACCGGACGTGCAAACAGATGTGAAGGAGCAGGAATCTCGGCTGATGGTGGTGGAAGAAACGGTGACGCTCGGTGAAGTGGTGCGGGCCCTCAATGCGGTCGGTGTGACACCGCGCGACCTGGTGGCCATCTTATCGGCATTGCGGTCGGCCGGTGCTCTTCAAGCT
This sequence comes from uncultured Nitrospira sp., assembly GCA_964642845.1. Lineage (GTDB taxonomy): Bacteria > Nitrospirota > Nitrospiria > Nitrospirales > Nitrospiraceae > Nitrospira_D. Next base: position 10,478 of record CAZXRB010000039.1, read on the forward strand.
AACCTTGAGATTATTTAGGCAAGCGTAAGCGAAACTATGAGTAGCATCGAGATTACAAGCCCTCACGGCTTGCCGACCACTCCATTATATGGATATACGGGACGACCAGCTCACTCGGCAATTCGGCCCGCCTTCCCGATCCATCCAGACGCCGCGGTCCGGCCGCTCGCCTGGCACAACCCCGCGCCGAGCCGGCAGGAATTGGTCCAGGCGGCCCGCCAGTTCGAAGCCTACTTCATCTCCTATTTGCTCAAGGTCATGCGGGAGACGGTGCCGGAGGGCTTGGTGGCCAACAAACAGGGGGCCTATTTTCATTCCTTCTACGATCAGGAGATCGGTCTGCGGGCCGCGGAAGCGGGTGGGATCGGGCTGACGAGACTCGTCGAGGAGTATGCGGAAAAAAATCTGGCCTCTCCTCCTGCCGACCCTCAAGGTTTACCCACGGAGCGCCGATAACGGACTCGACGGGGGGAAGAGCCATTGCCGTCCGGCAAGCGGCCGATTGAGGGAGAGAGAAGGAGATCGCTATGCAGATTTCAGGACACGGTAAAGCCGATCATCTGGCGAAGCTGCTGCTCGGCGTGCAGGACGCCGACGGGCCTGCCGCGAAATCGTCCGCCGCTGCCTTGCCGGCCGCCAACGACCGCGTGCAGATTTCCGAGCGCGCCAAAGAGTTGCAGCGCATCATGGCGCTGGCCAAAGAGCCGGACGACGCGCGCCAGGAACGGGTCGAGCGGATCCGGCACTCACTTGAGCACGGAACGTACGATGTCAGTGGTCGGAAAGTCGGCGATGCCATCTTGACGCAGACGTTGACTGACGCAGTGCTGTAGTTCGCCCCTCCTGGCTCCTGTTGCAAGGCGCGCTGAGGACGGGGTCCATTGTCCTCCTGCGCGACGGAAGGAGCCGTATGCCAGAGCCCATGCCTTCACCATCCATTGCCCGTTTGTGTGATGTGCTCCATGATGAGGAAGCCGCCTGCCGGGCGCTTCTCGACACGATTCACGAAGAGCGCGCGGCCATACGAACCTTGGCCATCACCGAATTCCATCCGATCAATTGCCGACGACTGGCGATTCTGGAGTCCCTGCAGGCCTTGGCCGACACGCGCGTTCGGCTGGTAGCGGAAGCCGCGCGGGCCAAGGGTCTCCCGCTGGACACGGGGACGCTGCAGCAGTTGATCGACCGCTTGGCTCCGGCGCAAGCCGCCGGGCTGCGCCCCCGCTACCATGCGTACCTCGCGACAGCGAAGACTGTGCGGGCCGAGATCAAGCAGAACGTCGTGCTCATCGAAGGTATCCGCGCGGTGGTGGATCGCGCCCTGTCGCCGGACAGTGCGGGGGGCGGCCGAGACCTCTATACCCCGCAGGGCTATGCGTCGGCGGCTCCCGCAGCGAACGTGCTCATTCAGCAGCGGGGCTAACCATGATCGGTCTGACCTCACTCTTCGATATCGCCCGCAGCGCGCTCACCACCTCGCAGCAAGCGTTGACCGTGACCGGCCACAACGTGGCCAACGTCAATACGCCGGGCTATTCACGCCAGGAGGCCGTCTTGTCCGAGCGGCCTCCGCTGAACGGGCAACCCGGCATGGCGGGCACCGGCGTCCAAGCCCTCGCGATCAGGCGCTACAGCGACGAATTCATCACTCGACAGCTCACCACGGCTCAGCAGAATCTAGGGCGGCTCTCCGTCTCCCGGGAAGAATTGCTCCGACTGCAAAACCTGTTCGGCGACGGCAACAATCAAGGGCTCGCCGCGAGACTGAACGACTTTTTCCAAGGCCTGCAGGATGTGTCCACCAATCCGGGCGAATTGACCGCCCGCGCCGTCCTCCTGGCGAACGCGCGGCAACTGGCCTCGACCGTCAATCAGACGGCGGCCGATCTCGCCTCTGCCCGCCAATCGCTCAACTTTCAAATCCGGCAGACGGTGGGCGAAATCAACAGCCTGTCGGCGCAGATCGCCGAGCTGAACAGCCAGATCGTGACGGCGGAGGTGTCCGGCCAGAATGCCAACGATCTCCGCGATCAGCGGGAGCTGGCGCTCAACGAGCTGGCGACCAGGATCGACATCACCACCGTGGAGTCCGCCACCGGGGCGGTCTCCGTATTTGCGGCGCGAGGCCAGGTGTTGGTCGAAAGCGGCACGGTGCGCCCCTTGGAGGCCGTGGAGGATCCCGAGAATGACGGCTTGGTTGCCGTGGGCTATTCCACGGGCGGCACCAGGCCGCTCAGCATCAACGACCTCATCTCGAACGGCCGCCTCCGCAGTTTGCTGGACGTACGTGACACCACCGTGCGCGACCTCCAGCAATCCTTCGACCGCATCGCCGCCACGCTGGCCCACGCCGTCAATCAGATTCACCGGCAAGGCTACGGATTGGACGGCTCCACCGGGCGTGACTTCTTCACCGCGCCGGCCGTGATGACGCGAGCCGTGACCGGCAATCAAGGGACGGCGGCGATCGGCTCGGGCGCGATCACCGCGCACAGCCTGTTGACCCTTCATGATTATGAAGTCCAGTTCACCTCCGCCACCGCCTATTCGATTGTCGACGTGACGACCGGCGCCACCATCCGGGGAAACTATACGGGAACGGCGATCACGGCGCCGTCCACCGAGAATCCGTTCTCCGTCATCACGGGGACCAACGACACGCTCATTGTGACGGTGGACGGAATCGCCTCAGGCACGATTACCTTGGCCGGCGCCGCCAGCCCCGGGCTCGCCTATACGTCGGGCGCGGCGCTGGCGCAAGAAGTCCAGAGCAAGATCAACGCGGACGCGACGCTGCAAGCGGCGGGCAAAACGGTTGCCGTCGTCTATGATACGACGACAAACCGGCTGGTGATCACCTCGAGTAGCGCGACCACGGCGTCGGCCGTGGATGTCACGGGCGGCACCGCGCGGGCGGCATTAGGATTATCCGGCGGCATCAGCACGGCGGCCTCGGGAACCTATACCAGCCCGACGACCCTATCCTTTGACGGGCTCAGCATCACGCTGACCGGCGCGCCCTCGACCGGCGACGTCTTTCAGATCAATTCGTACCAGCACGCATCGCGGGATCTCGCTGTCACACTATCCGCGCCGGCCTCCGTGGCGGCCTCATCCATGAGAACCGGCGTCCCAGGCAACAATGCCAACGTGCTCGCGCTTGTCGCCTTGCAGCACCGCCGGTTCGCCAGCCTCGACAACGGCGCGTTGCAGGACGCCTACCGCAACACCGCGGCCGACCTCGGGGTGGCGGTCCAGGCGGCCGACCGGGACAATGAGGCGCAGGAAATTCTGCGCGACCAGATCATGACGCTGCGCGCCCAGGTCTCCGGCGTGTCGATCGACGAAGAGCTGATCAATCTGATCAAATTCCAACGCGGCTTCGAGGCCGCGTCCCGGCTGGTGCGCGTGACCGACGAGATGTTTCAAACGCTGTTGTCCATCAAACCCTAACCGTCGCGAGGCGATCGATGCGCGTCACGGAGCTGCAAACCTTCGGTGTGTTGGCCAACAACCTGGCCCGAGCCCGAGCCAGAGCGCTGGTATTTCAACAACAGGTGTCCACGGGCAAGGTCGTGCGCCAGCCGTCCGACGACCCGAGCGCCTTCAACCACATCGCGTTGGACAAGGCCTCCATCGCCGCCATCGAGCAGCGGGTCAGGAACATCCGGTTTGGACAGACGCGGCTCGACCTCTCCGACAAAACCCTCGGCGGCACGACGGTGTTGTTGGCCCGCGCGCAGCAACTGGCTGTGCAGTTTCGCAGCGACACGAACGGGCCGGCAGAGCGCGTCATCGGCGCGACCGAGGTGCGCCAGCTCTTTGCGCAGATGCACCAAGCGGCGAACACCGAGCTGAACGGCCAACCCATCTTCACGGGGACAAGCACCCACGGCCGGACGACGGGGTTGGCCTTCACGTCTCCGGTGACGTTGACGAACGGCGTCAACGATACCCTCGTCGTCACCGTGGACGGCGTCACTTCCGGCACGATCGATCTGACCGCCGGGACCGAAACCCTGACCGGCGCGCAATGGGCCGCGCGGCTGCAGAGCCGGATCAATGCCGACACAGCCCTCATCAACGCCGGCAAGAGCGTCACGGTGACGTTCGATACCGATCATCTCGTCATGGCATCCGATCTGCACGGGGCCGAGTCGCACGTGGCGGTCACCGGCGGCGCCGCGCGTCCTGCGCTGGGATTCGCCGGCGGCAGCACTACCACCGGCGAGGCGCCGTTCGCCATGACCGCGACCGTCCGTCCCGCCTCGGGCAATACGGGGGGAGCCGTCGCCGGGCAAGGCCGCATCACCGACACCAATCTGGCCACCTGGGACGACTATGTAATCCGGTTCACGTCGCCCACGGCGTACGACGTGCTCAACGTCACGGCGCCGGTTGTGACCAGCCGGGGAGCGGCCAACACGGGCGGCGCGGCGATCCTCGATGCCGGCATGGTCGACGCCTCCCGTCTCACGCTGCACAGCTACCAAATCCAGTTTACGTCCGCGACACAATACTCGGTGCTGGACACCACCGCCGGCACCACGGTCTCCTCCGGCAACACCTATGTGTCCGGCAGCGCCATCACCTTTGACGGATTGCGGGTGGTGCTGTCGAACGGGCAGGCCGGGGGTCCGCAGGCGGGCGACACCTTTTCCGTGAGCCTCGCGCCTCGGTCGGTTCTTACGAGTCAACCGTACGCGTCCGGCGGCGAGCTCAGCTTCGACGGCATGCGCGTGACCCTGGCGAACGGATCCGGCGCGCCGGCGGCGGGCGATCTGTTTTCGATCGTGTCCGGCGTGCAGTATCAGGGCGATGCCGGCGTCCATGCGATTGAAATTGGCCCGAATCAAACGGTGCCGACGAACGTCTCGGGGGACCGGGCCTTCATGTCCGGCGCCGTCGATCTGTTCGCCACGATGAAGCGGCTGGTGAGCGCCTTGCGCGGCAACGATCGCGGCGGCATCAGCGAGGCCCTGGGCGGCTTGAATCAGGCGATCTCGCAGATCGGCGCGGTGCAGGGCGAAGTCGGCGCGCTGTCGAACCGCATGACCAACAGCGCCGCGCAGCTCGACGAGGCGAAGGGATTCTTCGTGCAGACCTTGTCGGAGACCGAGGACGTCGATCTGGCCAAGGCGATCTCCGACCTGACGCTGCAGCAGTACGCGATCGAAGCGGCGAGCCGCACGCTGACGAAGGTCTTTGAGAACTCGCTGTTGAATTATCTGTAGCGCGGCAAGACGGGGTCAGGAACCATTTGCGCGCAGCGCCTGCGGGTCGTTCCGACAAATGGTTCCTGGCCCCTGGGCCTCGTCAAGTTTCCACCGGAATGGACCGATACGGCACCGGGACGCGTACCACTCGCCAAGGAAGGCCACATGCTGGTCCTGACACGCCGCCGGGGGGAAGGTGTGACCATCGGGTCCGATATCCGGATCGTCGTGCTCGGCACGAAAGGCGGACAGGTCCGTCTCGGCATCGTGGCTCCCAAACACGTGGAAGTGCACCGGGACGAAGTGCATGCACGCATTCTCAGCGAAAATCAATTGGCGGCGCAAACGCAGGTCATCCCGCTGGAGGCGTTTCGCCGCCTCGGCGCGGCCAAGCGCCGTCTGGCTCCGTGAGAGCATCCGATGATCTACACCTCCACCCGCTTCGGGACGTTTGACCTTTGCGAAGACAGCGTGTTGACCTTTCCGTCGGGCCTCCTCGGCTTTCCGGACCAGCGGCGCTATGTGCTGCTCGACCACGACACCGAGGCGCCGTTCAAATGGCTGCAATCCCTGGAGGAGCCAAGTCTGGCGTTTGTCGTGATCGATCCGTCCTTGTTTCATCCCACCTATCGGGTGGAGTACCCGCGTGACGCGCTTGCCGAAGTGCAGGTGGAGGGAGGCGATGATCTCTCGGTGGCGGTGATTTTGACGATTCCGTCCGACGATCCCGGCCGCGTCACGGCCAACCTGCGCGGGCCCTTGCTGATGAACGCGCGGACGAGATTGTGCAAGCAACTGGTGCTATCCGAAGAGTTTCCGACCCGCTATCCGCTCTTTCCCGTCGCTCCTCCAGATCCTCGATGCGATCGTGTATCCTCTCCCACCGCCTGCTCTGTGTGAGCCGTACGAGCCTTATGCCGCCTGTGCCGCGGAGGCGTAGCCCTGTCGGTATTGCTCCACCACACGAACGAGGCGTAGTACCTCCTGCTCCAGTTGCGCATAGATCGCCGGCCCGTCCGTGAGCGCGCCCAGATGGCCGACCGCCTCAAGCCGGGACGCGGTCTGGGCGACCTCGGCGGCGCAGAGATTGCCCGCGGTCCCCTTCAGGGTATGGGCCGCGCGCTCGACTTTCCCCGCGTCGCCGCTCGCCAGGCCGTCTTTGATGTCGGCCAGCATGGCCTCATGGCGGTTCAGGAAGAGGCAGATGAGCTGCGAGAACAGCTCCTTGTCACGGCCGATGTTCTGGAACATCTTGGCCGGATCGAAGATGACGGAATCGGGATTGCCCTTCGCGGCAGCCGAGACGGGCGCGGCGGCATGATCGACGACCGGAACATCGATCCAGCGCCGCAGCGCCATACGCAGCTCGTCGAGCTTGACCGGCTTGGCGAGATACTCGTCCATGCCGGCGGCGAGGCAGCGTTCCCGATCGCCGGCCATCGCATTGGCGGTGACGGCGATAATGGGAATGTGACGAGTGACAGGTGACGCGTGACAAGTTGAGGTTGAGGCTTGTTCCGACGCGTCACACTGTTCCCGGCCCCTGATCTTCCGTGTCGCCTCGAACCCGTCCATCACGGGCATCTGGCAATCCATCAGAATGGCGGCGTAGCCGCCTTTCTCCAGCGCCGCGAGCGCCTCCCGGCCGTTCTCCACCACGTCCGAGCGGTAGCCCAGCTTTTCGACCATGCGGACGGCGAGCTTCTGGTTGACGACATTGTCTTCGACGATCAAGACCCGCGGCCGGGCCGTTTCCTCGGCCAGCGTATGCCGCGTCACCAGCCGCGGCGCGGCGACCGGGTGGTCGGGAGTCGCGGGTCGGATGCCGAGCACGGTGCGCAGACAGTCCCGGAGCTCGTCGTGGCGCACCGGCTTCGGCAGATAGCCGAGCGCGCCGGCCCGGCGCGCTTGTTCCGCGTGGCCGCGCTGGAGCAGCGAGGTCATCACCACGATGCGAAGCTGAGCGCCAGCCGGGTGTTGCTGCAATTCGCGGGCGAGTTGCAGCCCGTCCTTGTCCGGCATCATGACGTCGAGAATGGCGAGTTCGTACGGCCGTCCGGCCTTGGCCGCCTCATCGAGGAGCATGAGGGCCTGGTCGGCTCCCGTGGCCATCTCATCGACCATGCCCCAGCCCGTCACGAGGGCATGCAGGATCAGGCGGTTGGACTCGTTGTCGTCCACAATGAGGACGCGCCGGTCTTTCAGATCCGCGGCCGGCACGATCGCGGGGACCGATGCAGGTTGCTTCAGGAAGCGCGCGGTACACCAAAACGTGCTGCCGCGGCCCGGCGCGCTGGTGACGCCCATGCGGCCGCCCATCAACTCGATCAGCTGTTTCGAGATGGAGAGGCCGAGCCCCGTGCCGCCGTACTTCCTCGTCGTGGAACTGTCCGCCTGGACGAAGGGCATGAACAGCCGTGATTGGGTCTCCGGTGGAATGCCGATGCCGGTGTCGGTGACTTCGAATCGGATGACTGCGGCGTCCGGTTCATCCCGTTCCAAATAGGCCTGCAAGGTCACTTCGCCCCGTTCGGTGAACTTGACGGCGTTGCCGACGAGGTTCGTCAGCACTTGGCGAAGCCGCCCGGGATCCCCGCGCAGCCCGGTGGGCACCGACGCATGCACCAACCCCGTCAATTCCAGGCCCTTCGCTTCGGCACGCTCGGCGAATTGCACGAGCACGTGCTCCACGGTCGAGCGCAGATTAAAATCGAGCCGCTCCAGTTCGAGTTTGCCCGCCTCGATCTTGCTGCATTCCAGCACGTCATTGATCAGGTGTAACAGGGTTTCGCCGCACTGGCGGATGGTGTCCGCGTAGG
>CAZXRB010000039.1:18536-31995 GCA_964642845.1 uncultured Nitrospira sp.
TCCATCAGGAGGCTGGTCATGCCGATGACGCCGTTCATCGGCGTGCGCAGCTCGTGGCTCACCGTCGCCAAGAATGCCGACTTGGCGCGGGCTGATTCCTGCGCGGCCGTCAAGGCCTCGTCGAGCCGGCGATTACTTTCCTGAAGGTCCTGTGCCGAGCGGCGCAGCGCCCGCTGCGTCTCATGGATGGCTGTCATGTCCAGCGCGTACCCTCGGACGAGGTCGTGCCCTTTCACGGGGCAGAAGGTCCAGGAAAAGCTGGCTTCGGGGAGAAACACGTCTTCCTGCAGCGGCCGGCCGGATTGCAGGCAGCGGTCCACCAGCGCCGGCAAGCCCCGTGGCACGATGTGCGGAAACCCGTCGGCGGCGTAGCCGAGCTTGCTCAGCCAGTCGGTCATCGCCGGATTGGCGTAGAGCAGGTGGGCCTGACGATTCACTTCGATCACCGGGCTGGGACTTTCCTCCGCAATGGCCGCCAACCGATCGCGGTCCTGTTGAAGATCCTCTTCGGCCGACAGATCGCGCAGGCTGATCACCAGTCCCGGGTCGGCTTCTCCGAGCGCCGGCGCGGAGATCCACTCGACGGGCAGGGGACTCGCTCCCTGGCGAATCAAGCGGACTGTGGCACGGTGGAGGGGCCGGCCGGTCGTGAGGACCTGTTCGAGCTGTTTCGCGATCTCGGCGGCCTCCAAGCCGGTGAGCTGCGACCAAAGAGAAGGAAAGGCCTGTCCGGCAATTGGCGCAGAGAGACCCAAGAGCCGGCTCCCTTCCCGGTTGGCGAATGTCAGCGTCAATCCCCGGTCCAGGAGGAGGACGGCCAATGGCAGCGCGTCCAGCAGCCCAGCCAGCGGAGTCAGAATGGACGGGGGCGACGGCCGCTGGAGCTCGCGGCGGCATCTCGATGGGCCGGGCCTCATCCGGCGCCCTGCGAGACGGGTTCATCGAGGTACATGGCGACATTGACCCGCTCCTGCGCCGGGTCCAGCACGCGGAGAATGCTGCGGATTCCGCGGTCCTGCGCTTGGGTGCCGAGATCCAGCGAGATGGGATCGGTGTACGATTCGCCCTGCGGGCCGCCGGTAATCTTCACCAGCGGCTTCAAGCGCTGGGCCGGATTCACTCCGACCACCACGGCCTGTTCCCCCGTATTGAGCTGGACGAGGCTGCCGACGGGATAGACGCCGATACTGCGGATGACGATCTCCACGAGCGATTTCTCGAACTGGCCCCTTTCTCCGGCCAGGAACAGTTGGCGGATCGCCTCGTGCGGCAGCGTGGCGGGCCGACCGCTGCGCCGGCTGACCATGCTGTCGTAGACGTCGATGATGCCCACGATCTTGGCCAGGGGCGAGATGGCGTCGAGCCTCGCGCCAGAGGGAAAGCCGCTGCCGTCGCCTCGCTCGTGGTGTTCGGCCACGATGCGCGTCACGTCCTCATGAACATCCGGCTGCTCGGCCAGCAGTGTGAGGCCCAGTTTGGGGTGCTGCTCCAGCAGCGCGCGTTCGGCGTCACCGCAGTCCCAACGCCGGCGCACGAGATTTCTGGGGAGGCGGACGTAGCCCGCGTCGTGCAGCAGGGCGCCGGCGCCCAGGTGCGGCAGGCGTTCGGCATCGAGCCCGGATTCGACCGCCACGATGAGCGAGAGGACACAGGTATCCAGCGCGTGGGCTCCCAACGAGCGATCGAACTGTTGGATCTTCTGGAGGGTGAGCTGCGTGAGGAGCGCGGCTCGATCCCGCATGATGTGGCTCAGGACTCTCGAGACGACGGCCTTGGTGGCGGCGGGCGGCGGCGGGATGCCCTGTTCGAGATCGGCGAAGATGCGATCGACCACCTGCTGGGCATCCGCATACAGTTGCCGGGCCGTCGTGTCCGCGGAATCGCCGGCCGGTTCAGCCGGCGCGACGCTGGCCGGCGTCCGTTCATCGCCGTCCGAAGATCGACCTGGGACGACGGAGGGCGGCGCGTCGACGCCTTTGCCGGTGTCGATGGTCACGCGGCGGATGCCGTGCGTCTTCATGAGGCGGATCGTGTCCGTGTCCTTGATCAGGCGCTTGTGGAATAGGAACGGGGTGCGGTACCAGGGCAGATCCATCTCCACGACGAACATGCCGGGCACCAACTGATCGACGGATATCTGCTTCAAGCTGGACTGGGGTTTCATGACGCGATGCTCCAGGTTGAAGGACGGGGTCAGGAACCGTTTGCGCGCAGTGCCCTGCGGGTCGTTCCCACAAAGGGTTCCTGACCCCATAACCCCCCTGCTGACCCCATAGCCCCCCTGTGTGCCGTATCGGCGCGCAAGGCGAGAACTTGATCGAAGGGAGCTTCTCCGGCGAGGACCGGCTGCGCTCTGTGCCGTCCGCAGCACCGCTCAAGAGTTACGCGATGGTGACCGATATCATTCGACGGAACGGGCACTCCGCCCTTGAATGCGAAGACGGGGTCAGGAACCCGTTTGCGCGCAGCGCGCCAATCGCTCCGCTAGCTCCATGAAACAGCGCATCGACATCGATCAGTTACGGCCCGGCATGCGCATCGAAGCGCTGGATCGCTCCTGGCTGCTGACGCCCTTTCTCCGGCACCGCATGGCGGTCGAGTCACTGGATCAGATCGAGCAGCTCCGCGCCTGTGGAGTGCGGACCCTCGAGGTCACGGCGGAAGACGGGCCGGCCGAGGAAATGGCAGACGGGGTCGGGAACCATGTGTCGGAACGACCCGCAGGGCGCTGCGCGCACAGGGGCCCCGACCCCATAGCCCCGGAGGCGTCGCCGGACCTTCTCACAGTCGCAGAAGCGGCCGTCGCGGCACCCACGGTTCCCTTCGAAGAAGAACTGCCGGCGGCCAGGCAAGTGTATCGGGCGGCCACGACGATCGTCGAAGGCGCCATGCGCGACGTGCGGATGGGCCGGGCCATCAACATGGACGCCGTGCACGGCGTCGTCTCCGAGATGGCCGACAGCGTGCTGCGCAACCCGGATGCCCTGACCAGCCTGTCGCGCTTGAAGCGATTTGACGAGTACACCTTCTTCCATTCGGTGAATACCTCGCTGCTTGCCATGTCGCTGGGGCGCGCGCTGCGGTTCGACGGGGAGGCGTTGCACCAGCTGGGAGTGGGCACGCTGCTGCACGACATCGGCAAGACCAAGATCCCCCTCGACATCCTCAATAAGCCCGGCCGCTTCGAGGCGCATGAGTTCGAGCTAATGAAGCAGCACGTCATGCGCGGCGCGGAGGTGTTGTCGGACATGACGGGACTGCCCGATCCCTACTTGAAACCGGCCCTGGAGCATCACGAGCGGGTGGACGGCTCGGGCTATCCTCACCGCCGACGGAAGGAGGAGCTGAGCTCCTTCGGTCTGATCGCCGCGGTCGTGGACATCTACGACGCCATTACGAGCGACCGGTGCTATCACAAGGCGAAGCCGGCCCACGAGGCCTTGCAGTTCCTCTACCTCATTTCGCAGAAAGGCCATCTGGACCACGCGCTCGTGCAGCAGTTCATTCAGGTCGTCGGCATCTATCCGGTCGGGTCGGTGGTGGAGTTGAACACCGGCGAGCTCGCGGTCGTCCGGCGGGCCCATCACGATGCGCCCCTTCAACCCTGCGTGGTGCTGGTCAAGGGACCGGGCAATACGCCACTGCCCCGTCCGCACGACATGGATCTCCGCCACCAGAGCGGTACGCCTCATCGCGCCGTGGCCACCGCCAGAGATCCGCTGACCTGCGGCATCAATCCCAGCCTCTACCTCGACAAGGAGTCTCTATGAACGACGTCATTGCCTGCTCGCCGCCGTCCGATTCGTTCCTCACGGTGGGGCACCCGCTGAAGATTTCGCTGACCTGGCATGACCGGAAGGCGATGTACGGCTCGACGCTGTTGGGGTGGAAGGAGCACGCCTGGCTCATCTGCGAATGGCCGGCCCAACTCGGTCATGACGCCGACATTCCCAGAGGCACGCCCTGCACCGTCAGCTATCTGCATGGCGGCAAGCTCGTGGGGTGCCGCACCGATATCCGTGACATGATGACGTCGCCGGTGCCGCTCCTGTTCCTCGCATTTCCCCACACGGTGGAGGAAATGCATCTCCGGAAACATGCGCGCGTGACGTCCTGCGAGCCCGCGCTGCTGATGCGGATGGACGGAGCCCGCGGCGCCGCGCCGCCGATTCCCTCGTCGGACTTCGCCGGCGGGATGTTGAAAGACGTGAGCCTCGGCGGATGCAGCGTGGCCCTGACGCGTACCCCGGCCTGGGTACGCCCGGGCGCCGCCATCCGCATGGAATTCGAGTTGCCGGGGCTCGGCCACGTCAACAATCTGACGGGACTTGTGAAGAACCGTGACGCGCGGGAGGGAGCGGAGCTCATCGGCGTGGAATTTCAGTTCGACGGGATGGAGTACATCGAGTATCGGGGATGGGGCGGCTCGGTCAAGCAGGCCATCGAACAGTGGACGATGCAGAAAGCCGCCGCCTCACTGCCGGTTCGCTGAACGATCGCCGGGCCCGTCCTGCTCTCGACGCGAGGCAAAATCTTCTGCCGCTTGCGGCACTTTCTGCCGGTGCGGCCCCGGCCATCCAGCCGCGCCGGCCACATTCCGCCGGATTGCCGCATTGCGCTCCTCTTGGCGTTGGCACGCTCCTTGTTACACCGTGGCGTGGAAGGGAGCCAGTCCGCAATGCCGATCAGCAGCTCTGTCTCGCTGGGGCCGGGAGTCATCATCCATCATCCCGACCTCGTCAACCTCTACGGATGCCATATCGGAGAGGAGACGAAGATCGGTGCCTTCGTCGAAATTCAAAAACAGGCCCGGGTCGGCCGCCGCTGCAAGATCTCCTCGCACTCCTTCCTCTGCGAAGGCGTCACGATCGAGGATGACGTGTTCGTCGGCCACGGCGTGATCTTCATCAACGACCGCTATCCGCGCGCCACGGTCGCCGGGCGCCTTCAGACCGATGCCGATTGGACCGTCGTCCCCACCACGGTGAAACGGGGCGCTTCGATCGGAAGCGGCGCCGTCATTCTCTGTGGCGTGACAATCGGGGAGGGCGCCTGCATCGGGGCGGGCGCCGTCGTCACGCATGACGTGCCGGCGCGCACGACGGTCGTGGGAGTACCGGCCCGAACGGCCGCCATGCAGGGAAGGAGTCTCTGACATGATCGGGATCGGCGTCATCGGATTCGGCTATTGGGGCCCCAATCTTGTCCGCAACTTTCACGAGATGCCGGACGCACGCGTGCTGGCGGTCAGTGATTTGCGTTTGGACCGGCTGGCACTTGCCGCGTCCCGCTATCCGGGCATCGGCATTTCCACCCGTGCCGAGGATCTGCTCCGCGCTCCGGCGATCGATGCGGTCGTCATCGCCACCCCGGTGTCGTCGCATTATGAGTTGGCCTTGCAAGCCCTCCAGGAGGGCAAACACGTGCTGGTCGAGAAGCCGCTGGCGATGACGTCCGAGCAGGCGCTCCGCCTCACGGAGGAAGCGGAGCGGCGCCGGCTCACGCTCCTGGTCGATCACACGTTCGTCTACACCGGCAGCGTGCGGACGATGAAGCACCTCATCGCCAGCGGGGACATCGGCGATCTCTATTACTACGATTCCGTGCGAGTCAATCTGGGCCTGTTCCAGCACGACGTCAACGTGGTGTGGGATCTGGCCGTGCACGACCTGTCCATCATGGACTATCTCCTTCCCAACCGCCCGCGGGCCGTGTCGGCGACGGGGATGCGCCATGTGGCGCAGGAGCCGGAAAACATCGCCTATCTGACGTTGTTCTACGACTCCTCGCTGATTGCCCACATCCATGTGAACTGGCTGGCGCCGGTCAAGGTCCGGCGGACGCTGATCGGGGGCAGCCGGAAGATGATCATCTATGACGATCTGGAGCCCAGCGAAAAGGTGAAGGTGTACGACAAGGGCGTCACGACCGAGCCGCGGCAGGCGCACAGTGAAGCGGTGTACAAGATGTTGGTGGGCTACCGGGCGGGCGACATGTGGGCGCCCCAGCTTGACGGGACCGAGGCGCTCACAACCGAAGCACGGCATTTCCTCGATTGTGTCGCCGGACGCGCCACTCCGATGACAAACGGGGAAGCGGGCGCGCGCATCGTGCAGATCCTGGAAGCCGCCACCCTGTCCATCGCGGAACGCGGACGGCTGATCGAGCTGGACCGCATGCAGGTGACGGCGTGATTCCTTTCGTGGATCTTCAAGCCCAGTACCGCTCGATCCGGGACGACATCCGCGCCGCCGTGGACCGTGTGCTGGAGAGCGGCGCGTTCGTGCTGGGGCCCGAAGTGGCGGCGTTCGAGCGAGAATTTGCGGACTATGTGGGCGCCTCGTTCGGCGTTGGGGTGAACAGCGGGACCAGCGCCCTCCACTTGGCGTTGCTCGCGGCGGGCGTGGGTCCCGGCGACGAGGTGGTCACCGTCCCGTTCACCTTCGTTGCCACGGTGGCCGCGATCCGGTACGCCGGCGCCCGTCCGGTGTTCGTCGATATTGATCCCCATACCCTGACGATGGACGTCGCGCGCGTCGAATCGGTGTTGACCGGCCGGACGAAAGCCGTCGTTCCGGTTCACCTCTACGGGCACCCCGTCGACATGGATCCTCTGATGGATCTCGCACGGCGCCGCCGCCTTGCGGTGATCGAGGATGCAGCCCAGGCCCACGGCGCCCGCTACAAAGGACGGCCCGTCGGCGGCCTCGGCGACTTCGGCTGCTTCAGCTTCTATCCCGGAAAAAACCTCGGCGCCTACGGGGAAGGGGGCATGATCGTGACCAACCGGCCCGAGGCCGCGGAACGTCTGCGTCTGTTACGGGACTGGGGCGCGCGGGAGAAGTACCACCATGAGCTGCTCGGCTACAACTATCGAATGGAGGGACTGCAAGGCGCCATCCTGCGCGTGAAGTTGCGCCACTTGGAGGGGTGGAATCGCCGCCGCCGCGCCGCGGCCGGCCTGTATTCCCAGCGGTTGGCGCATCGCCCGTACCGTCTTCCCCATACGATGCCTTATGCGGAGCCGGTGTTTCACATCTACGCCGTTCGCACCGGAGACAGAGATGCGCTGCGAAGGTTCTTGCAGAGTCGGGACATTCACACCGGCATTCATTACCCCGTGCCCGTCCATCTGCAACCGGGCTATGCCGATCCCGCCTATCCTGCCGGCTCGTTCCCCCACGCCGAAGCGGCCGCCCGCGAGGTGCTGTCGCTCCCGCTGTATCCGGACATCACGCCGGAGCAAATCGACGCGGTCGTGGACGCGCTGGTTCGCTTTGCCCGAAGCGGGGAGATGGCGGCATGAAAGTCTTGTTCCTCGGCGGCACGAAACGGGGTTTTCAGACGCTGCAGGCGCTGATGAACGCCGGCGCGGAGGTGTGTGGCGTGCTCAGCTTGGCCCAAGACGACCACGAGCAGGAGCGCTACGAGGGACCGATCAGGGCGCTGGCACAGCGCCACCGTCTTCCACTCCGTGAGATGAAGTTCGTGCGCGACGAAGAAGTGACGCGCTGGGCGAAGCACACGGGAGCCGCGGCGGCCATCGGCGTGGGCGTCCGGATTCTGCTGCCGCCGCATTTCTACGCCGCGTTTCCGCTGGGCTGTTGGGGCGTCCACGACAGCCTGCTGCCGGAATATCGCGGTTTCGCGCCGCTGAACTGGTCCATCATCAACGACGAGCCGCGGACCGGCGTGACGGTCTTCCGGATCTCGGAACGCATGGACGGGGGCGAGATCCTGTTGCAGCGCGAAGTGCCGATCGGCCGGACGGACGCGGCGCCGGAAGTCTACGAGCGGGTGTGCGCCGCGACCATCGAAGTCGTGCTCGACGCCTATCGCCGGTTGAAGGACGGCACGGCGGCGCCCAAGCCGCAGGATTACACGGCCGGGTCCTTCACCTGTGCGCGAACGCCGGTGGACGGTGAAATCGATTGGGCCCTGCCGACCCGCCGTATCTATAACCTCGTTCGCGCGCTCGCGTTTCCCTATCCGGGGGCCTATACGCACTACCGAGGGCAGCGGCTCTTCGTCTTGGAAGCACTGGAAATCGAATCGCCGCCGCGCTATCGCGGCCGCATTCCGGGACGCGTCGTCCGGCTCCTGGCGGGGCAGGGCGTGGACGTGCTGACGGGGGATGGGGTGCTGCGGGTGATCCGCGTGTCCACGGATGGACGAGAGAGCCGACCGGCGGACGACGTGATCCGTTCCGTGAAGCTCAGCCTGGGATTGCGGCTCCGTGATCTGGAAGAGCGTTTGGCCGAAATCGAACGGCGTGTGGAGGCGATGACCGCTCATGCGACTCGCTGAGACCCGGGTCTTGATCACCGGCGGAGCCGGCCTGATCGGCTCCCATATCGCCGACCATCTGCTTCGCGAAGGCGTCCGGCACATCGTGGTGCTCGATAACTTCTCGCGCGGGCGGCGAGAGAACCTCGCCGCGGCGCTCTCGCAGGGGCGCGTCTCGGTGATCGAAGGCGACATCCGCGATCGCGGGACCGTCGCGCGCGCCATGCAGGACATCGATCTCGTGTTCCACCAGGCGGCGATCCGCATCACCCAGTGCGCCCAGGAACCGCGCCTGGCGCTCGAAGTCCTCGCGGACGGCACGTTCAATGTGCTGGAAGCCGCCGTGCAAGCCGGCGTGCGAAAAATCATCGCGGCTTCGTCGGCCTCGATCTATGGGCTCGCCGACGCTTTTCCGACCGAAGAACGGCATCACCCCTACAACAATCGGACGTTGTACGGAGCCGCGAAGGCCTTCAACGAAGGCCTGCTGCGCAGCTTCCATGAGACGTACGGGCTCCACTATGTCGCGCTGCGGTACTTCAACGTGTACGGTCCGCGCATGGACGTGCACGGCGCCTACACGGAGGTGTTGATTCGCTGGATGGAACGGATCGCGCAAGGCTTGCCGCCCGTGATCCTGGGCGATGGGACCCAGACGATGGACTTCGTGTACGTGGAGGACGTCGCGCGTGCGAACATCTTGGCGGCCCGCGCCGATGCGTCGGATGAGGTGTGCAACGTCGCGACCGGACGGGAAACCAGTCTGAACGATCTCGCTCGGGCGCTGCTCGCCGTGATGGGCTCGTCGCTGGCGCCGGAGTACGGCCCGGAGCGGCGCGTAAACCCGGTGCCGCGGCGGCTGGCGTCCACGGCGAAAGCGGCGACGGTGCTCGGGTTCCGGGCGGAGACGACCTTGGAGGATGGCCTGAAACGCCTCGTGCAGTGGTGGCGTGCCGCGTCCTTGGCGGCGGCTTAGCGGAAGGCAGGGGACATGAAGCGCGCGCTCGTGACAGGGATTACCGGGCAGGACGGCTCGTACCTCGCGGAACTGCTGCTGTCGAAGGGGTACGAAGTTCACGGCCTCATCCGCCGGGCCAGCACCTTCAACACGGGCCGGATCGACCACCTGTTCCAAGATCCGCACGTGCCGGAAGCCCGGCTGCATTTGCACTATGGCGATCTCTGCAATTCGGAGCAGCTCTCGAACGTGATTTATAACGTGCGGCCCGACGAGATCTACAACCTGGGCGCGCAATCGCACGTCAAAGTCAGCTTCGACATGCCCGAATACACCGGGGATGTCACCGGATTGGGCGCAACCCGGCTGCTGGAGGCGGTCAGGCGCAGCGGAGTCCCGGCTCGCGTCTATCAAGCGTCCAGCTCGGAACTGTACGGAGACGCGCCCGCCCCACAGAGCGAAACGACGGGGTTCCGCCCGCGCAGTCCCTATGGAGCGGCCAAGCTGTACGCCTATTGGATGACGGCGAATTACCGGGAAGGCTACGGGCTCTGGGCCTGCAACGGCATCCTGTTCAACCACGAGAGCCCGCGCCGAGGGCTCACGTTCGTCACGCGGAAGATCACGATGGGCGTCGCCCACATTGTCGCGGGCAAACAGCAGAAGCTCTATCTCGGCAATCTCGACGCGCGCCGCGATTGGGGATACGCGCCGGACTATGTGGAGGCGATGTGGCGCATGCTGCAACAAGATCGCCCGGACGACTACGTGATCGGCACCGGAGAAGTCCGCACCGTGCGGGAGTTTGTCGAGGCGGCGTTCGGGCACGTCGGGCTGGACTGGCGCCGGTACGTCGAGATCGATCCCCGCTATTACCGCCCCACGGACGTCGAGTACCTGCTGGCCGACGCGTCGAAAGCGAAACGCGTGCTCGGCTGGGAACCCACCGTCACGTTCCGCGAGTTGGTGAAGATCATGGTGGAACACGATGTGCGCGCCGTGCACGGTGACGCGCCCGCGCCGCCGGCCTTGGCCGGCAAACCGATTCCGTCGCTGGCCGCCTGATCGGGCGCGAAAGGATCGCATGGGATTCTGGACCGGACGCAAAGTATTGGTGACGGGCGGCAACGGCTTCATCGGCAGCCATCTCGTGGAGCGCCTGGTACGGGAGGGCGCATTCGTCACGGCCAGCTCCTCTTCCGAGGCGCGGCGGTTTCGATATCTCGACGCCGTGCGGAACGACATTCGTACCGTGGTCGGCGATCTGGCCGATCCGGCCTGCGCCGCGCGAGCCGTCAACGGTCAGGAGATCGTCATGCATCTGGCGGCGCGGGTCGGGGGCATTGCGTACAACCTCGCGCATCCCGCCTCCATCTTCCGCGATAACCTCGCCGCCTTCATGGCGGTGATCGAGGCGGCCCGGTCCGCCGGCGTCGCACGCTTCCTGGTGACCAGTTCCGCCTGTGTCTATCCGCGCCGCTGCACCGTGCCGACGCCGGAGGACGAGGGATTCCTCGATCGACCGGAGCCCAGCAACGAAGGGTACGGATGGGCCAAACGCATGGAAGAATTCTTGGGCACCGCCTATGAGCGCCAATTCGACATGAAGGTGGTGGTTGCGAGGCCCTACAACGCCTACGGCCCGCGCGACAACTTCGCCGAGGCGTCCAGCCACGTCATTCCGGCATTGATCCGGCGGGTTCTCCGGGGCGACGATCCGTTGGTGGTCTGGGGCGACGGGTCGATCACCCGCAGCTTTCTCTACGTGACCGATTGCGTACGGGGATTGATGGCCGCTGTGGAGCGGGCGCGGGATGCCTCGCCGATCAACATCGGGACCGACGAAGAGGTGACGATCGCCGATCTCGCGCGGATCATCGTCGGCGCGTCCGGCCGGGATGTTCGCGTGGCGTTCGACGCGACGCGGCCGATGGGCCAACCCCGGCGGGCCTGCGACACGAGGCGCGCGACGAAGTTGCTCGGGTTCCATCCGGAGGTGTCGTTGAAAGACGGTCTCCGGGCGACGATCGACTGGTATCGCGCCTGCGGTATGGCGGAGGCGGCCTAATGGGCGCAACGGCGCTGTCTCAACTCTCCATGGCGGCTCCCGCCGCGAACGCGGCAGACGAGATCCGCGCGCGCCTGCGGCAGGCTGTCCGCGACTATGTGAAGACACGGAGAACGCCGCCGCGTCCGCCGGGCTTGGAACTCTGCCGTTCAACGCTGGAGGAGGAAGAATTGCTGGCGGCGCTCCACGTGTTGCTGGACGGCGATCTGACCATGGGCGCCCGGACGGCGGCGTTCGAGGACGAGTGGTCGGCGTGGCTGCCGGCCGGATTCTCGTTGATGGTGAATTCCGGCTCGTCCGCCAATCTCCTGATGCTGTCGGCGCTGACGTGCCCGGACGCGCCGCGCGCGCTGCATCCGGGGGACGAGGTCATCGTCCCGGCCGTCGGCTGGTCGACGTCGCTCTTGCCGGTCGCGCAGACCGGCTGCGTGCCGGTGCTGGTGGACGTGCATCCCGACACGCTCAATCTGGATCCCGCGCGGGTGGAGGAGGCGATCACCGAAAGGACGCGGGCGATCCTGGCGATTCATCTGCTGGGGAATCCCTGCGATCTTCCCCGGTTGGCCGAGATCGCGGGGCGCCACGGACTGTTCCTCCTGGAGGACTGCTGCGAAGCGCATGGCGCCGCGATCGACGGCCGGCGGGTGGGGACCTTCGGCGCCCTGTCGTCGTTCAGCTTCTACTATTCGCACCACATCACGAGCATCGAGGGCGGCATGATCTGCGGGCAGGATGCCGCGACCTGGCGGGATCGCCTGCTCTCTCAACGGGCCCATGGCTGGATTCGCGGGCGGAGCGATGCCGATCGGTGGGCGCGTACGTATCCGGACCTGGACCCCCGATGGCTTTTCGTCTCCAGCGGGTACAACGTGCGCCCGACGGAGATTCAGGCGGCGATCGGCCGCGTGCAACTGACGAAGCTGCCGAGCTTCGTGGAGCACCGGAGGGCGCTCCGCCGCCGGTGGCTGGCACGGCTCGAGCCATACGGGCGCTGGCTGGCTTTTCAGCGGGAATTGCCGGGCCACAACCACGCCGGCTTCGGCTTCTCCATGATCGTGCGGCCGCAGGCGCCGTTCACGCGGAAGGCATTCCAGGCCTATCTGGAGTCCCGCGGCATTGAAACGAGGCCGATCGTCGGAGGCAATCTCGCGCGGCAGCCGATGATGCAGCACCTCCCGTATCGGGTGGCCGGCGCGCTCACCCATGCGGACCTTGCGCACCACCAGGGCGTCATGATCGGCCTTCACGCGGACGTGACTCCGGATCAGGAACACTATGTCGTGGAATGCATCGGTGAGTTTCTGCGGTCCTCCACCGGGCAAGCGGCGTGAGGGGCGAGCGAGCAGCCATGTCGATTCCTTTGATGAAAGTATCGGTGGGCGAAGACGAGCGCGGCGCCGTCGACGCCGTCCTGCGCTCCGGCTGGCTCACACAGGGCCCGCAAGTGGCCGCCTTCGAACGCGAGTTTGCCGCCGCGGTCGGCGCCCCCCACGCCTGCGCCGTGTCGAGCTGCACGACGGCGTTGCATCTCGCGCTCCGCGCCGTGGGCGTCGGACCCGGCGATGAAGTCATCACGGTGAGTCATTCGTTCATCGCCACGGCGAACAGCATCCGGTACTGCGGCGCCGTGCCGGTCTTCGTGGACATTGAGGAGCAGGGGTACAACATCGATCCCGCGCTGATCGCTCAGGCCATCACGCCCCGCACCAAAGCCGTGCTGTGCGTGCACCAAATGGGCATGCCGTGCGATCTTGCCGCCATTCTACCGGTCGTTCGGGCGGACGGGCTCGCGCTCATCGAGGATGCGGCCTGCGCCATCGGCAGCGAGATCTTGATGAACGGAGGGTGGGAACGGATCGGCCGGCCGCACGGCGATATCGCGTGTTTCTCTTTTCATCCGCGGAAGGTGATCACGGCCGGCGAGGGCGGCATGTTGACGACCGGCAATGCCGAGTATGACCGGTTGTTTCGCCTGTGGCGGCAACACGGGATGACCGTGACCGATCGGCAGCGACATGAGGCCAGCCAGGTCCTCTTCGAGACCTATGACGAGGTCGGGTACAACTGCCGCATGACCGATCTCCACGCGGCGCTCGGCCGCGCGCAGCTCGCCAAGCTGCCTGCGATCGTGAGCGCGCGACGGGCTG
>CAZXRB010000040.1:0-20776 GCA_964642845.1 uncultured Nitrospira sp.
CGCAGATGGCACAACACGAGCGGCACCACCTGCTCGATGAGGTCCTCCTGATTTGTCAACCGCCGGAGAAAGCTCCTGGTGGGCGCCTCGCCTGCCGGTTCGTGACCGCGCGAGGTCACGCGGTCGAATTCGTGCCGCGTCGTGGCCGGCTTGCCGAAATCATGACAGAGGATGCCCAGACCGACGATGAGGTCGTCTTCTTCTTGTCCCGTCCGCTCGGCGCTGAACCAATCCAAACAATGCAGCGTGTGTATCCACACGTCCCCTTCCGGATGCCAGATGGGATCTTGTTCGCAACCTTGCAACGCCGCGAGCTCCGGATAGAAGCGGAGCCAGCCGCAAGCCTCCAGGAAGCGCAGGCCGACCGACGGTTTGACTCCGTGGAGGAGCAGCTTTTTCCATTCTTCCCAGAGACGTTCGGCCGGCTGGTTCTCCTGCGTCAAGGCGCGACAGAGCGCGATGGTCTCTGGGGCGGCCGACAAGTCGAAACGCGCCACCAAATGCATGCCCCGCAACACGCGCACCGGATCTTCCGCAAATCGTTCCGAAACGTGCCGGAGCGTGCGCGCCGCCAAGTCTTTCTGCCCGTGAAAGGGGTCGCGCAGTTCCCGTGTGTCCGGATCCCACGCCATCGCATTGATGGTGAAATCCCGCCGCGCCAACGCGTCATCGATATCCATGTCGGGATCGGCTTGTCTCAGCAGGCCCGGCACGGAGGGATGGTCGGCGATGCGGCGGGTGGGCAGCGAAATATCGACCGGCAGCCCTTGCAGCTTGAACACGCCGAACGCCTTGCCGACGAATTGCACGGAGAAGTGCGCCTCCAGCACGGCGTGCAGCTGGCCGGGCGCGAGGCCGACGACTTCGATGTCCAGATCACGCGGCTGGCGTCCCAGGACCAAATCGCGCACGGAGCCGCCGACGAGCCAGGTCCGACCGCCGGCACGGCGCACGCGCTGCTCGATCTGGCGCAGAAGTCCGGCAAGGGCGGGATCGTCGATGCGGAAACGAGCGGGCACTAGAGCTCCGCGTCCCTCAAGAACTTCGCCGATTCTTCCGGCGCCACCGGATTGATGTAGAAACCGGTGCCCCATTCGAAGCCGGCCACGTGGGTCAGCTTGGGAATGATCTCCAGATGCCAGTGATAGAATTCGCCGGTCCGTTCGTGCAACGGCGAACTGTGCAGGATGAAGTTATAGGCGGGGCGCGCGAGCACCTTGTCCATCCGGCGCAGACATTCAGACAGAATCGGCGCGAGGAACTCGAACTGGGTTTTCTGACTTTCCTCGAAATAGTTGGCGTGCCGCTTCGGCAGGATCCACATCTCGAAGGGAAACCGCGGCGCAAAGGGCGTCACGCAGACGAATTCGGGGTTCTCCGCCACGACGCGGTCCCCGTCGGACAGATCCTGCCGCAGGATATCGCAGTAGATGCAGCGTTCTTTTTGCTCGTAGTGGGTCCGGCAGCCTTCGATTTCATTGAGCACGCTGGTCGGGACGATCGGCAGGGCGATCAACTGCGAATGGCTGTGCTCCAACGTCGCGCCCGCCGCGGCGCCGTGGTTCTTGAAGATCAAGATGTAGCGGAACCGGAGATCCTTCTTCAGATCGATGATGCGGTCGCGATAGGCCCACAATACATCTTCGATCTTCTTGGCCGGCATGTCGGCCATACTTTCCGTATGCCCCGGCGTCTCGATGATCACCTCGTGCGCGCCCACGCCGTTCATGCGGTCGTAGAGGCCGACCCCTTCCCGTCCCAGATCGCCTTCGACTTGGAGCGCGGGGAACTTGTTCGGCACGACCCGGATGGTCCAATTCGGGCTGTTGGGTTCCGCCGGTTGCGACCGGTAGGCCATGATCTCTTTGGGCGTGAGCCGTTCCTGCCCGGGGCAGAACGGGCAGAGCGCGGTGGAGATCGGCCGAGCCGGCTGGAGCTGCACAAAGTCATGCGGGCGGCCGTTGCGCTCGGTGGAAATGATCACCCACCGGCCCACGATAGGATCGCGTCTTAAGTCGGGCATGGTTCCTCCGGCGATTGTCTCATTGATTCATCGATCCATTGGGTCATTTGATGTTTGGCAATGTGGCAATGAACCAATCGACAATCGATCATTCTCCGCACGCACCGCTTACACTCTCCACAATCCCGCTTCGAATTCCGGCCCCGGCACGGTCAGCTTCGCGGGGCGTTGGTACGGATAGCGCGCGACTTCGAGCCCATGTTCGCTGATGACGATCGTCATCTCGATATCCTGACCCGGTTCCACGCGGAGGTCTTTCCATGGGATCGCGAGCTCCACGATCTTTCGGCGGCAAATGGAGGGCAAGGCCCCTGTCTCGGTCCACGTATCGGGCGCCGTCTCCTGCAGCACCAGAACATGCTCCAGCCGTGCCGGGGCCAGGGGAAATGTGAGCCGGAAGGTCTGCGCGGGACCGCGCAGCGTGATCTCCACCGCCATGTGCGCCTGGCGGCTCTCCGAGGCCTTGTCGGGATCGAGACGAAGGAAGAATTGCTCACGACTCCATCCGAATCGGATGGCGGTCACGATCCCGTCCGCCTTCCACATCGCGCCCAGCGGCGGTTGCGTGCTGATGGAACCGGCGCCGCGCCATTCGAAGAAATCGGTCACCAGTCCATCCACGGTGGGACTGATAAAGGCCTGGGGCTGCGTCACCCGGTCGGCCTCGACGGAGGGCGCCACCGTGCAAATGGGCTGGGCCAGCTCAAGCGGCGGAGGCAGTCCCATGTGGCTCCACACGTTCCGCAGATGGGTGCGGAAGAGCCGGTCGAATTCAAACTTGAAATCCGTGTCGAAATCGTCGCCGTACCACCAGAACCAGTCGCTGCCCTCGGCCGCGTACAGCTCGTTCCAGGCCGCGTCTCGTCGAGGGGCGGGGAGCGTGGGAGCGACGTTGACCAACCGGGCCCGCGTGTGGCCGAGCAGATCCCAGGCGCGATTGTCCTCCTGATGGCCGATCCAGATTTTGAAGTCCTGGTTGATCCAGGAGCCGGAATGCAGCTGAGGCAGGTGGTCCGTGGGCGGCACGGCGGCCAGGGCGTCGGTGATGGTGGAGGCGTGCACCTGCGCGGCGGCCTGCTGATCGAGCGCCCGTTCGGCAAAAGCCTGGTACAGCAGCGAGAGAAAGCGCTCGCCGCCGTCATGGTAGTGCTCCCACGGGTTTTCGCCGTCGAGGATGACGGCGATGACCACGCGGTCTTGCGGGGCGTCATGGATGATGGCGCGCAGCCGACGGAAGACATCGTCGGCGGCGGAATCGGGATTGGTCTTGTGATACACGAAGCCGAACGCGTCCGAGAGCTCGCGATCGCGAAACACCATCGCGAGCGGGGAGTCCGCATCGCCCGCGCGGTAGGGATGATAGAGATCGCGATGCCGATGCCATGGCCGGCCGGCCATCTCCAGTGATCGAGCCAAGATCCCTTCATCGGTGGCCAGCCACTGCAACCCCGCGCGTTGCACCAGCGGCAAGACTTCCGGGCAGACCGATCCTTCCGAGGGCCACAAGCCGGCGGGCGGCCGCCCAAAGGTCCGGCTGTGGAATGCCACCGCGCGCGTCACCTGGACCGCCGCATCCTCCGGGGCGCGCACGCGCGACGGCAGCGGCAGATCGGGCCGGGCCCGCCGATTGATCTCCGTATCGATGATGAGCGGTAAAATGGGATGAAAGAACGGCGTGGTGCTCAATTCAATTTGTCCCCGTTCGGCCAGCCGGCGATAGAGCGGCACGATCTCTTGTACGGCGGCGCGCTGCAGCGCCAGCACTTCCTGCTTGTCCTCTTCGGTGTAGCCGCGATTCTTCGCCCGGAGGGCGGCGAGACGCGGATATCGGTGCACCGTGCCGTAGCCGAACCAGGCCAGGTTGTGCCAGACTTGCAGGTCGAGCAGCTCTTGGGTAGAAAACATCCGGGCCAGGCGCGGGAGATCCTGTCCCCTGACGTCCAGTCCGCGCTTGACGAGCAGTTCGTGGTAGCGCGGATAGGGTCGCACCATCGTGGCCCAGTTGGCGGCGAAGAAGTGGCGAATCAGAAATGCTTTGTCCTCGATGGTTAAGTCCGCCGCGGGCCGCTGCGCCCGCTCCAGAAAGAGGTCGCGCACGGTGCCCTCGCCGATTTCCTGCAATTGGAGCAGCAAGGACGGCGTGAAGTTGAAGGTGGCGTGCACGGCGGGATAGCGCTCCAGCAGGAATGCCATGTCATAGTAGGCTTTGATCGCGTGCAGGCGCACCCAGGGCATGCTGGCCGAGCCGCTCACCGGATCGGTGTAATACGGCTGGTGCATGTGCCAGACGAAACAGACGTGGACGTGCTTCATGGAAACGGGGTTCCTTTGGCGAAAAGTATGTCATAGCGATGGAGGCCATGCAATGAACGGCATGAATTGCCGCCGCGCGTTACGCGGGACATCTCGAGCATGAGCGGCCTGGCCCGCTATTGGCTGCCGGTCCTCGCCTATGCCGCGCTGATCTACTATGGATCCGCTCAGTCGCATCCGGAAGAGGAGCTGCCGTCCTTCTTTTCCCTGTTCAGCGACAAGGTCCTCCATGCGACCGAGTATGCCGTCCTGGGCGCGCTGTGCTTTCGAGCGTTCCGTTGGGGCACGCGCATGGTCGGCGGCCAACAGGCGTTCGTGCTCGCCGTGGTCACGGCGTCGCTCTACGGCGTCAGTGACGAGCTGCATCAGCTCTTCGTGCCGTTTCGTGAATCGAGCTGGCAGGACTGGGCGGCGGACACGATCGGCGCGTCGATCGGCGCGCTGCTGGCGTTCAGCCTTCTCCCGAAGACCGAGGCGGCTCCCGTCTTGCACCTGGGCGAGCCGCCGAACCCACGGTCTTCGTGACAAGGCTCGCGGCAGCCGCTATAATCCACGGCGTATGTCCACCGCCCATCCCGCCCTTTCGAAGGCGCCCCTCGCGCCCCCCGATCAGACGCTGGTTGCCCGCACGATTGAGACGCATTTACCTCCAGGGCTGATCTTGCGCCGGCTGAACCCGCTCGCCGGCGATGCCTCCAATCGGCGCTATTACCGGGCGGAACTGGCCGGAGGGCCGCCGCACTCCGTGATCGTGATGCAGTTGGCGGAACCGGACGCGTTTAAACAGTCCGAGGAAGCGGTCAGCGGCGCGGGCCAGCACATCACCGAGCTGCCGTTCCTCAACATCCTCTCGCACCTCTCCAAGGCGGGGGTGTCGGTGCCCACGCTCCATTTTTACGATCAGGCGGCCGGATTGTTGTACCTTGAGGATTTCGGCGACGTGACATTGGCGGAAGCGGTGAGCAGCGCCGATACGCCGAGTATCGAGGCCCGCTACAAACAGGCCGTCAACGTGCTGGTGCAGCTGCAGATCAAGGCCACGACCCCCGCCGATCCGGGATGCCTGGCGTTCCACCGCAGCTTCGATGTGCCGCTGCTCATGTGGGAGTTCGATCACTTTCTGGAATACGGCATCGTGGCGCGGCGCGGAAAGCCCATGTGCTCGGATGATTGGACCGCCATCCGCGGCGAGTTCGAGACCATTGCGGAATTGCTGGCCAGTCAACCGCGCGTGTTCACGCATCGCGACTACCACTCGCGCAATCTCATGGTGGACGGCGTGCGGCTCGGGGTGATCGATTTCCAGGACGCGTTGATGGGCCCGGCCACCTACGACCTGGCGTCGTTGTTGCGCGACGCCTACATCCAGCTCGATGAGGCGCTGGTCGACGACTTGATCGCCTACTATCTGGACCAGCTGGCCGAACGCCGGTTCGTGTGGACGAACCGGGCCGCCTTTCGCCGCCTCTTCGATCTGACCAGCATCCAGCGCAATCTCAAGGCCGCCGGCCGGTTCGTGTACATCGATCGCGTCAAAGGCAATCCCAAATTTCTGGCCGATATCCCGCGCGTGCTGGGCTACGTGAAACGCAATCTCCAGAAGTATCCCGAGCTCGAAACGCTCCGGAAGCATCTGACGCCGTACGTGCCCGAACTGCAGTGACGGGTGACACGTGACCAGTGAAGTACCGGCCTGGACGCCTGGTTGCCTTTCGCGTCACGCGTCAGGCGTCACGCGTCACCGTCCGCCATGAAGGCCATGATCCTCGCCGCGGGGCTCGGCACCCGCCTGAGGCCGCTGACGAATACCGTCCCCAAACCGCTGCTGCCGGTGGCCGGCACTCCGCTGATCGTCTGGAATCTGCTTCTTCTGAAGCGCCACGGCGTCCGCGACGTCGTGATCAATCTGCACCATCTGGGGCCCCTCATCGAACAGGCGCTGGGCAACGGCTCCAAGTTCGGGCTGCGGATCACCTACAGTCATGAGCCGGTCATCCTGGGAACCGGCGGCGGTCTCAAGCAGGCTGAGCCCCATTTCTGTGGAGAACCGGTGCTGGTCATCAATGGGGACACGCTGTTCGAACTGGACCTGGACGCGCTGTGGGCGTTTCACCGCGCGCGCAAGGCGGCGGCCACGCTGGTCCTGCGCGAAGATCCCGAAGCGGCGCGTTGGGGCTTGGTGGAAGTCGGACCGGAGGATCGCATCGTCCGGATCACCGGCCGGGGAACGTCCGGCGGGGCCCCGACCGCTCCCCGCATGTTTGCCGGCATCCATATTTTGCATCCGCGACTCTTGCGCGACGTGCAGCGCGGCGCGGCGTCCTCCATCATCGAGGTGTATGTGTCCGCGATCGAGCGGGGAGAGCCGGTGCTGGGATACGATCTGCACGGCTACTGGTCGGATGTGGGCACGCCGGAGCGGTACGCCGAGGCGGAACAGGACGCGCGCGCCGGCCTGATTCGCCTGGAAGACCGCCGTCTGGTGAGCCCTCCCGTCTGACCGGGTTCGCCTCAGCGCCCGTGACTCAGCGGCGCGCCGCTGTCCTGTCGAAGTTTTTGTCGCTTGATCAGCCTGGCGAGATACGTCCGCTGCAGGCGAAGCAATTCCGCCGCTTTGGTTTGATTGCCGTCCGCCCGTTCAATCGCCCGCGCGATGATGTGCCGGCTGTGTTCCTCCATCGACGCGTGATAGGGCAGATCGAGATAATCGGGATGGGTGGGGCGTGCGGGCGCCTCGTCCGAGCACAGGGCCAAGAGCTCCGGCTCGATGGTCTCCGTCGGACTGAGGACGACGGCGCGCGCGATCACGTTGTCCAGCTCCCGGATGTTGCCGGGCCAAAGATAGCGGATCAACGCGTCGCGGGCCGCCGCGCTGAATGTCATGCCCGGCCGCTTGGCGTCGTTGGCGTGCCGCTCCAGGAAGAACTGTGCGAGCGCGGCGATGTCGTCCCGCCGTTCCCGGAGCGGCGGCAGCGTCAGCGTGATGACGTTCAAGCGGAAGTACAGATCCTCCCGAAACTGGCCGGCTTTCACGGCCTGCCGCAGGTCCTTGTTCGTCGCCGCGATGATGCGGATGTTCACCGACACCGTCCGCGTGCCGCCGACACGCTGGAATTCGCGGTCCTGCAACACGCGCAGCAACTTGGCTTGAAGGGGCAGGGGCATGTCGCCGATTTCGTCCAGGAACACGGTCCCGCCGTCCGCCATTTCCAACTTGCCCTTTTGCTGGCGGTCCGCGCCGGTAAAGGCGCCGCGTTCGTGGCCGAAGAGCTCGTTTTCCAGCAGCGTTTCGGTCAAGGCCACGCAATTGATCACGACGAGCGGCAGCGCGCGCCGCGGGCTCCATTGGTGGATCGATCGGGCAAACAGCTCTTTGCCGGTCCCGCTCTCGCCGAGGAGCAGCACGCCCGCATCCGACCGCGCCGCCCGTTGCGCGGCTTCCACGACGGACCGGATGGAAGCGCTCTGGCCGACGATCGAGGCGTAGCGGCCGGCCACTTCCGACCGCAGGCAATCGACCTGGCGCTGCAAGGCGCTGCGTTCCAGCGCCTTGCGGATGACGATGAGCAGGTGATCCCTGTCGAGCGGTTTGGTGAGGAAGTCGTAAGCGCCCTCTTTCATGGCATTCACCGCGGCATCGATCGATCCGTAGGCCGTCATGACCACCACCGGCACATGCTCGGCCTGCTTCATTCGCGACAGCCGCTTCAGGACCTCGAGGCCCGCCAGTTTGGGCAGATCGAGATCGAGCAGCACCAGGTGCGGCGCATCCTGTTCGACCTGATCCAGCGCCTCCTGGCCGTCGCGGGCGATCGTCGTTCCGTACCCGGACGCCTGCAGCCGGTCTTCGAGCATCGTCCCGATGTCGGCATCGTCGTCTACGATGAGGATCTTCGCTTTCATAAATATTCGGGGCGCGCCGAGCGCTGGAAGGGACGGGCGTCCCGGCTTACTCCTCCATGACGTTGATAACGAGACCCGTGAGGGGCTTGGGATAGAAGTAGGTGGATTTATGTGGCATGCGCTCGCCCGCCGTGGCGACGGCCTGCACGTCGCTGACCTTCGTGGCATTCAGCAACAGGGCGCCGGTGCCGGTCCCTTGTGCGACCCAATCCAAGGCTTCGTGGTCGTCCTTGGTGTAGAGGATCGCTTCCTGCGCCTCCTGTGTCGGGCATAGTTTGCCGACGACCAGCTGTTGCAGCAGCGAGACATCCAGCTTGGCGCGCGGCGAGGCCTGGGCCGAAGGGCGATAGGCCGGCTTCAGCGACAGAGTGACGTAGCGGTCCGTTCCCTTGAGCGCCAGCCCGAACGTGGGCACCGCGCGTCCCTGCGTGCGGAGCGCGGACAGAAACCGGCTGCGTGCCGCCGGCTCCATGCCCGCCGTGAAGGGAAACTCCTGGACCTCGAACGTGTCGCCGAGGATTTTGACGACCTCGGCGTACGGAGGGAGCGCGGTGGTCGTTACGCGATGCGTGGGCAGCACGGTCAAGCCGGGATCTTCCAGCGGAGCCAGCAACATCAGCACGGCGTCATAGGGCTGCAGCCCCGGGGGATTGCCGGCCTGCTCCCGGCGCGCGCGTTGATAATTCAAGGCCGTCTCGTAGCGATGGTGCCCATCGGCGATGAAGAGCGGCTTGCTCCGCAGGGTGTCGGCGACCGCGTGTAAGACGGCGGGATCGGTGACGGACCACAGTTGCTGGCGGCATCCGCTGTCGTCGACAAAATCAATGCGGGCGGGCGTGCCCTTCACCGCTTCCTCCAGCCGCCCGAGGACCGCGTTGTGCGGATCGGAGTACAAGAGCCAGATCGGGCTGAAATTCGCGTGGCAGGCTTCCAAGAGATGCAACCGGTCCGTCTTCGCGGCGGCCCGGGTATTTTCATGCGGATAGATATGGCCGGAGTCCAAGGGCTCGAGCTTCGTCGTGACCAGGAAGCCGCGCAGCAATTTGCGGGGCGCCTGGGCATCGGCGTAGGGCGGCCGGTACTCGATCGTGTGATAATAGATCGACGGCTGCGCATCCCGCTTGAGGGCGCCGCTCTTCAGCCAGCCCTTCAGCGTCGCGGCGGCGCGGGTATATCGGTTATGGATGGGGCTGTCGCCGGCCTGGTCGAGTCCCAGTTCGAGGCGAATGATGTTGTGCGGATGGCGCTCGTGCAGCGCCTTCTGCCCCGCCGCGTCGACGATGTCGTACGGCGGCGCGACGACGTCCTTGACGTCGCCGACCACCGCGGGATCGTACAGGGTGCCGCGAAACGGAATGATCTGTGACATGAAGACTGTATCCTCGGTAATCGCGCCGATGGCGCGTGACATGGACGCAGCGCCGTGTTCTTCCGACGGTGAAACGGGCGGGAGACAGGTTACCGGTCGCGGGTGATCATGTAATCGGCCGCCACCGCCAACGCGCGGCACGCCGTACTGTCCTCAAAATGTTCGAGTTCATGCTTGGCCGCGGCGATGTACGTCCGGGCCCGGTCCATGGCATAGGTAATGGAGCCGTATTCCGCCATGAGCGAGAGAATCCGATGCAGATCCGCTTCGCTCAGCGTGCGCGTTTCCATCCGGTCCGTGATCATCCGCCGGTCGTGATCGGAACAGTGCCGCAGCAGATGCAGCAACGGCAACGTGGCCTTGCCCTGCCGGAGATCCTGGCCCAGCGTCTTGCCGAGCCGTTCGCCGTTGGCGGTATAGTCCAGGGTATCGTCCGCGACCTGAAACGCGATGCCGAGGTACTGGCCAAACCGGAACAGGGCGTCCTGCTTGTCTTCGGCAGCCTCCGCGATGATGGCCCCCATCCGGCAAGCGGCCGCGATCAGGCCCGCCGTCTTGTGCTCGACGATCTTGACGTAGTCCGACTCGGGCATGGCGGGGTTGCCGTTATAATACAGCTGCAGCACTTCGCCTTCCGCCATCTTCGTGCAGGCTTCCGCCAGCACCTCGTTGATGCCCTGGCTGCGGAACTCGACCACCTGCGCCATGGCTTTTGAATAGAGGTAGTCGCCCACGAGAATGCTGATTTGATTGCCCCATACTTTCCGGGCCGTCCGGCGCCCCCGGCGAATGTCCGCTTCGTCGACGACGTCGTCGTGCAAGAGGGTGGCGGTATGGATGAATTCGATGAGACTACCAAGCTGGTGATGGTCGCGGCCGCTATAGCCGCAGAGCCTCGCCGACAGGAGCAACAGGAGCGGCCGAATCCGTTTCCCCCCGCTGCTCAAGATGTGGGCCGCGACGGTATTGACCAAGGTCACGCTGGAATCCAGGTTTTTTCTGACCTGGTGTTCAACGCCGTCCAATTCGTCCCGATAGGCCTCCCACACGTCGGCCATGCTGTTGATCGTCGACGCGATGGGTCCGTTCGGCATGCGGCGGATGGTAGGGCAGCACGCTAAACAATGTCAAGCAAACCGGGGTGCTCCGGCCCGGAGCATCCTTGACAGAGAAAGAGCCCATCCAGTAAGGTGCGGGCACGACGCGCGGCTGGGGAGACCCCTAAGAAAACACCAAGAAATCGAGCGCTTGCCTCTGCACGACACGGATTCTGACCGCGATTTCACCACCTCCCTGCTGAGACGAGTACTGGAATGACCATGATACCCGGGCTGCCTCCGAAGCAAGGCCTCTATGATCCCGCACAGGAGAAAGATTCCTGCGGCATCGGCTTCGTCGTCAACATCAACGGCCATCGCTCGCATGCCATCGTCCAGCAAGGCCTGCAGATCCTCGAAAACCTGACCCACCGGGGCGCGCAAGGCTGCGATCCCTGCACCGGCGACGGCGCCGGCATCCTGCTCCAAGTTCCGCATGAGTTCCTGAAGCGCGCGGCGGGGGACGTCGGGGTCCGGGTGCCGGAAGCCGGCGAGTACGGCGTCGGGATGGTCTTTTTGCCCCCGCACGCCGATGCCCGCCGCCAGTGCGAGCAGCTGTTCGAGTCCATCATCGCCGAAGAGGGCGCCCGTCTGCTGGGCTGGCGCGATGTGCCGGTGAAGAGCGACGCCATCGGCGAGGTCGCGCGGCGCACCGAGCCCTTCATGCGGCAGGTCTTCATCGCGCGCGACGTGCTCAATGAAGGGCAGTTCGAGCGCAAGCTGTACGTCATTCGCAAGCGCGTGGAAAACGCCGTGCGCGCATCGGCCATCCAGGGACGGGACTACTTCTACATTCCCAGCCTCTCGGCGAACACAATCGTCTATAAGGGGCTGCTCCTGCCGCATCAGATGGCGGCCTACTATCAGGATCTCAAGGACGCGAGCCTCACGAGCGCGCTGGCGTTGGTCCATTCACGCTTCAGCACCAACACGTTCCCCACCTGGCCGCTGGCCCATCCGTATCGCTATATCTGCCACAACGGCGAGATCAATACGCTCAAGGGCAACGTCAATTGGATGAAGGCGCGGCAAGGCCGGTTGAACTCGGATCTGTTCGGCAAGGATCTTGCCAAGCTCTATCCGATCGTCTACGAGCACCAAAGCGATTCCGCCTGCTTGGATAACGCGGTGGAGTTCCTCACCATGGGCGGGCGCTCGCTGCCCCATGCCATGATGATGCTGATTCCCGAGCCCTGGGTGGCCAATCCGCAGATGGATCTGGACCGCCGCGGCTTCTACGAATATCACGCCGCCATGCAGGAGCCCTGGGACGGACCGGCCGCCGTGTGCTTTACCGACGGCAAATTGATCGGCGCGACGCTGGACCGCAACGGCCTCCGGCCCTGCCGCTATCAAGTGACGACGGACGGACTGGTGGTGCTCGCGTCCGAAGCGGGCGTGCTGCCGATGGACGTGCAGCGCGTTCGGCAGAAGGGCCGCCTCATGCCGGGCCGCATGTTTCTCATCGACACGGTGCAAGGGCGCATCATCGACGACGAGGAAGTGAAGGCCGAGATCGTCAGCCGCAAGCCCTACCGCTCCTGGGTGACGCAGTACCGGATTTCGCTCGATGAATTGCCCGAGCCCATCAACGTGCCGCAACCGGACCATCCGACCACCCGGCAGCGCCAGCAGGCGTTCGGCTACACGGTGGAAGAGCTGAAGATGGTCATCACGCCGATGGTCGTCGAGGGCCAGGAAGCCGTGTCGTCGATGGGCACGGATACGCCGCTCGCGGTGCTGTCCGAACGGCCGCAGCTGCTCTTCAAGTATTTCAAACAGCTCTTCGCGCAGGTGACGAATCCACCCATCGATCCCATCCGCGAAGAGCTGGTCATGTCGCTCACGACCAGCATCGGGCCGAAACCGAATCTGATGGACGAGCATCCGGAATCCTGCCGGCGCATCCGCGTGAAGCAGCCGATTCTCACGAATGCCGACTTGCAGAAAATCAGGGAAATCGCCGACCCGCACTTCAAGAGCAAGACGTTGAAGATGCTGTTCCGCGTGGCCGAAGGGCCGGAGGGCTTGGGAGCCGCGGTGGACGATCTTTGCCGCCAGGCGTCGCAGGCCATCAAGGAAGGGTACAAATTTCTCATCCTCAGCGATCGCGGCGTGAACGAAGAATGGGCGCCGATTCCGAGCCTCTTGGGCGTGTCGGCCGTGCACCAGCACCTCATCCGCGAATGCACGAGAACCGAAGTGGGCCTGACCGTCGAGACCGGCGAGCCACGCGACGTGCACCATTTCGCCTGCCTGATCGGCTACGGCGCCGGGACCGTCAATCCCTATCTGGTGTTTGAATCGCTCATCGATATGGAGCGTGACGGCTACCTGCCCGAGGGGCTGGATGCGCAGACGGCCGAAGGGAAGTTCATCAAAGCCATCAACAAAGGCTTGCTGAAGATCTTCTCCAAGATGGGCATCTCCACGGTGCAATCCTATTGCGGCGCGCAGATTTTCGAGGCGATCGGGCTGAACCATGAGGTCATCAACCGGTACTTCACCGGCACGCCGTCCCGGGTCGAGGGCATCGGCATTCGGGAGATCGGCGAGGAAACGTTGCGGCGGCATCGTCTGGCCTATGAGCCAGCGCCGATCCGGCAGCTCGATTTCGGCGGCGAAATTCACTACCGCATCCAGAGCGAGCACCACAATTGGAACCCGGAGACGATCTACAAGCTGCAGCATGCGACTAAGCTGAACGATCCGAAGACGTACGCCGAGTTCTCGCAGTTGGTGAACGACGAGAGCAAGCGGCGGTCCAACTTGCGCGGCCTGCTCGATTTCAAGTTCCTGCCGGAGCCGATCCCGCTGGAGGACGTCGAGCCCGCCAAGGACATCGTCAAGCGGTTCACGACCGGCGCCATGTCGTTCGGCTCGATCAGCAAGGAAGCGCACGAGACGCTGGCCATCGCCATGAACCGGCTGGGCGCGAAAAGCAACACCGGCGAGGGCGGGGAAGACCCGGAGCGGTTCATCCCGCTGCCGAACGGAGATTCGAAGAACAGCTCCATCAAGCAAGTGGCGTCGGCCCGCTTCGGAGTCACATCACACTATTTGGTGAACGCCAAGGAATTGCAGATCAAGATGGCCCAGGGGGCAAAGCCCGGCGAAGGCGGGCAGTTGCCCGGCCATAAGGTGGACGACAATATCGCGCGGCTCCGCTATTCCACCCCGGGCGTGCAGCTCATTTCGCCGCCGCCGCACCACGACATCTATTCCATCGAGGATTTGGCGCAGCTGATATTCGACTTGAAGAACGCCAATCCCGAGGCGGCGGTGTCGGTCAAGCTGGTGTCCGAAGTCGGCGTGGGCACGGTGGCGGCCGGTGTCGCCAAGGCCCATGCGGACAAGGTGCTCATCAGCGGCGACTCGGGAGGGACCGGCGCCGCGCCGTTGTCCTCCATTAAATATGCCGGCGCGCCGTGGGAGCTCGGCCTCGCCGAAACACATCAGACGCTCGTCCTCAACGACTTGCGCGGCCGCATCCGCGTTGAAACGGACGGCCAATTGAAGACCGGCCGCGATGTGGCCATCGCTGCCCTGCTGGGCGCCGAAGAATACGGATTTGCGACGGCGCCGCTGATCGTCGAAGGCTGCATCATGATGCGCAAGTGCCATCTCAATACCTGCCCCGTCGGCATTGCAACCCAGGATCCGGTTCTACGGAAAAAGTTCGCCGGCCAGCCGGAGCACATCGTGAATTACTTCTTCTTCGTGGCCGAGGAACTGCGGCAGATCATGGCGAAGCTGGGCTTCCGCACGGTGAACGAGATGATCGGGCGGGTGGACAAGCTCAAGGTGCAAAAGGCCGTCGATCACTGGAAGGCCCGGGGATTGGACCTCTCCCCGCTGCTCAAGGCCCCCGATGTCCCGGCCGACGTGCCGCGCTACTGTGTGCAGCGGCAGGACCATGGGCTCGCCGACGTGCTCGACAACAAGCTGATCGAACTGTGCCGCCTGGCGATCGAGCGCGGCGAGCGGGTGACGCTCGACTTGCCGATCCGGAACGTCAACCGCACCGTCGGCACCATGCTGTCGAGCCGCATCGCGAAAAAATACGGCTTGGAAGGGCTGCCCCCGGACACCATTTCCATCAAATTCACGGGCTCGGCGGGCCAATCGTTCGGCGCGTTCCTTTCGCGGGGCATCACCCTGACCTTGGAAGGAGAGTCGAACGACTACCTCGGCAAGGGGTTGTCGGGCGGGAAGATCATCGTTTATCCGCCGAAGAACGCCTTGTTCACGCCGGAAGAGACGATTCTCATCGGCAACACGTCGCTCTACGGCGCCACGCAGGGCGAGGCGTATTTCTACGGTATGGCCGGAGAGCGGTTTGCGGTCCGGAACAGCGGCGTGCGCGCCGTCGTCGAGGGCACGGGCGATCACGGCTGCGAATACATGACGGGCGGGATCGTGGTGGTGCTCGGGCGGACGGGCCGGAACTTCGCCGCCGGCATGTCGGGCGGAGTCGCCTTCGTGCTCGACGAATTCGACACATTCCAATCCCGCTGCAACCTCGGGATGGTCGAATTGGAAAAGGTGACAACGGCCGAGGACAAGAAGCTGTTGCACGAGATGATCACCGCCCATTTCATGCACACCGGAAGCCGCAACGCCAAGCGGGTTCTGGACGCCTGGGACAATATGCTGCCGAAGTTCACAAAGGTAATGCCGGTCGATTACAAGCGCGTATTGGAAGAGCGGAAGCGGAAGGCGAGCGCGGTCCACTGATCCGTGAAGCGCCGTTCGTGAAGCGTGAAGCGCTGGCGCGCGACGAGATACGAGTAACGGGTAAGAAATGGGTGATCCAAAGGGGTTCATGAAATACGCCCGCGAGGGCCCGAAGCGGAAACCGGTCGAGCTGCGCGTGCTCGACTGGAAGGAGATGTACGAGCCCATCTCCGAGGACAAGCTGAAGATCCAGGGCGCTCGCTGCATGGACTGCGGCGTGCCTTTCTGCCAAGGCCATACCGGGTGCCCGGTGGTCAATTTGATTCCCGAGTGGAACGACCTCGTTTATCGCGGCCGGTGGAAGGACGCGCTGAAGGCGCTGCACACCACGAACAACTTCCCCGAATTTACCGGTCGGCTCTGTCCCGCGCCCTGCGAAGGCGCCTGCGTGCTGGGCATCAACGACGAGCCCGTCTCCATCCGCATCATCGAATGGAACATCATCGATCGCGGGTTCAACGAAGGACTGGTCGAGCCGATTCTCCCGGTGAGGAAGACCGGCAAGACGGTGGCGGTCGTGGGATCGGGCCCCGCGGGCTTGGCGGCCGCCCAGCAACTTGTGCGGGCAGGCCACAGCGTCACGGTGTTCGAGAAGGCCGACAAGATCGGCGGGCTGCTGCGCTACGGCATTCCCGATTTCAAGATGGAAAAATGGGTGATCGACCGCCGGTTGGAACAGATGAAGGCCGAAGGGGTCGAGTTCAAGACCGGCGTCACGGTAGGAAAGGACCTCACGGCGGAGCAACTGCGATCGCAGTTCGACGCGGTCGGCCTCACCATGGGTGCCGAGCAGGCCCGTGAGCTCCCTGTGCCGGGGCGGGAGCTCAAGGGCGTGCATCTCGCCATGGAGTATCTGACGCAGCAGAACAAGCGGACGGCCGGCATCCCGATTATCGACGAACCGATTACGGCGAAGGGCAAGCGGGTCGTCATCATCGGCGGGGGCGATACCGGCTCGGATTGTCTGGGCACGGCGCATCGGCAGGGCTGTGTGGAAGCGCACCAATTCGAGCTCCTGCCCGAACCGCCGCCGACACGCGCCGAGTCCACGCCCTGGCCGCTCTGGCCCATGCAACTGCGCACGTCGCATGCACACGAAGAAGGCTGCGACCGGCAGTGGAGCGTCTCCACCACGAAGTTCACCGGCCACAACGGCCATGTGACGAAGCTCCACGCCCATCGGGTCAAATTTGAGAACGGTCGGTTCCTCCCGATCCCTGGGACGGAGTTCGAGATGGACGTCGATCTCGTGCTGTTGGCAATGGGTTTCACCGGGCCGGTGAAGAACGGGCTGCTCGACAGCCTCGGCGTCAAGTACGACGCGCGCGGCGCCGTGGCGGTGGACGAGAACTTCATGACGAATCTCGACGGCGTCTTCGCCGGCGGCGACACCAAACGCGGCGCCTCGCTCATCGTCTGGGCCATCGCCGAAGGCCGCAAGATGGCCGCGGGGATCGATAAATATCTGCTCGCGGGCAAATCGGCGAGGAAGTCGGTATCGTAAGGGGGCTGGTTCTATGAACCTGGTCATCGACGAGAAAGAACTCAAATACCTCCCGATCACCATCGACCCCGAAATCGTCAGCGGGGCTCCGGTGTTCAAAGGAACCAGGGTTCCTGTCGAGGCGTTGCTAACCAACCTCGAAGCCGGGCTATCGCTGGACGAGTTTCTGGAAAACTTCCCCACCGTCACTCGCCCACAAGCTATTCAGGTGCTAGAGTTTTCCAAATCCACTCTCTTGAAGCTCGCCAAATCCGCTTGAAGGTTCTCCTCGACGAATCGGTTCCGCACATCGTAAACGAACGGTTGAGGCATCTCACCATCCTAACGGTTCAGGATATGGGATGGACTGGCATCAAGAACGGGGAGTTACTCCGGCGCGCCGAAGCAGAGTTTGATGTGTTCGTCACAGCGGATCAAAAGCTTCGCTACCAGCGAAATCTTTCAGGTCGAAGGCTCGCCATCATCGTGATCCCTACCAACCAAGTTCGAGTTGTGGTTGGACTGTTGCCAGCGATCGAAGGCGCCTTAACGGCAATTCAGCCGGGAGCGCTGGTCGAAATCCCACTGGCGGGATAATGTCGGAAATGAAGCATTTCAACAGGAGCAAGATTCCTTCTTCTCCCTCAACGCTCGCCTCGCAACCAGCTTGGAATGCCGATGACCAAAGTCTTCTCGCAGCGTCGCTTGCTGCGACACCCGCACAACGTCTGGCGTGGCTGGAAGAGGCGCTTCGCCTGGCGTAGCCGATGGTGATTAACCACCCACCTAACATCTCGATCAAGCGGACCGCTGGCTCGCATTCACCCGCCTCGACCGCCCACCCGGCCGCCGCTTTAGCCATGCACGGCCAGCTTTATGTATACTCTAGGGGGAGGGAAAAACGATGATCCGCACCGTCGAAGCGGTGATCGATGAGCAAGGTAATGTGCGACTGCTTGAGCCCGTCCATCTTCCTGCAGCCCGGCGAGCACTGGTCATGATCTTGGAGGAACATCCGGTGGCCGGGGTGCCCGAAAGTGCGCTGCTCAGTGAAGCGGCGCTCGCCGAGGACTGGAACCGGCCGGAAGAGGACGAGGCATGGTCACACCTACAGCAGGTGCAGTAGTCCTCGTCCGCTTCTTTTCTGACTTGTCACAGACCAAACTGCGTCCGGCTGTGGTGCTTGCTGACGCTGGCCGGGGCGACCGGATTCTGTGCCAGGTGACAAGCAAGTCTTACGGCGATACCCGGGCAATCAGGTTGGAAGACACCAGTTTCTCCCGGGCGTTATACCGATCCTGTGAACCTCGATGGCATATAGACGCCTAGCTCTGAATCCGAAGGTGCATGGACAAACGAGCCTTCGTCGTCTTCGGGGAACGATCGTCTTCGCGGATAATGTTCGTCATACCGAGATCAAGTAATCATGACACTGCCAACCTATCCCCGTAGTCCCAAAGCTCTGCTCGGCGGCATTGCCCATCTGGGGCGATTTATCGACAAGATCCGTTTGCGGCATGCCGGCTTGATCCAGGACTACAACTACATCACGACGGGGTTTGACAAATACCTCATCGAATTTCTGGGCATCGATGCGAAGGCCTTCGAGCAGCGGGTGCTGGAGGGCGGGACGGATGAAGAGCTCCTGGCCTGGGTCCGTGCCCACGGGCGCACGGTCACGGATGAAGAGGTCGCTCAGTGGTCGCAGGAGCTACTTGCCCGTGGTCCGAAGGATGAGGCCGCGCGTCAGCGGTTTCAGGGGCGTCTCGATGAGATTGCGAAGAAGCGCGGCGTGCCGGTCGGGTCGCTTCCTCCCGTGACGACCTGGGCCGATGTGATCGAACTCGATGAAGGCAGGCTGTAGAGCGTCCCATGCAGATGTTCATGGTGGTGTTTCGATCGTCCCTGAAGGAACGGGTGCATGAGCTGCTGCACCAGTGCGACGTGCGGGCGTTTACGGAAGTGAATGAGACGGTCGGCTACGGCCAGACGGGACCTGCCGAGGGGTTAGCCTTCTATCCCGGGACCAACGCGGTGATCCTGGTCTCACTCGACGACGAGCATGCGATTCGGGTCTCGAAGGCCGTGAAGGCCTGGTGCGAGGAGTCCACGAACCATCCAGGTTGGCAGAAACCGTCCATTCGCCTATTCACCTGGCCTTGTACGCAGATCGTGTGAATCAGTCTCTGCCTCCGCCTCCGGACTCTGGTGAGCATGGCACGCCTATTCGTCGGTACCTCCGGCTGGACCTATTCGAGTTGGAAGGGCGTCTTCTATCCGGAGGACCTGCCGAGCCGGCGCTATCTCGAATTCTATGCCCGGGTGTTCGGCAGCACAGAGGTCAATTATTCCTTCTACCATCTGCCGCGGCCGAGCACCTATGAAAAGTGGGCGGGGCAGGTACCGGACGATTTCGTCTTCGCGCTCAAGGCCAGCCGATTGATTACGCACATCAAGCGCCTTGCCGGTGTGAACGAAGCCTGGGCGACGTTCCTCCACAATGCGCTGGTGCTGGGGCCGCACCTCGGACCGATTCTGCTCCAGTTCCCCCCGTCGTTTCGACGTGACCGAACGAGGCTCGCGGCTTTTCTCCAGGCCGCGCCGCGGTCTGCGCCTCGATCTCATTCCTTGAGGTTGGCCTTCGAGTTTCGCCATGACTCCTGGTTTACGGAAGAGATCTTCGCGCTCCTCCGCCGGCACCGCGCGGCGCTCTGCATGGCCGATTCACCACGCTATCCTCGCTGCGATGAGGTGACGGCCGATTTCGTGTATGTCCGGTTTCATGGCCGCACCAAGCTGTTCGCGTCGAAATACACGGCTGGGGAGTTGGCGGAGGAGGCCCAGCGGATCAGGCGCTATCTCCTTGACGGAATGGATGTCTATGCTTATTTCAACAACGATGCGCTCGGCCACGCGGCTGCAAATGCCCGCACGCTCAAAGAATTGGCCGGAAAGGAAGCGCGCCGGCGAAATCGCACGATGACCCGGTCGCGACGATAGCCTTGCATCCGGTCGTGTATCGGCCGGGCTTCCCATGAATCCTTGTGCCGCATCGGCGCCTCTAAGCAAAGAGGCGAGATATCGAGTACAATTGTTGTGGATGAGGTGCAGTATGAAACCGCTTGTTGCGACCGTCGCGTCGATTGTCGCTCTGTTCGTGTCCGTCGCGCCGTCTTTCGGCGGGCTGACAGGCCGGATCGTCATCGCCGGCTACGGACCCGAGCTGCCGGTGATGCAGGATCTGGGACGGGCTTTTGAAAAATCCCATCCCGGCACCGCCATCGACTTTCAATGGGACCGCACGGTCAAGGCGGTGGAACTGGTCAAGGCCGGTGAGGCGCAACTGGCCGTCACGGATCGTCCGGATCCGGCGCTGAAAGC
Source organism: uncultured Nitrospira sp. (assembly GCA_964642845.1). GTDB lineage: Bacteria > Nitrospirota > Nitrospiria > Nitrospirales > Nitrospiraceae > Nitrospira_D. The sequence continues at coordinate 20,307 of CAZXRB010000040.1, forward strand.
CACGCCGATTGCCTGGGAGGGGATTGCGGTCATCGTCAATTTTGCCAACCCGGTGAGCGAAGTGACTACCGAGCAGGTGAAAGCGTTGCTTACCGGCAAGATCACGAGGTGGTCCGACCTCGACGGCGGGGATCAGACCGTGGAAGTCCTGCCTCGGGCGCCGGAGAATAACGTGCAGGCAGGATTGGAAGCATCGTTGGGAATCACCGGACGGTTCCAGGCTTCCGGCAAACCGCTTCGGACCGACGAAAAGACGCTGCGCGCGGTGTCCGGACGGGATCGTGCGATCAGCTATCTTTCCTTGGCGGCAGCGCTGAAGGCGCAAGAGGACGGTATTCCCATCCGCATTCTCACGGTGGATAAGGTCGAACCGGGACAGCCGACGGTGCAGAGCGGCGCCTACAAGCTCCGGCGTCCCGTCCTGCTGCTGAGCGCGGCCCAGCCCGATCCGTTGACCGAGGCCTTCCTTC
>CAZXRB010000040.1:20790-26894 GCA_964642845.1 uncultured Nitrospira sp.
AGTTCGTGACGTCGCCGGACGGACAAAAACTCCTGCGACCGGCCTACGTTCCCTCTACCGCCGCATCCTTCGCCTGGACGCCGCCAGCCACGCAGCTGACCGACAGGCCGGCCCATCCTGACGAAAAACAACAGTCTTAATACAAGAGCCGGCGCAGAGCACCCGCACTCCAGTTCGGCGTGTGTCGTCCGCCTGTCGGATTCTTAACATTTGGTTGGCCTGCCAGGACCTGCATCCTATACTTCCGCTGTAATCACGACACGGTCTCGTTCGAAGACAGTGAAACGGGGTGATCAGGCCGGGCGAACCCCGAACGACGATGCCGACGAAACTCAATCTGCTTCTACTCGAAGACTCTCCCGCCGATGCGGAATTGATGATCGAGACGCTGCGGGAGGCGGGATTCGATCCCCAGTGCCGGCGAGTGGACTCCAAGGCCGCCTATCTCCGCGAATTGGATCAGCCGCCGGACTTCATCCTCTCCGACTATTCCATGCCGCAGTTCACGGCCCGCGAAGCCCTGCACGTGCTCCACGAGCGCGGGCTCGATTTGCCGTTCATCATCGTCTCCGGATGCATCGGCGAGGATATGGCCGTGGAATGCATGAAGGCCGGGGCGGCGGACTACTTGCTGAAAGATCGTCTCGCCCGGCTCGGGCATGCGGTGACGCAGGCGCTGGAACGCAAACGGCTGGTCGAGGAGAAGCGGCAGGCCGAGCAGCGGCTCTTTCTGGAAACGTTTCACGATTCCCTCACCGGTTTGCCGAACCGCGCCTTGTTTCTCGACCGGTTGGAACGGGTCTTCCTGCAAAGCCGGCGTCAAACGGCCCACGCCTTTGCCGTGTTGTACCTGAACCTGGACGGCTTTCGCGTGGTCCACGACAGCCTCGGGCCGTCGGCTGCCGACCGCCTGCTGATCGAGGTGAGCCAGCGCCTCTTGCGCCGGGTCCGCTCCGCCGACACGGTGGCTCGGATCGAAGGCGATGAGTTCGCGTTTCTACTCGACGACCTGAAGGCCGTCAGCAATGCCACACGGGTAGCGGAACGGCTGCAGCGCGAGTTCTCCACGCCGTTTACGCTGGACGGGCGGCAGGTCTTCCTGACCGTCAGCATCGGCATCGCGTTCGCGCACGCCGGCTATCCAACCAGCGAGCTGCTGTTGCGCGACGCCACGACCGCGATGCATCAGGCCAAAGCGATGGGCCGCGCGGGCTTCGTGGTCTTCGACAAGGCGATGCACGAGCAGGCCGTGGCGCGGTTGAAGTTGGAGGCGGATCTCCGCCAGGCGTTGGCTCGCGAGGAGTTCCGTCTCGAGTACCAGCCGATCGTCTCCCTACAATCCGGGACGGTGGCGGGATTCGAGGCGTTGCTGCGGTGGCAACACCCGGAATACGGGCTGACCGGCCCCGGGCGATTCTTGGAGACGGCGGGCGAGCTGGGGCTGGTGACCAAGATCGGCGAATGGAGCTTTCGGGAGGCCTGCCGCCAGTTGGCCGGCTGGCACGCCGCCTTTCCGTCCCTGCGGCCGCTGACGATGAGCATTAATTTCTCGGCGCTGCAGTTCGCGCAATCCGACGTGGCCGGCCTGGTCAAATCCGCGCTCGCGGACACCGGCGTCGACGCCGCCAGCCTCAAAATCGAAATTACCGAATCGGACATGATGCAGAATCCCGACGCCGTGTCGGAGGTGGTCAAACAGATCGGCGCGCAGCAGATCGACACCTGCCTGGACGACTTTGGAACGGGCTACTCCTCGCTGAGCCACTTGCAGCAACTGCCGATCAAGTTTCTGAAGATCGACCAATCGTTCGTCAGGCGGTTGGGTGTGGATGACGATGCGCTGGCCATTGTGAAGACCATCATCGTCTTGGCCCACCAACTTGGCCGACAAGTCATCGCGGAAGGCGTGGAGACCGGCGAACATCGGTCCATTTTGCGTTCGATGGGATGTGAATACGGACAAGGCTATTTCTTCGCCAAACCGCTCCCCGGACCGGACGTCTCGGCCTTCTTGGCCTCGGGGCGCCGGTGGTAATCCAGGACGGTTTCGTTGACACCCAGCGTTTTCTCATCGGCCACAGTACCTTCCGCGTCATCTTGAATGAACATCTCCTCCCAGTCCTGTGAAGCACAGGCCGGATTCCTGTCCCCGCTTGGCTCGTAAGGAGACGACAGGCATCGATGGAGTCGACTGAGGCGGCTTTGTCCCGCTGTAGCCTTTTTGCCTTCCCAACAGACGAGTGCGCCAGTTGTGGTGCACATTTCTCCAACTCCAGCCCCTGTTCTAGAGGCCACGCCTCCTGCGCCGACTATGGAAGGAGAGAAGGAGGGAGAACGCCACGAGAAACAGATGCAAGCGGAAGGCAAAGAAAAGGGCAAACGAAAAGGGAAGAGCCACAAGAAAGGGCAGGATAAAAAGCGCGGGCTGGAACGTGCCGACGAAGCGGCCGGCGAACAAGGTAAGCATGGGCGGGATAAGGCGAGAAGCAAACAGGGGAACGACTAAAGGCGTAGCTTCAGGACAAGCAATCCGGCGGTCGGTGTTGGAACCGCCGCCGGCTCTTGTGCTCGGCGGTGAAGGGGATCGGCGCGGTCTAGAGCGCCGGCAGGGTGAGCAGTTTCTTCATCTCGCAGTGGGCAATCACCACGTCGGGCGCTCGTTGCAAGGCTTCATAGTAACTTCGCTCGAACCCGTCGCCCAATTCCGAAGGCCGGATCAAGGCTCGGATCTCGGTCATGAGGTGGGCCACGTCGTCCACCGTCAGTTCCTCGTCCGCATCCAGCAATTCGTCGATGCGGACGACCATGTTCGACAGCGGATGCAGCCAGGTGAACCAGGGATCGTTCATCACGAGTTGCAGCAGCTGTCCCGTGGAGTCGACCCGCCCGTAGATTCGCTCGAACGTCAATTGTTCGGCCACGATGAGCGCCTTGTGCAGGCTCAACAGCCCATGCCGGGCGTTGGTCAGCGCCTCTCTGAGTGGGCTCCTCCGTTCTGTGCGAGCTGATTTGGAAATCGCCATACGTTAATTTTAGCAGGTCATGAAAAAAATGGTGGCCTGGGGTCACCAGCAGGGGTTCGAGTCGTCTTCTCCGCTGGCATCTGTATCGGCACCATTCAGCCCCGGCTGTAGCGACGACTAGCGTCCCAGGCGGCCTCCGGACGAGCTGCCGCCGCCGGACCCTGGAGGAGGAGCCGAGGCAGGCGGTGTCGACGGCGTAGGCATGAGCGGCCGATTCGGATTGAAGGGAAGGAGAGGTGCCGGCGTGAGGCTGTTCGGAGGAGTCGGGGTACCAAATGGTGTCCGGGGTGTCGCCTGTGATCGTTCGGGTGGAACGGGGATGTCCGGGACTCTGAGCGGTGAGGGAGGCGCGGCTGATCGTCCAGCGTCTTGATCGCCCAACGATTGCAGGGTTCCGGGATGTCGGTCCTGTCCCCGCGCCGTTTCCCCATCACCCATCAGCAGCATGAGGGCCCCGACCGCCACACAGCCGAGACCGCTGACCCACCACACAAGCATCGGGATAGGCCTCCTCTTGTCCAGTATACTAAGCCGCGGCGCCCCATGACACAGTCATCGTTTACGCCGGCACCAGCGGGCCGTCACATAATGAGAGGGCCGGAGTGTGCTGGAGAGGAACATGCGAGATCTCACGCCAGCCATCGTCTGCGCCGCTGTGCTGGGGGCTGGAGTGGAATGGGCCGCCGCACGGCCGTTGGATATCCCCACCGAGCACCTCGAACGGCCGCGGCCTGAAGCAGATCGGCCACCGGGGGAGAGCCCCTCTCTTGCCCCCAGCGACGCGCTCCGGTTGGCGAAAGCCAGAGCCAAGCAGGCACTGGGGCCCGCCTTCGATGACTATGGCGTGAAGGCCGTCGTCTTCGACCCGGGAGAACAGACATGGTCCGTCACATTTTCAGCTCAGAAGCCGGCGCAGCTTGCCTGCCTGATCGTGTTCGTGAAGGACGCGAGCCGGGAGACGCACGTGATCCGATGTCGATGACCGACGACCGTGGTCTTTACTCGTAGTACACGACCGTCGTCGCTTTACTGCACTTACTGCAGGTACCCTGCTTCGTCATCGGCACCTTGCCCTCGCTCTCGGCCGCTTTGATCGCGGCGTCTTCAGTGCGGCCGACCTTGTTGTAACAGTCACTACAGTAGGCGGCGGTCTGTCCCATGGCCCCTCCTTGGGTTCTCCCCGACGGTGCACTGCGCCGGACATCCTGTCCGGAATGAAGACGAAGGAATGCGGAAGCATCACCAAGGATCGGCGGCGCGCCGCTGCGCTGATGGGATGTGTAGGCAGGCCTCCTTTCTAAGAACCGAGCCTGGTTCCGAAAAACGCGAAGAGCTCTCCGGTGAGGTGGCCCATCTCTTCCGGATCGGTCGGTTGTTTGCGCCGCATGTAATCATTGAGGACGCGGCCGTCGGCCGTCTTATGCACGCGCGGCAGTGCGAGATTCATCCGGTAGCGCTCGATGGCGTCGGCGACGCGGCTGATGAACACCACCGTCCCGTCCCGCTCCACGCGCTCGACGACTCCGACATGCGTGAGCGGATCGTTCAACTGTCCGTCGCCGTTGAGATCCCACGTATTGTCGAAGAACACGAGGTCGCCGGGATGGACCACCGGCCCTTGATGGAGCCGGCCGTGCCGCCGCACATGGGCATAGATGAGCCGCACGCCATTGGCCTTCGGATCGGCAGACCCGCCCTCATACAGATCGATGCCGTGTTCGAGGTAGATCGCGCGCGTCACCCCGGCGCAGTCATAGGCGATGCGCTGGCCCCTGCTTTCGATGGTGGTGGCCCCCACCAACTTTATGGCGGTGCGGACGATGGCGGTCCGGGTGGGCGTGACCACGGCGGACCGGCAGCAACGGCCGTGGCCCGGGACTGGTGTGGCCCGCTCCGGAGGCGCCGTGGCGCATCCGACGAGAGTGACGAGCGCGACCATCGCCATGATGAAGAGCAGTCTCATGGTTCACCGCACGGGCACGAACCGGCCTTGGGCCATGGTCCGTAACTGATCGATGTCTTCGTGCCGCGTCACGGACAGCGGCACGGTCTGGGTCAATTCTTCGATGATGAGATCGGTCGTGAGCGGCGTCTTGTCATGGAGCGCCCGATACAGCGCGGCGACAACGGCCTGCTCGATTTCCGAGCCGCTGAAACCGTCGCTCGCGCTGACGATTTTCACGAGATCGAAGCGGGCGGGATCCTGCTTCCGAAGACCGAGATGAATCGTCCAGATGGCCGCCCGCTCCTCTTCGTCCGGCAGATCGACGAAAAAGATTTCGTCGAAGCGGCCCTTGCGAAGCAGCTCCGGCGGCAGCGACGTGAGGTTGTTGGCGGTGGCCACGACGAACACTTCCTGCCGCTTCTCTTGCAGCCACGTGAGAAACGCGCCGAAAAGCCGGCGGCTCAGTCCCGCGTCGGCCTCGCCGCTGCCCCCGCCCGCCGCCATGGCCTTTTCGATTTCGTCGATCCACAGCACGATGGGGGCGAGGGATTCGGCCATCTCAATGGCCTTGCGGAAATTCTTTTCCGATTCTCCGATGAACTTGTCGAACAGCCGTCCGGCGTCCAGCTTCAAGAGCGGCAGCCGCCACTCCCGCGCGATCGCTTTGGCGGCGAGCGATTTGCCGCAGCCCGGCACCCCGACGAGCATGATGCCGCGCGGCGGCGTCAAATTCAGCGCTTTCGCTTCCGGTGAAAAGCCCACCTGCGCCCGCGCGAGCCAGGCCTTCAGGTTGGCAAAGCCGCCCAACTCAAAGCGATTGCCTTCGAGCGGATAATATTCCAGCAGGCCGCCGTCCTTGATGGCTTGCACTTTCCGGTGCAGGATCTTCTGGATGTCGCCGGCGGACAAGCGACCGTCCTCGACGAGGCATTGCGTGATGACTTGGCGGGCCTGATGGAGTGTGAGGCCTTGTAACGCGCGCAGGATGGCCTCCCGCTCGGCGACCTTGGGACCATGGTCACCGGTGGTGCCGCCGAGCGACTCGACGAGGCTCTGCGCGACCGTCGTCGATCGCGGTTGGCGAGCGGCGGTCCGGGTAGCAAGCGACTGCAGGACGCTCTGAAGCATGGACTCCA
>CAZXRB010000040.1:26927-31767 GCA_964642845.1 uncultured Nitrospira sp.
GTCCAACCGGACGGCGATCTTGTCCAAATTGAGCGGCAGGGTGAGCGGCTGGCCGGTCAGCACGCAGGTCGCACGCGATCGGCTGAAGTGTTGACCGACTTCGCGCAACTGACGGGCCACTGAGGCCTCGTCCAGATGAGGGCCCAGATCTTTCAGCCAGAAGATGCCTTCCACCGTCAAGCTGTTCAAATGCTGGAGCAGGGCGAGGGGTGTGGCGGTCAGCTTGTTCCGCGTCGGCGCCTCGTCGGTGCGAGTCAGCCCTCGGGTGATCGACCATTCGAACAGCGGCAGACGTTCTTGGGCGGCGACGGACTGGAGCAGCCCCAGGACGCGTTCTTCCTCCACCGTCTCGATGACGATGAGCGGATGGCAAGAACGGATCAGGGTGCGGAGATCATGCACACTCGTGGAGAGCGCCATCAACGTGCAATGCTAGCACGGAGGCCGCGCCCCTCCAAGAAAACGGGCGATTGTTACGGGGAAAGAGACGCGGGGGCGGGGATGGATTTGGCGCAGCGAAAGCCGATGGTCGCCGAGCGCTGGTCCGGTGGGGCGCCGCTGCGGGTGGCGGTGCGCAGCATGATCGATTTGCTCTTCCACGATCCGCCGCGCAGGCTCTTGTAGCGGCCGCTGGTCGGCCCCGGCGGGTTGCGCTCCGGCATGTAGGCGTAGTAGTCGAACCCGAACCAATCTTCGACCCACTCGGCGACGTTGCCGGCCATATGCCGGAGTCCGAACGGGCTTTCTCCGGCGGGCAGCGAATCGACGGCGGCCAAGATCGGGATTTCATGGACATGGTGTTGGCCGAACATGGCCCGCTTCCCGTCCGGCGGCGCGTCGCCCCACGGGAACACATTGCCCTGGGTGCCGCGCGCGGCCTTTTCCCATTCCGCTTCGGTCGGCAGCCGCTGGCCCTTGGCTGCGCAAAACGCCTTGGCCTCGTGCCAGGTGACGTACAGGGCCGGCCATCGGTTGAGCGTCTGGTCGGAGACGGAATGGACCGTGATGACGTGCCAGATGAGCTTCTGCAGCTCCTCCGGTGGATGCGCTCGGCGTTGCTGGAGAAAGGCCACATACTCGCCCAAGCTCACTTCGTCGCGATCGATCTCGTAGGCATCGAGCCAGACGCGGTTCTGCGGCAGTTCCGTATCGTCGAACTGTGTCCGGTGCCCGTAGGGATCGTCATCCACCCGTTTGCTGCCGAGCAGAAACGCTCCGGCTGGAATGGTCACAAGCGGAGAGGGCTGTGCCAGGGCGGCGATCGCCGTGAGATGACGCGCGAGCTCCTCGGATGGTTTCGGGCCGGCCGCGGCCGCCGGCGTCGTCGGACCCCAGCCCAAAAGGCACGCGACCAGGGAGAAGGTACAGACGCGAGCCATCAGGTCTTGCTGGGCGCTTCCAACGCTTTGCTGATCTCACCGATCAAGCGCCGCTCGATCTCCGCCGTTTCCTCGGGGCTCACGCTGAGAATGCGGCCGCCTTGCGCGATCTTTTCGAACTCCGCCTTCACGCTCAGTTTCGTCACGTTGGCCGGGAGCGCCTGCAGCGCGATGAGGTACTGATTGCGAAAACCGGCCACCTCGAGGGATACCGGGTTCGAGACTTTGCGCTCGGTGACATAGACGGCTTTCTGGTCCGTTTTCACGCTGACCTTGAGTTGATAGCCGTGCCGGGCCAGCGCCTCCTCGACGACTTTGGCGACGGCGGGGAGCGGGCGGGGGAGCGTGTCGGCCTGCGCGCCCTTCTCCTCGACCTTGAGGCTCTGCGCCGCCTGGGCCGCTGCGGTCCGTTGGACTTCGGCGCTCATGCGCTTGGTCTGCGCGATCTGGGCCTCCAGCCGTTCGGTGAGCTGCTGCGCTTCGCTCTTGGCCGCTTCGGTGGCTTTCTTCGCGTCGCGGAGCTCCTGGTTCAACAGGTCGATCTGCTGCTGCATGACTTTGTTGCCATCTTGCAGCGAGCTGAGCAGCGACTCTTGCTTGGCCACCTGTTTCTTGAGCGTCTCGTTCTCCGCCCGGAACGGCGACTCGTCCGGTTTGCAGCCGGTGAGCGTCGCGCACAGCGCCAGGGTTCCGAGCCAGGCGATGAAAGCTGTGCGGACGGCGGCGCGTGAACAAAGCGGAAACAAGCGAGGTGACATGCTGCGCGATTATCCATGCTTCCTCGCGACTTGTCCATGGCGGATTTGGCTGCATTGACCCTGCACGGAACCGACGGCTATGCTCGTGTCATGCGCAGCTGTGCCCGACTTGCTCCGCGTGCCGTGGTGTGGGCGGCCGCATTCTGGGCGCACGCGGCTTGTCCCACGCAGGCAGAACCGCCGCCCTCGACTATTCCCATCGAGGACTATGGCCTCTATGATCAGGTCGTCACGAAAAAATTCCTCACGTCGGAGACCCGCCTGGTGGTGCTGGAGCGGATGACGCTGCCGCGCGTGCTGCCGATGCAGGACGGCCCTGTGACGACGGCACTGTTCCAGGACCAAGGCTTTTTTGACGGCGCGCTGCCGGCGGAGCTTATCCGGGAGTTCGTGGCGGTCAACCAAGAGCCGGCTCGGCTCGAAGGGCGGTTCCAGTTCGGCGTCCGGTACCGGTTTGTAACCGGCAATTCGACGGAGGAGCCGGAGGTCAGGGGGGCCTTCCCGGTGGCTCAGCCTCCGCCCAGCGGCGTTCAGGCGTTGCCGGTGCTGGATCGGTTGGCCTTCTCGCGGGTGGGGCGAACGCTGCGGAACGATCAGGCGCTGGTGTACGTCGAAAACCAGCGCCCCGATGGAACCGGGGCTGGATTTCTCGTGTGGTTCCGCCGTGTCGCCCGCGACTGGACCATCTACGATACCGAGGTCGTGTGGACCGTCCGTGAGCCAAGTCCTGAGGATCGTCCCCTGCTTGCGCCGTGAGCGCCATGGACGGTAGCATGCCGGCATATGGCCTCGCTGGTTCGAAAAACCTTCTCCGTCCCGCCGCTGGGCTGCAATTGCACGATTCTCGGTGATCCCGTCACCAAGCAAGCCGTCGTCGTGGATCCCGGCGGCGCGCCGGAACGCATCCTGCACGAACTCGCGCGGCTCGGGTTCAGCGTCACGCACATTCTTCACACGCACGCCCACTTCGATCATTTTCTCGCTTCCGGCGAATTGAAAAAAGCGACCGGCGCGGCGATCTGCCTGCATCCGGACGATCTGGAGTTGTGGAGGAACCTGGACATGCAGTGCCGCCTGTTCGGCGTCCACCCTGCGCCGGTGCCGCCGCCCGAATATTGGCTCGCGGATGAGGAGACGCTGCGCATCGGCCGGGCGTCGCTGGTCGCGCTGCATACGCCCGGACACACGCCGGGCTCGATGAGCTTCTACCTGCCGGATGACAAGCTGGTGCTCGCTGGCGACACCCTCTTCCGCGGCAGCATCGGGCGCACGGATCTGTGGGGCGGCGACTTTGACGCCATCGAGCAGTCCATCCGCGAGCGGCTCTATACCCTCGATGAGGCGACCGCCGTCGTGACGGGGCATGGGCCTGAAACGGAAATCGGATTAGAAAAGGAGTCCAACCAGTTCGTGCGGGCATCCTAACGTCTCATCACCAGGAGTCGCGGAGGTCTTTATGACTCAGGTCGGCCGGTTGATGCTTGGTGTGTGCGCGCTCTCCTTGATTCTCTCGTCTCCTTTGTCATTCAGTCAGCAGCCGCCTCCTCTCGAGCCCAATCAGGTGACCGTCACCGAGGTGAAGGTCCGCATGTCGGACCATGGCCCGGTCGTCCTGCTTCAGGCGGAAGACAAGACGCTTCCCATTTTCGTCGACATGACCGTAGCCCTCTCGATCCAAAGCGCCCTCAGCGGCGAGCGGTTGGCCCGTCCGTTGTCTCACGATTTGATGCGGACGATCCTGGACGCCTACGGCGGCAAAGTGTTGCAGACGGTGATTACCAGAAAAGGCGGCACGTATTATGGGGCGTTGACGGTCGCGGTGAAGGACCAGGTGAAGACGTTCGACAGCCGGTCGTCCGACTCGATCGCGCTGGCGATTCATTTCAAAGCCCCCATCGTCGTGGCCCGGGAGCTGTTCGAATCAGCGGCCAAAGTGCCCGAGAAAGAGAAAGGCGCGGAGTTGTAACTACTCCGCCGCCATGCGGGCTTTCAAACGCTCGAGGCGTTTCTCGGTCGATTGCTTGATGAAGGCCATGTTCTCGCGCAGGTGCTGCTGCGCGTTGATCTGGCCTGCGTCGCGGCGCTTTTGCTGGTCGAGCCCGAACTGCGCGATGGCCGGCCCGTCTTCCTTGTTCAATTCTTTCCAAATGTCCGCGCAGCGGGATTGCTTGGCGGCGGGATACTTGTCGCACGGCGGATCGGCCGCCGGGGCCTGTGACGACATTATGGCCACACTCAGCAGGGCAGCCCACACACTCCACCCTCTACGTATCACTTTCTTCTCCATGGTCAGCCTTGCTCGGGGATTGGGCTTGAATCATCAGCCGGCCAATTATACCTGTTCGAGTGGTGCAATTGGTTTTCTTCATAATGCGTGTCAAATGCTCTTTGACCGTCTCCTTGCTAATAGCCAAATACGTGACAATCAGAGGTCTGTCTACCCTTAAACTCCTCTATTCTCCAGAGCGTGACAAGATTTGAACAACGTGGCTGGGCGGTTTCAAGGGCGTTCATCGTCTTACAGAAAGCAGTCAAGAATCGCGGTAATGTGGCCGTCTCTTTCGAGTTCCCACCACTCTTGAGCATAAGAAGGACTTCTTGGTTGCCTGCCAACTGCTCGCCGGTCAGTGTAACCAAAAGTGCTCCGACACTCCGGCCCCGTGGACGCCCGAAAGGCTCGTAAACAAAGACTCCCGACCCACT
>CAZXRB010000041.1:0-30414 GCA_964642845.1 uncultured Nitrospira sp.
GGGGCGTCCGCGCCACCGTCCGGGGCGCCTGGGCCGCGATCAGCCAGGAGCGGCTCTTGCGATTGGCCATTGCCGGCGAGATCTTTTTCTGGACCATCGCCAGCCTGTTCGCACAGAACGTGCTGGTCTACTCCAAGGCCGTGTTGCACCTGACCGACGCCTCCTCCGGGCTACCGCTCACGGTGCTCTCCGTCGGCATCGGACTGGGCGCGGCGTTGGTGGGCAGGCTCTCACGAAACCGGGTGGAATACGGGTTGATCCCGCTCGGCGCGACGGGCGTCTTCGTCGCGCTGACGCTGCTCGGCGCGTTCGTGCCGCCGCTGAGCTGGACGTTCTCCGTCATGGCGCTGCTCGGCGTGGCCAGCGCATTCATCTTCGTGCCGCTCAACGCCGTGCTCCAATGGAAATCGCCGCCGGACCGGCGCGGGTCCGTCATTTCGTTTTCAAACACCTGCGTCTTCACCGGCATCCTGTTGGGCTCGCTCGCCGGCGGCTCACTCGCCAACGCCGGCCTCTCGACGAGCAGCATTTTCCTGGCCACCGCCGCGGCTACGCTGGGCGGCACGGTGTGGGCGCTCTGGTTGCTCCCGGACGCCTTCATCCGTCTGGCATTGGTGCTCGCGACGAATACGCTGTACCGGGTGCGCCTCGTCGGCGGGCATCACGTTCCTGCATCCGGCGGGGCGCTGCTGGTCCCCAACCACATGTCCTTCGTCGACGGCTTCCTCTTAATGGCGGCGGTGGACCGGCCCATCCGGTTTGTCGTCGAGGCCGGCTATGCGACCCATCCGCTTTTCCGGTGGCTCACGCGCATCATGCGTGTCATTCCGATTTCCTCGTCCGGCGAACCCCGCATGATCCTTCGCGCCCTGCGCACCGCCGGGCAGGCCCTCGACGAGGGCGAAATTGTCTGCATCTTCCCGGAGGGGCAAATCACGCGGACCGGCACGCTGCTGCCCTTCCGGCGCGGCTTTGAACGCATCGTCAAGGGCCGCGCCGTGCCGATCATTCCGGTGCATCTGGACCGGGTGTGGGGCAGCATGTTCAGCTTCAGCAACGGCCGGTTCGTCACCAAGTGGCCGGAGCGCATCCCCTATCCGGTGACGGTCTCATTCGGCACGCCGCAGCCCTCGAGCACGCCGGCCTATGAGCTGCGCCGCCTCGTCCGCGAACTGGGCGAAGCGGCGTGGTACCTGCGCAAAGCGGACCAAGAACCGCTGCATCGTCCGGTGCTGCGCACGTGGCGCCGCCGTCCCTTCGCTCTCGCGATGGCGGACGGCGCGCGTCCGCACGTCACCGGACTCCACGCGCTGATCGGGATGGTCGCATTGGCGCGGGTGCTCAAGCCGCATTGGGAGGGCCAGCCGCACGTGGGTCTCCTCCTGCCGCCCAGCGTGGCGGGCGCGCTGGTCAACATCGCGGCCTCGGTGGCCGGCAAAACCAGCGTGAATCTGAATTACACCGTGGGGCGAGCGGGCCTGGAGTCGGCGGTGAAGCAGGCGTCGCTCCGGACGGTGCTCACGAGCCGCCAGTTCATCGAGAAAGCGAAGCTGGAACTCCCCGGGGGGGTCACGGTGCTCTGGCTCGAAGACATCGCCAAGGGAATCCGCGGCGCACAGAAGCTGGCGGCCCTGCTGTTGGCGGTGACGGCGCCGCTGCGGCTCCTCGAGCGGGCCTGCGGCCGGACCGGCAGGCCAACGGTCGATGAACTGGCCACGATCATCTTCAGCAGCGGCAGCACGGGCGAGCCCAAAGGCGTCATGCTGTCCCACTTCAGCATCAATTCCAACGTCGAAAGCGCCGCACAGGTGATCCATATCGACAAGCAGGATCGCGCCCTCGGCATCCTGCCCTTCTTTCATTCGTTCGGGTACATGCTCCTCTGGTTCTACACCAGGCACAACACCGGCATCGTCTTTCATCCCTCCCCGCTCGACGTCGCGGCCATCGGCGAGCTTTGCGCGCGCTATCGGATCACCCTGCTCGTCGTCACACCGACGTTCCTGCAACTGTATCTCCGGCGCTGTACGCCGGAGCAGTTCAGCAGCCTGCGCGTGGTGCTGACCGGGGCGGAAAAGCTCCCGCTCCGCTTGGTCGAAGCGTTCCAAGCGAAATTCGGCATCGCGCCGGTCGAAGGCTACGGCGTGACCGAATGCGCGCCGGTCATCGCGGCCAATTGCCCCGACTACCGCGCGTCCGGCTTCTATCAGACGGCGTCCCGGCGTGGCACGGTCGGGCAGCCGTTGCCCGGCGTCTCGGTGCGCATCGTCGATCCCGAGACGTGGGCAATCCTGCCGCCCGGCCTATCCGGCATGTTGCTGGTCAAAGGCCCGAACGTCATGAACGGCTATTTGGGCCGGGAAGATCTCACGGCCAAGGCGATGCGCGACGGATGGTACGTCACCGGCGACATCGCGTCCTTGGATGAAGACGGCTTCCTGACGATCACGGACCGGCTCTCGCGCTTTTCCAAAATCGGCGGCGAAATGGTCCCCCACGGCAAAGTGGAGGACGCCCTGCAACAAGCGGCGGGCGTGGATCAACAGGTCTTCGCCGTCACCGGCATTCCGGACGAGAAGAAAGGCGAGCGGCTGGCCGTCCTGCATACCCTCGACGACGCCCGCATTCCGGACATCCTCGACAAGGTCGCGGCACAGGGCCTCTCGAATCTCTTCATTCCGGCCCGCAATCAGTTCGTGAAGGTTGAGGCCCTGCCGGTCCTCGGCAGCGGCAAATTGGACCTCCGCGGCGTGAAACGCATCGCCATGGAACGGCTTCTTTCCCGTGAGGCGTGAAGCGTATCTCGCAGGAATGAGGACCGCGACGCGGTGATCTTATGACTTTTCCCGAGCCACGCTTCAGGAACGACGCTTCACGAGATACGGCAAAGACAGCGCTGATCGACTGCCACGTGCATCTCGCCGCGCTGTCGGACGGCGACAACGGCTGTTACATCTCGCCGAAGATGCTCAAGAGCCCCTTGTTCCGGTTCTTGCTGTGGAAGCACGGCCTCGACCCGCAACGGCCGCACGAGGCCAATCAGAAATACATCGACGATTTGTTGAGCGAACTGCGAGCCTCCCGCCACGTGCAGAAGGCCGTGCTGCTCGGCATGGACGGGGTGTACGACGAACGGGGACGCCTGAGTCAGGCGCACACGGATTTCCTGGTCAGCAACGACTACGTCTTACAGACGGTCAAGGCCTATCCCAATGAATTTTTGGCCGGCGTCTCGATCAATCCGCAGCGGCGGGACGCGGTCGACGAAGTCCACCGCTGCGCCGAGGCCGGCGCGGCGCTGGTCAAAGTCTTGCCCAACGCACAGCAGTTCAATCCCGCCGACCCCCGATACACACCGTTCTATCGCGCGCTGGCCGAGCGCCAGCTGCCGTTTCTAAGTCACGTGGGCTACGAGTTCAGCTTGATCGGCAAGGACCAGTCGGTGGGAGACCCGGATCGCCTGAAGCTGGCGTTGGACGAAGGTGCGACCGTGATCGCGGCGCACGCCTGCAGCTACGGCTTGATGCTCTATGAGAAATTTATCCCCACCCTTCACGATTTCGTCAAACGCTACCCCCATTTCTATGCCGACATCTCGGCCTTGACGCTGCCCAACCGCTTCCGCATGCTGCTGCATCTCCGCAAACATCCGGAACTCCATGAGCGCCTGCTCTTCGGCACCGACTATCCGCTCTCGGTCTTTCACCTGGCCGCCTGGGGCCGCGTGGGATTAGGCACGCTGAAGAGGATGATGAAGACCACTAACCGCTTTGATAGGCAGGTCGCCGTGTGCGATGGACTCGGGCTCGGTTATCATTCCATGGATGAAATACTGCCGGCCACGTCCCATCGATCGCCTTGACAGCATGGAGGGCGATGTATATCCTCCGTATATACGGAGGGCCATCATGAAGACCGCGAAAATCTTCCGCAGCGGCAATAGCCAGGCCATCCGCATCCCACGGGAGTTTCACCTGGAAGGAACCGAGGTGGAAATCCAGCGGCACGGCGACGCGCTGGTCTTGCGGCCAAAGAAACCGTCGTGGAGCGTGATGTTGGGCAGCTTTTCGAAATTCACCAGCGACTTCATGAAGAGCGGACGAAAACAGCCGCGCGTCCAAAAACGCGGGCGCGCTTTCTCATGAAGCTCATGCTCGACACCAATATCTGCATCTATCTCATCAAACGGCATCCCGCCTCTGTCCTTGATCGATTTCGTTCGCTGCAAGTCTGAGCGATCGGCATCTCGATCATCACGCTCGCGGAGCTTATGTATGGCGCAGCCAAGAGCCGTCATCCGCAACGCAACAAGGAAGCGCTCGCGGAGTTTACCGCTCCATTTGAAGTCGCATCGTTCGATACCGGCGCAGCTGATTCATACGGCCGTCTGAGAACCGTCTTGGAGAAGCACGGCCGACCGATTGGGGCCATGGATCTCCTCATCGCTGCTCACGCATTGAGCTTGGGCGTCACTCTCGTGACGAACAACGTCGGTGAATTTGGTCGCGTACCGGGGCTACGAGTCGAAAACTGGTTATAGGATCGTCTGATCTTTTCGTTCGTACATCCTCGACTCTCCTCATGGATCGCGATCACATCCTGGCCTCGCTCCGCGAAAGGATTCTGGCCTTCGCGACATCTCGAGTACCGAGGGACCATGCGGAAGACCTCGCCCAGGACGTGCTGGCCGTCCTGCATGAAAAGTATCCACATGTACTGGAGCTGACCGAACTGGTTCCGCTCGCCTTCCAAGTGCTGCGATTCAAAATGCTGGATGCCCATCGCAAGTCGCTCAGGCGAGGCGAGTATAATCAGGAGTCGGTCGAAGACCTCCCGCTCGCCGATCCGGCTGACGATCCGGCCACCAAGCTGGACCAGAAGCAGCGCGTCGATCGTCTGCTCGCGGCTGTCGCGCGACTCGGTGAACGCTGCCGCGACCTCTTCAAGTGGAAGCTGGAAGGCAAGTCCTTCCCCGAGATCCAGACACTCATGGGCCAGGCGTCGATCAATACGATCTACACCTGGGACCTCCGCTGCCGCAAACAGTTGCTGCGTCTGATGGGCGGAAGCTGGGAGTGAACACTTGAGTATTGAGCCGTGACCCTTCTACGCTTCACGAGATACGCGTCACGCTGCACTGCTGTTGGATATGCCTGAACACGACTGGGAGAAACTTCTCGGCGGGTTTGCGGCCGACACCTTGACGGCCGAAGAGCGCCAATTCCTGTACCGGGCGGCGCTCGAGGACCAACGGTTGTTCGACGCGCTCGCCGACGAGCAGGCGCTCAAAGAGCTGCTGGCCGACCCGGCCGTGCGGCGCCGGCTTCTGCAGCGCTTGGACCAATTGAGCGGGGCCGGCGCAGGCAACCGCTCCTCCTGGCCCGCTTGGTTCCGCAGGCCAATGAACCTTGCGCTCACCGGAGGTCTGGCGAGCGCTGTGATCGCCCTCGTGCTGGGAACGAAGATCTATCAGGACAGTCTCAACCGCAGCGCGCCGTCAAGTGCAACCGAAGAAACGAGACCAGCCACGCCGGCCATGCCATCTCCGCCGGCGGCGCAGGCTCCGGCCGTTCACCAGGCCGAACGTGGCACAAGGGATCGCGCTCCGAACCTCCCCTCCCCGGCAGACAAACAGGCGGCTGTCGAATCGCGCACCGAACGCGACCGCGCGACCACGGCCCCATCACAGGAGTATTCACAAGGCGCTGCCAAACGTGATCCTGTCGCGAGTCTTGAGCCCCGTCCACAGGTGGACCAAGCACCAGCCGCAAGACAGACCACCTCTGACGCTGTTTCTTCCCTGGACGAGACACGCGCGTCTTCAAAAGACAAGCAGGCCGCGCCGTCCGCCGCGTCGGCCGTCTCGCCGGCTCCGAGCGCACGCGCCTTGTTTTACGCGGCTCTGCCGGCCCGTGCGGATCTCCCGTCGGCGGCCGCCGAGCAGCAGGCCGAATCCCTTTCACAGAACGCAGCGAGAGGGAAGGCAGAGGAGAGGCGGATGGAAGCTCCCATGGCGGAGAAGAAGCGGGCGGAACGGAGCGTGGGCGTCTTGGGCAAGCTCTCGGCCGGTTCTCAACCGGCTCAACCGGTGCTGGGTCTGCGCTATAGCTTGCTCATGGCCGGTCCCGGCGGGCTCGATCTGGAAGTGGACCCATCCACCACGGTAGGACAAGACGACGCACCGCGGCTCACTGTCCAGACGAACCAGGACGGCTACCTGTCGGTGTACCGCACCGGATCGTCCAACGAGACACCGACGCGGCTGTTTCCTTTGGAAGGCGATGGCCGGGTGACCGGCAGAAAGACTGTCGTCCTCCCCTTGGCCGCGCTGTTTGAAGGGCGCAGCGGCTCCGAGTCGGCACGGGTGTTCATGGTCTTTTCCCGAAGCCCCCGCGACCCGCATGAGCCGCCTATGGCTCAACCGTCACCCTCCCTGCTGATAGAACGCGTCGAGCCAGGCCAACCTGGTGCACCGGCTGAACATGCCGTGTATGTGGCCCATCCGAATCCCGGCCAGGCCAGCATCCTTGCCGTCGAGGCTGCTCTTTCGCTCCGTCCGTAACGAATCGCGGTTCGACGGGACATCAGAAGATGTCACGCCGCTTGATCCCGCCCGCGTTGCCGTCTCGCCATTCCATACCGCCCATACCGCTTCGCCCGTGAAACCACGGAAGGCCGGTCAAGGATGGCGGACATCTTCGTTGCCGTGCATCCTCGCAAATACTTCCCAGTCGAACTGTTTCGATGTCACGGCATGGAGCGGGATGGCCTCGATTCTGCCTCGCTCCTGGTACGCCAGCATGCATCCCACGACGTCATCCGGACGCTCGACCAAACGGCGGATGGTTTCGTACGCCAGGTGCTGGGCGATGGTTTTGTCTTCGGGGGTCGGTGGAGCTCCGCGTAACGTGTGTCCGAGGATCGTCGCCTTTGTCGCGAGGGTCAACGGATACTGATTGGGCCGGCTTTGACGCTGCGGCCACCGCGCGATGACGCCGGCGACATAATCCACGAGGCCGTGCACGCCGCCCTCCCGATGATGCCGGTGCGGCGTCCGCTCGGCCACCACGAACAAGTGGCTCTTGTTCGGCACGCCCAACGTCCGTTTCAGCGTGCCGAGGATCACTTCGTCGATATAGGCATCGGGATCGGGATGCTCGTTGACCAGCAGCCCCTCCGCCCGCGCTTGATAGGCGCAGGCCAAGGCCAGATGCCCCGACCCCGCGCCCATCACTTCCACGAAGAAAATGCTTCCCATTGCGGCACTGGTGGCCTTCAGAGACTCGATCGACTGATTGGCGAGCGCGATGGCCGAATGGTAGCCCAGCGACGTCGTGCCTTCGATGTTGTTGTCGATGGTGCCGGGAATGCCGACCACCTGGACGCCGTAGGCCTCAAAGATCGCCCGCGCGCCCCGGAGGCTGCCGTCCCCTCCCAGCACGACCAAGGCCGCGTCTTGCAGAAAGGGAGCCAGATGCCGCATCGCCGCCTGCTGGACCTCCGCTTCCTTAAAATCTTCGAAGCGGCTGCTGCCGATAGGGCTGCTCGCATGGCTGCTCATGCCGCGCGTATCCTCTTCCGTCACCGCTTCGATCCAATTGTTCGCCAGCCCGAGAAAGCCGTGCCGGACGAAGTAGACGTCCAGGCCGAATCGGTTCCCCGTGACGCGCAACTCCTTCAGGGCGGCGCCCGCCCCGGCGAAATCGCCGCCCGAGACCAAGGCCACGATCCGTTTGATCTGTCGGGGCTTCAGCACCACCCGGTCTTTGCGTGTCCGCTCCACCGTGATCCACGTCTCCCGCGCCGCCCGTTCCCGTTCCGACAGGCCGATCGCGGTGGAATAGCCCGACAAGCGCCCCTTCTCGAACGTCAGGAGGACCACGTTGTCCTGGCTTTCCTTGTAGTCGCTGAACTCGGTGAAGGCTTCGTGAAACGGACGGGGATCCAAATAAATCATAAGCGCCCGGAGCGTGGAGCTGTGTGTATAGAGACAGGCGACCTTCCCCGGATGGGCTTCGCCCAGCTTGTGAAGCCCGTCGATGACATCGACGTACAGGTCGAAAAACGAATTGCCGCCGGGATAGCAGTACAACGGATGTTTGAGGAGGCGCTTCGCCGTGGCGGCGTCGACTCCGAACGCGGTGGCGGCCTCCTCCGCTTCACCGGCCTTTTCAACGCCCGTGACCCATCCGAAGTCCGACGACTCCAACGCGGGTTCATAGGACGGTTCGGGGGACGAGCCCGGCGTGAGCGCGGCGACGACGCGCTCAAAGAGTTGCCGGGTGTTGGGACTGCGGCTGATGAAGTGGAGAAACGTGCGCGGGTCCAGATAATTGGACAGGTGCAGAAAGTCGAGCTGCTGACCGACCACGCCGATCATGCGGGCGAGCGCCGCCCCGACCGCGTCGGCGCGCGGCACGCCCCGCGCCTGGTCCAATTGATTCATCAGGCGGCGCCCGACCCGATGCGTCTTGCTCTCGACCCGAGAGACACCGTGGCGCATGGTGAAAAACAGCGTGCGATCCGCCAAATCCCGCGGCAGCAGCCAGAATCGCTCGTCGCCTAGGTCCAGCACGATGCGCCCTTCCGCCAGTTGCGGGGTGAGCTGCGCGCGCGGCACAATCGCCACCGGACGGCGATGGATCGGTTTCAGCACCGATCCGATCGGGGCGCGTAACAAGGGCTGGAGGGCGCCTTCCGCCACCAGCCGGTTCCATGCGGCGAACAGGACCAGCTCGTCGCCGGCGCAGGCCTCCTCGAGGAGCGCGTTCCGCGCCGACCGGTAGGCGGCGGCGGCGGGCCATCCGGCTTGAGCTCGCTGGACAAACGACCGTATCGCCTCCATCGCCGCCCTGGCCCGGTCGGCCCGGCGAGGCGACGGAGCGGGAGCGGCCGGCGCCTGCACATCCTCGCGCGGCGGACGCCGCGCGAGCGATTCTCCATAGGCCAACAGGCCTTCAATCGTCACGAAGTCGAGTTGATTTGTGGTAATGTCCATACTTCCTCTTGACGGGCCATGGTGCCCCCGCGCGTGGGGTTTCAATCACGGGTACATTGGGCGTCCGGTTTTCCATTGTCAACATTTTGAGGAAATCACCATGCGAAAAGCGAAGATCGTCTGCACGATCGGCCCCGCCAGCGATTCGCTCGCCTTGCTCGACCGGCTGATCGCAAGCGGAATGGACGCGGCGCGGCTGAATTGTTCCCACGGCACCCATGCCTCCCATGCCGCGGCCATTCAGGCGATCCGGCAGGCCGCCGAACGTCGGCGGAGCGCCGTGGCGATCATCCTGGACCTTCAAGGGCCCAGAATTCGCGTGGGGGAGCTGGCGGAGGGAGGCATCGCCGTGTGGCCCGGCCAGTCGGTGCGCTTGCACACCATGCTCGCCCGCTCCGGCGGCCAACTCGGTGCGCAGGCCACCGCCCCCTCCAGGGTTCCAGACATTCCCGTGAGCTACCCGTACCTGGCGCGCGACCTCCACCCGGGCGCGCGGATACTGATCAACGACGGCCTCATTGAACTGCGCGCCGATCGCATCACCGGCGGCTCCGTCGAATGCACCGTCACCACCGGCGGCACGATCACCTCGTACAAGGGCATCAACCTGCCCGGCACCCGCGTGAGCGCGCCCACCCTCACCGACAAAGATCGAGAAGACATCCGCTTCGGTGTGGCGCAGGGCGTGGACTACCTGGCGCTCTCGTTCGTCCGAGGCCCGGAAGACATCACGGCGGCCAAGCAGGTGGTCGCCGACTGCGGCGGCCAACTCCCGATCATCGCGAAGATCGAACGATCCGAAGCGGTGGCCGCGCTGGAGGCCATCTTGGAGCAGGCGGACGGCGTCATGATCGCCCGCGGCGATCTGGGCGTCGAGATGGCGCCCGAAGCGGTGCCGCTTCTGCAAAAGCGCATCATCAGGGAAGCCAACCGCCGGCGGCGCCTCGTGATCACCGCAACGCAAATGTTGGAATCGATGACCCAGCAGCTGCGCCCGACGCGCGCCGAAGCCTCGGATGTCGCCAACGCCGTCTTCGATGGAACCGATGCCGTCATGCTCTCGGCGGAAACGGCCATCGGGGCGCATCCGGTCGAAACCGTCGAGGTGATGGATCGCATCGTTCGCGCCGCGGAGGAAGGGTCCGAGCCGGGACCGGTGCCCAAGCGCCAAACCGATTTCGGCAACATGTCCTTTCCCGAAGCCATCTGCACCGCCGCCTCGTCCGCCGCCGCGGCGATCACCGCCAGCGCGATCGTGGCGTTCAGCGAGCTGGGGACGACGGCCCGCCTGATTTCCAAGCAACGCCCGGCCGCGCCGATCATCGCCTTCACCCCGTTCGAGCCGGTTCGTCGGCAGATGGCTCTCTACTGGGGCGTGCGTCCCCATACGATGCGACAAATCGCGCAGACCGATGAGCGCATCGACGAGGCGGAACGGCGCGTAAAAGAAGAAGGGCTCGCCAAAACCGGAGAACGGATCGTGATTCTCTCCGGCACCCGCATCGGCCAACCCGGCGGGACCAACCTGATCAAGCTGCAGGAAGTGGGATAACGAGTCCTTCACGGTCGAACGAATGATTGTTTGCCCTCCGTATCCAAGTCGTGGAACCGGCACACAACAAGGGCAGAGGTATCGCTCCTCATACATCGGCCAACCTTTCTATTTCTCAACCTGCTGGACGTATGTCGTGCATGGTGTTCCGCTAAGGTGAGATGTGGCGTGGAGCAAACATGATGATAGCCATGCCGCAGAGGCAAACCGCAACGCCCAGCCAGTCCCATGGGGAAGGACGCACCGCGTCAACGAGCCACAGCCAGACGATCGCGACTGAGACATACACCCCACCGTAGGCGGCATAGACACGCCCAGCGGCGAGCGGATGCAACGTGAGCAACCAGACAAACGCAATCAGGCTCGCCGCAGCGGGAACCAGCAGCCAGATCGAAGCGTCCTTCTTCAGCCATAAATAGGGAAGATAGCACCCGATAATCTCGGCAACTGCCGTTGCCACGAACAGCACAACTGTTTTCAATTCAAACATCGGCAGATCGTCCTTTGCGCTAGACCTGAAACGCTCCGATAGCGAGGCAGATCACCGCCGCCCAGAGGCTCACCTCAGCGCGAGGCGGCACCTTCATTCGGGGGACATCGGCCTATAGTCTTTCAACCGCACGATCCGACCAGCCTTGTGAGCCTTTCGATAATACTGGTCATCTGCTGTCACAAGCATCGCACCAGGTTCAGTCAAGGCCACCGCATGATACAGGGTATCGAACAGGTGTCGGTTGAACGAGGCCGATAGTTCGCAGGCTTTCTGGTAGACTTCGACGCCAGCTGCGACAGGGAATTCCAGCGCGTGCAGGAGTGAGACGGCTTGACGTGCCCGTTCAGGGTCCAGACGTACAGTGACCGCTGCCACCTCAGCAAGCCAGTGAGGCGGTTGGACGACCGCTAGGCGAGATTCCTTGATGGACTGGAGGATTTGAAGGGCCTGGAGCGAGTGTGATTCTTCGGTGCGGTCCGCAAAGATCCACTTCACGACGACGCTGGCGTCGAGCACCACCGTCGTCACGGTCTTCCACGTCTCCTCGCCGATCGGATATCTTTATCCGTCACACGCCGCGCCTGCTTTCGCAAAGCCAATAATTTCTCAACGGCCTTGGCCCGCCGCTGACGGCGTCGCCGCTCATCCACAGCTTGGCGCATCAATTCAGTCAATACGGCACTCTTGTTCTGACGACCAAACACCTTGTCAAAGGCTTCTTTGACATCAGCCGGCACACTAAAGTTCACCGTGGCCATCGCCTCGCTCCATTGTTGAAATGTTCAACAACAGGATGGCAGCCATCGGTCAGCCTGTCAAGGCCATGGCATGCGATATGGCATCGGGATTATTCCACAGACTCGGGATGGTGCATGCGGATGATGTGGAAAGCGCAGTGCGGGAAGATTGACAACGTGAAGTAAGAAATAGTCTTCTAGAGACCCAGGTCAGAGAGCCCTGGATGCTCATCCGGGCGACGCCCCAGCGGCCATCGATACTTGCGCTCCGCCTCCTGGGATCGGCAGATTGTTGATGAGACGATAGTCCAACTCCTTGTTCCATTTTCTCGTGAGAAACTGCACGATGGCTTCACGTCCGGCAAAGAACTCCGCGCGGTTCCGCCACGCACTATCCGGGGTGTAGGCCAGCGCCACTCGCTGAGGATCACGAGTGTTCCAGGCATCTTCGGCCATACGGACTTTCTGAGCAGCGGTCTTCTCGTCGAATGGCGGCAACGGCGGTCTTGGTGCTTCCATAACTCTCCTATCGGAAGAGCATCAACTCGTCAAACCAATGCAGGCTGGGACAATCAATGGTTCCTGGAACCTTTCTTCAGCGCGGCCTGACGATGGCGACACAGATCATCCTCGATCACTGGAATCCGTCAAACGTGAAGTGGCGTTTTGAAACCCACTGCTACGGCCCGCGAGACTGCCCGCGCTACAAACCTGGTCCAGCCTACCGCGTCCCTGGCCGAAAGCCAGGCATGATTTACGTGGACGATGACGTGGAACGCGCCGCGCGGGGAGAGTGAGGGGGGGCCTATACCATCGAGATTGTCCCACCAATGTGCAAAGTCAAGAACTGACCCCGCTACTTGCCATGCGGCACCCGCATCGGCCAACCCGGCGGGACCAACCTGATCAAGCTGCAGGAAGTGGGGTGACCATCAAGCCCTCCTCACGTCTCCTGTTCACCGAGCCCAGATTTAAGACTTCACGCGCGTCCACATTCTTGCAGCTTTACGCCATTCGTGATACTCAGGGATCAGCCAAGGCGTGATGATGGACCACCCAGCTTCACCATGCATACCCGATATCGACCAAAAGATTGCGCAGGTCTTGAAGCGCCATCCGTCTATCCTCATCGCATTCCTCTTCGGGTCTCTTGCGGCAGGGCGCAGCCGAACCGACAGCGACCTCGATCTGGCCATTGCCTCCAGCGACCCGCTCACCTCGCAAGACCGGATGGACCTAATCGGCGAACTCGCTCTGGCATTGGGTCGGCCGGTGGATCTGATCGATCTGGACCAGACGCACAGCCCGTTGTTACAGCAAGTGTTGACGCAGGGGCGCATGATCCTGTGTAAGAACCGCACACGCTACGCTGAACTCCTCCGGCGGATGGTCTACGAAGAAGCCGACTTCATGCCGTATTACCGCAGAATCCTCGCCACCAGAAGAAAAGCATGGATCGGGACCTGATAGAGTCCAAGCTTGAATCACTCAGGCGATGCGTCGAGCGGATCGCCGCCAAAACGCCTGCCTCCCTCGATCAATTGCAGAGCGATCTCGATTTGCAAGATGTCATCACACTGAATCTCCAACGTGCTGTCCAACTGTCTGTCGACCTTGCCGCCCATGTCATAGCCGACACCGACGTCCGGCCTCCTTCTACCATGGCAGAGAATTTCAGCATCTTAAAAGACCTCTCCATCATCACCCCGGCATTAGCTGAACGAATGACCAAAGCCGTGGGGTTCAGAAATATCGCCGTCCACACCTACCAACACATCGACTGGACCATCGTCTATCAAATCTGCCGCCATCACTTGGACGACTTTCGACAGTTCGCCAAAGCGGTTGCACATCGGGTTCAACAGCCCTAAATCGAAAAGGACTTTGCATCCCGCTAATCTCCGCGCTCACCTATTTCTGCTTTGCGCTTGAACGAAGTCTTATGAGCCCAATCGCTTTTACGGGGACGATTGTCAGCGTCAAGGCTCGCATTCGCTTGATCGTCCCAGCATCGACGAGTGAGGATAAAGCCTCGCCGGTCTGACGCATTAGAGCCCTGCTATCGCAGAATCCTCTCGACGAGACGAAACGCATGGGTCCGGGACCTTACCGGGGACCTCTCCTCATTACACCGACCTTGGCGTTCGCACTCCCTTGCTTGCAGCTACAGAGTAAGCGTAGAAAGTTCAAAACGAGGACTGAAGGGGTTGAGGAACTTCACGCCTTCAAGCAGCGACCCGTCGCTGAAGTCCTCGCTCAGTACGTTCGGTACGCCGTGCACCTTTGCCGCCGCCCATATCAGGCTATCCCAATACGCCAGGCGATGACGCTGACATCCGCGCACAGCCTCGAGGACGATCAGCGACGTGAGGTCATAAATCGTCCAGGAACGGGCATAGTTTGTGAGACTGCGCTCTGCCTCCGCGGCTGTCAACGGCGGAGAAAGCTTCTGTGTGACCACCACAAAGAATTCGCTCAGGATCTGCGGCGTGAGCCCGCCAAGTTGGCGGGCCGCTAAGGTACCCAACAGACCGAT
Source organism: uncultured Nitrospira sp. (assembly GCA_964642845.1). Classification (GTDB taxonomy): domain Bacteria; phylum Nitrospirota; class Nitrospiria; order Nitrospirales; family Nitrospiraceae; genus Nitrospira_D. The sequence goes on from CAZXRB010000041.1 coordinate 14,317, forward strand.
CGCACGTTCACGTTTTGGACCGGCCTGAAGATCGTATGCGTACACCAGGACGTTGGTATCAACGAGAAAAGCGGCCGAGCCGTTCATCGTAAAGTTCCCTGCGAGTCCACCGGCGCGCATGGATATCGGCCTTGAGCCGTCCTCGGCGTTTGATGAACTTCAGTTCGGCCTGCCAGGCTTGTCGATCCAGAGGAGTAGCCACGGGCTGTTGACTAAGCTGAATAATGCCTTGTCGGATAAGGTCGGATTCGGTCACACCAAGCATCTTAGATCGCTGCTTTAGAAGACGATCCTGATCTCGCTCTAGATAAACCTGTTTTCGGATCATATGGCTCATGAGATTCTCGTACATCGCTTATACATCGTCCCAATGCGGAGATCAAGCCGTGAGACCTTCCGATGGTCCCTGCCCTGCTGCACGACCACGGGGTCAGTTCTTGACTTTGCACCACGCAATGCAACAAGGGGCGAGCCGCCTATGCGGCTCGCCTCTTGGCCGTCCGCCCACTTGAGCGAGAACCCGAACGGACGCCACGCCCGGGTGACGCTTCGGCGTGCAGCTTCAGCCCCAGCGCTCCAATCACCTTCAGGATGGTGTCAAAACCGGGGCTTCGTTCTCCGGAAAGCGCCTTGTAGAGGCTCTCACGAGACAGGCCGGCGTCGCGTGCCCTTGCATGAACACCTTGTAGTTCGTCGAGCCATCGAGCAAACGTCTCGGTCTTGCGAATCTCAAGCGCGATGAACTGTAGCCATATGGCTACAAACGGTCAACCCCTCACGGCGAGCGTTCGATAACCGTCCCATTTAGCAATCGGCCTCCAAGGATAATCAGGAGTTACGACTGTTCTATTTCATGAAAGGATCACCTCCCCGACACCATTACGTGGATAGGACCACAGGTTCACCGACCCACGAGGTGCCGGATGACACTCGATCGACTCAAGAGCCAGCTTTCCACACTTGATCCCCGCCTCTATCAGATCGCCAGCCTTAGCACGCTCCTCCTCTACGGCCTCCTCTTCCTCCATTTCGACGTCTCACCCTGGCAGATCGGCATCACGCTGAGTACCGCTCTCCTGACTCAATACGCCGGCACACGGTACTTCAACCTTCCATCCTTTGATCCCAAGAGCCCGCTCATCTCGGCCTTGTCCCTGTGCCTCCTACTCCGCACAAACGATCTCGCAGTCGCGGCCCTGGCGGCCTTCATCGCGATCGGCAGTAAGTTCGTCATCCGTTGGAGGGACAAGCATGTCTTCAACCCGACCAATCTGGCGCTGATCGTCGTCGTGGCAAGTGGGCTCGGGTGGATTTCGCCGGGACAGTGGGGCCAGGTCGCCTGGTTTGGATTTCTGATCGCATGTCTTGGCTCGCTCGTCGTCACCCGCGCGGCGCGAGCCGACGTGACGCTCGCCTTTCTGACCTTCTATCTCGGGCTGCTGTTCGCGCGGGCCCTGTGGCTGGGCGATCCGCTCACGATCCCGCTGCATCAGATCGAAAGCGGTGCGCTATTGATCTTCGCCTTTTTCATGATCTCGGATCCCAAGACGACGCCCAACTCCCGCGCCGGGCGGATTGCATGTGCTGTCTTGATCGCGCTGGCCGCGCTGCACGTCCAGTTCGGCCTGTTCCGTCCCAACGGGCCGTTGTGGGGCTTGATTGCCTGTGCTCCCATCGTCCCGCTGCTCGACCGCCTGTTCCCCGGCTCTCGTTACGACTGGTCCCGCCCTGCGGTCAGTCCCATACCCTCCAGCGTCCAATCAACCGTCATTCGTCAACCGTCAATCGTGAAGGGCTTGTTGCTTTCGCAGCCCCCACACCAACCAAGGAGGTTCTCATGAGACGGGTTATCGTTCCGGCATTCAGCTTTCTGATCGGGCTGTTTCTGTGGAACAGTGCTGCCTCGGCCTTTTGCGGCTTCTATGTCGCGAAGGCGGATACCAAGCTCTTCAATAAGGCCTCGGAGGTGGCGATCGTCCGCCACGAGGACAAGACGGTCATCACGATGGCCAATGACTTCAAAGGCGACGTGAAGGAATTTGCGATGGTCGTGCCGGTGCCGACGGTGTTGGAGAAAGAGCAGATTCACATCGGGGATACGGCGGTGCTCCGCCATCTGGCCGATTACAGTGCACCTCGCCTGGTGGAGTACTTCGATCAGAATCCATGCGTGCGATACCAGTTCGAGGAGCAGAAGCTGGGGGCGCTCCAAGACCGGCTGCCGGCGTCCGCAGCGGCCCGTGAGCGCGACCGCGCCCTTGGCGTGACGGTCGAGGCACAGTACACCGTGGGCGAGTACGACATCCTCATCCTGTCGGCGAAGGAGAGCGCCGGGCTTGAAACATGGCTGACGGAGAATGGCTATCGCATCCCGGCCGGCGCCTCCTCTGTGCTAAAGAGTTACCTGAAACAGGGCATGAAGTTCTTTGTGGCCAAAGTGAACTTGGGCGAGCAAACCAAGCTGGGCCTCACGCATCTGCGCCCGCTGCAGATCGCCTTTGAATCGCCGAAGTTCATGCTGCCGATTCGGCTCGGCACGGTGAATGCCGACGGCGCGCAGGAACTCTTCATTTACTTCCTGACGAAACAAGGCCGCGTGGAAACGACGAACTATCGGACGGTCCGGCTGCCGGAGGCGCAAGAAATCCCCCTGTACATCAAGGAGAAGTTTGGCGACTTTTATCGAGATCTGTTCACTCAACAAGTGAAGCGGGAGAATGAGCGCGGCGTCTTCTTGGAATACGCCTGGGACATGAATTGGTGCGACCCCTGCGCGGCGAATCCGCTGTCCGCCGAGGAACTGCGCAGCCTGGGCGTGTTCTGGCAGGAGCCGGCCGGACGGATCGGCAAGGGCATGCCGATGGCACAGAACGTGTTTCTCACACGCCTCCATGTGCGCTATGACCAGGCGCACTTTCCCGAGGACCTGATGTTCCAGGAGACGTCGGATCGGTCGAACTTCCAGGCCCGCTATATCCTCCGCCATCCCTGGACCGGACAGGACGACTGCCCCGCCGCCACCGCCTATCGGCAGCAGCTGCGCGACCGCTACGAGCGGGAAGCGCAAACGCTGGCGCATTTGACCGGCTGGAACATCGCGGACATTCGTAAGGCAATGAACTTGTCCGCCCTCCCTGCAGGGGATGGGAAGAAGTGGTATCAGCGGCTGTGGAATAATTAAAGTCTGTTGATCGCCGGAGGCCGCCGCCAAGCAGCCTCCGGCCCCTCTCCGCGACCCCGCCGCTCAATGATGACAACCGGCTCAGCGTTAGCGCATAATACCGCCCACTCCTCTAGGCGCTGCTCACTTCGCTGGAGGCTTCGTATGATGTCTCGAATGCTTCATGCCTCTCTGCTCCTATTGATTCCCCTGCTTCTGTTCCTTTCCCAATGCAAACCCACAGACCCCACACCACCTATCCCCAAGGCCGCGACCGTCCCGTCCTTAAGTATTCCTTCTCCTCCGGCACAAACGGACCAGGCTGCGTCGGGCTTGGGTGCGAGAAGAAAGAATGCGTCGGCATGGGTTGCGATGGAACAACATGGGTGGGCCTCGGTTGTGAGAAAGATGGGATGGCTTCGGTCAGACGGTAGGTGAAGGCTTGAAGGGAGAAAAAGATCATTGACACGAAAGGTTCCCCGCATCTCAAACGGAGGCTTTGCCATGCGAGTTTTTGATCGTGTCTCCTTTGTGTCTCCATTGCGTTGTGGGCTTTTGTTGATCCTGCTCTCCGGCTGCGAAGACGTCATGAAGCAGATGCCGGCCGGAACGGATCGCTATCTTAATACCGGTATGTCCGTCGGCGGCGCCATCCTGAACCGGCCCAAGTTCACGGAGGCCGACGAAGAACGGATGGCCCAGGAGAATGCCAAGAAATTCGAAAGCAGCCATAAGATGTGGGAAGATCCGTTGCTGGACGCGTACCTCAGCGACATCGTTCAACGGCTCGTCGCGCAGGCGCATCCCCGTCCCTTTTCCTACACCGTTCGCGTCGTCAATGAGGGTAGCGTCAATGCCTTTACGTTTGGCGGAGGCCTGCTCTATGTCAACGCCGGTTTGATTGCCCGCATGGAGAATGAAGCCCAGCTCGCCATGGTGCTGGCCCACGAGATTGCCCATGTCACGGAAAGCCACGTGACCAAAGGCATTGAAGAGACGTACGGTATTCAGTTGCTCGGCGAGATCGGCCGCATCACCGCCGCGTCGACCGGCGCCACGGCGCAGATTCCGCCGGCCCTGCTCCAAAAAACCTATGACTATTCCATGAAAGCGGCCACGAGCGGCCACGGGCGCGCGAACGAAAGCGAAGCAGACGTCGTGGGTCTCGAATACATGGTCAAAGCCGGGTACGACCCGCGGGAAGCGCCGGGCACATTCGAACAGCTTATGAAAGAGTACGGCGACCAGACCGCGATCCAAAACTTCTTTTATGGCGACCATCCCACGAACAAAGCGAGGATCGAAAAACTGACCGGCCTTGTCCAATCGAAGTACAGCGGGGATGTGGAGACGCGCAAGTTAATCACGAACACCGCGGAGTTCAAGCAGCGAACGAGGGAACTCGTCGTCGAAGTGGGCCGGCTCGACTATGAGCGCAAGAAATTCAAGACGGCAACCGCCATGTTCGAAAAGGCTCTGTTCGCCAACAACAAAGATCATGTCTCTCATTACTACATGGGCAAGATTGCGTCTGAAACCGGTGGCTCCGCAGGCCTCCAGCAGGCCGTGACTCACCTAACCACCGCCGTCCAACTCAACGAGAACTTCGCTGACGCCTACCGTGAACTGGGGCTCGCCTACTACAAGCAGCGGAACAAGTCGAAAGCGATCGAAGCGTTCGAACGCTATCTGTCCCTCAACGCCAGAGCCAAGGACGCCGAACCGATCAAGCGATACGTGAATGAACTGAAGCAGTCCTGAAGCCGACTTACCAAGCTGGAGGGCAAGCCGAGGACTGCCATGGACAAACCATGGAGGGAGCCATGCGAAGACACGCGTTGTGGGTGCTTGTCATGTCAGGCGTTGTTGGGATCGTGTTGGGAAGCTGGGTCTCAGTCGGCGATGTCCATGCCGCCGGCACACCGCCGCTAACCAAGGAGACGAAGCCTGCCACCAGCACCATGTCAGGAACCGAGCAGAAAGGAAGCAACGTGGGCCGGAACGCGAACACGAAATCCACGGCTCCGCCGCCGGCGCCAAAAAGGTAAGCGCACGTAAGTCCTCTTCGGTCGTGAAGGAGCGATGATGCGGTCTGGCGGCCCTGCCACTAGCTGCCGCTCAAGGTCGCGGCTCTGCCGCGTGGTTCTTGCCCTGTCCGGCTTCACTCTACTTCTGGCACCCGCCAACATGGGCGCGACGGATCCGGATCGGACTCCACCGACCGTCCGTATCGTCGAACCGACCGCCGGTACGGAAATCGGCGGAGACACGCTCACGGTCGAAATCGAGTATCGGGATGTCGGGAGCGGCATCGCCGCCCGCACCCTCCGTGTATTCCTGAACGGCATGGACTACGCCGGCCACTTCGACCAGCATAGCCGCGGCGCAAGCGGGCAGATCACCCTCCCCAAGTCACTGCCCTTGGGCGAACACAAGCTGACGGTAGAGATTGCCGATCGCGCGGGAAACGCCGCCCGCACCGAAACCGACGTATTCTACCCGGGTCATGGTTGGCTCACTATCTCCGCTACCGGTTCCACAGATATAAAAAGGCTATCGGCACTTACTTTGTCAGCGGACGGGAACGCTATTGCCTACGGGTTTGAAAATGGAACCATCGAAGTCTGGCGTAATACGAGATCTAAACTGTCTCAATCGCGAGTACTGCAAGGTCATCGCGGACCGGTCTATTCCCTGGCGCTCAGTGACGATGGAAAGCTTCTAGCCTCAGGGGGCGAGGATAGGACCGTCCGGTTATGGCATATGGATGGTACGCGGGAGGGGAACGCGATACTCGGGAAACACGGACTACGCGTGACAGCACTGGCGTTCGCGCCAGATGGACGAATTGTGGCTTCCGGAGGTGGCGACCGCGTAATCCACCTTTGGACTATCGGCTCGGACCGCCAACATAAGAATAGTTCTCTTGTTGGCCATGAGCGGACCGTGAGCTGCCTTTTGTTTAGCCCCGACGGTCAAAAGCTGTTCTCAGGAAGCGCGGATGGTACTGTGCGGATATGGAGCCCTAGTAAAGCACAAAACCATATAATTCTTAACGGTCATTTTTTAAACGTGGTGGCACTGGCGATTTCTCCGGACGGAAAGATGGCAGTGTCCGGGAGTAGGGATCGATCCATTCGCGGGTGGGATTTGACAAGAGAACCGCCTTTAGAGAAGCCGTTGCCTGACCTACCTGGTGTAATAGTTAGAGCCTTGGCCTTCCCGTATGATTCCGTCTTGTTGGCGGTTCATAGTCAAACCCACGTTTCTCTGTTTGATAGGATTTCCGGTAGCAGCATCGCCGAGGCTGAACTACCACGCTTTTTGGAGCAGTCCGCCATCCGCGGGTCGAAAATAGTGACTCACCACAGCAACGGAAAAGTGTTTGTGTTTGGTGTTAACGCTAAAGTTCCCTAAACCTATATGCGGGCAGGTGCGCCTTGAAAAAGTTCCTGGAGATCTTCCTTTCCTTATTTGTCGCACTTAGTTTCTGCGTGAACCTTGCTCTGGCATTTCATAAACCCGGCCACATACCCCCCTCGGGTACTTGCCGCGAAACCACCTGCCCGTGCAGTAAAGAGGAAGAGGAAAAGATAAAGGGCCTGATCGGACGACTGCGAGCACTCAAGGAAGTGTCCGATATGATCCGAAAGGAATACAGTGATGCCATTAAGGCGCGCGACGATGCCTGGCGGAACTTCGCTCACCCGTTCAGCGGGTCCGGCGCAAGATACGTAAACTCAGTCCTTGGAATGCTCAGCATTTCGAGCGGAGCAGGGAGCTATTGGGCCGGTTGGGCTAACGCGGGTATTGGAATGGGGCAGAGCGTTCATCAGGGCTCCATAGAATGGGATACCTGGGTAAACACTGGGACTCAAGTGGTCGGCGACGACGCATTCCTAAACAAAGGCATAGAAGAGCTAATCAAAGACGCCGCAAGAAAGGCAGGCGATGTCTATGTCGATCAAGCGTCACTTGAAATGGCCGTACAGTCCTACGGTAAGCATATGCGAATCCCTGACACCCCTATCACCGTCGGTCAGGCACAGACTGCCATCAAGGTCGTGAGTGCCGCGAACAACGTCTATGGTTGTATAAAAGCCACCGACGATGTGGTGAACGACCTTTCCAACTATTACGAACAAAAGCGTGAAGCCAAGCAGCTAAAGAAGCAGCTCGATCAGATAGACGATCAAATCGAAGCCATTCTTAAGGAGCTTGAAGAACTAAGAAAGAAATGCGGCTCTAGTAATGATGCAGGCGGGGGTTCCGCAAGCACATTCGGCACCGATAAGCAGGGCACCAAAAACCTGAGTGATTCTTCGACACAAGCGCTTACCAGCGACGAAGGTGGACCCGACGAGGCGGTCCTTCAAAAGCTGTTCAGTTTTAGGTCAAAACTTGACACAGTGGAGGCCCGCTTTCGCGAACGGCTGTTCGTGCCACTCTCACCTTTTATGATTGAATCAGTGAGGAAAGAAATGTCTCCGCCTTTGCTATTTGCTATTTCCCGGCAAGCTTTGGTTGATCTGAAGATATGGCCAAAAGAAATTGAGGAAACAGCGTTATTCGGTCAAGAGATCCGAAAACAACTCAATCTATAGTGTCTCAGGAGAGAGCACGTTAACAATCATCGCGATCGAAGAGGCGAAACATATTTTAACTACTGCAGATGTGACGAGGTTATCAATTATGAAGGTGCTTCTGGTGAAACTTGGTCTACTCCACCTCTTGCCACATCTCACACATGGACCACCTGACCTGCTGCAATGAACCATCATGGATTCCCGAGCGGGATCTTCACCACGCCGGGGGATTCGAATACATACTGGGCACATGTCGTCGATGCGGGGCACCTTGGATGAACGTGTTTTGCACGGCAACCAGTACCGGCGGGTATGAGCGCATCACCCCAGCCGATGTCGAAGCGATCCTATCCATGCGAGACGCCGGGGAACTCAAAGAATTCATGCGACAGTGGGGAAACCGAAATCTCTGAAGCTCGGCGAAGTGTGATCACACCGAAGAATTTCTGGTTCTGGTTTGGCGGCATTTGGCTCTCCGTGGGATTGGTGTTTCTCGTAGTCGGCGTGTCCGTGGGAATCCATCGGATGTCGGTGAACGAGCGGCTCGAACGAGAGGGCCGGACGGTGGACGGCATCGTGCTCACCAAGGAGATTTATCGAAAGTCGAACAAGAGCGGGAAGCAGTCCAACCCTTCCTACCGGGTCACCTTTCGATTTGTGCCCCGCGAAGGGGAAATTGTTCGAGGCACCGCCGATGTCACCGCAGAAGACTGGGACGTCCTGGAAGAGCGAGGTCCCGTTCAAGTGACGTACCTGCCGGATGAGCCGCACTCCTATCGCATTCACGGGCAGAGCGACGACATCGTCTTACCGATCGTCTTCGGCGCGGTGGGCGGCGTCGTGGGGTCGCTCGGCGCATTCATCGTCTTCAATGCCGTGAAAACCAGAAAGCGGGCGAAGGACTTGGCGCGCACCGGCATGACGGCCGAGGCGACCATCACCGACATCGGCCCCTCCTATCTCCGCATCAACGGCATGAATCAGGTGAAGCTCCATTACGAGTACCGAGACGCGCAAGGCAAGACCCGTAAAGGCTCGTGCACCATGTCGCCGGAAGAAGCGGGCGAGTGGCCGCCCGGCCGGATGGGCCGCGTCAGGTATGATCCGCGCAAACCGGGCGTGAACATCTGGGTAGGGGCTGACTGACATCATGGCCGGTGTGTCCGTATTCCAGACGCTCCGCCGCTCGGTCCTGCTCTGGGTCGGTGCGATGTTCTTTGCCGTCGGCACCATAGGAACGTTCATTGCCGTTGAGGAATGGCGCACCCGCAAGCACTTCGAGCGGGAATCGGTCCGGACAGACGCGACGATCCTCAGCAAGTCCATTGACAAGGCAACCCGGGATGGGAACCCGCGGACGAAGTATCAAGTGACCTACCGCTTCCCGGTTCCCGGCAGCAGCACCGTCGAGCAGGTCGGTGAGGTTTCGGTGGATGAGTGGGAGCGATTGGATGAAGGCAGCCCGTTTCCCGTTCGCTATCTGCCGTCCGATCCGACAACCACGCATCTACATTTTCGTGACCCATGGTGGCTGCCATTGATCTTCGCCGGTGGCGGGATGCTGTTCGCGCTCATTGGAGCCGGGATCGCTTCCTCAGACCTTCGTCAGCTGCTCCTCGTGATCCAATTGTCCCGGAGGGGACTGCCCGCTGAAGGAACCGTCCAGAAAGTGTGGCCGACGAGCACGAGCATCAATCGTGTCACGCAATGGCGGCTGCGCTATGAGTTTCGCGATCACGTCGGCCGCAGCCAGCAAGGAGAAAGCGGCCTCTTGTCGCCGGATGAAGCAGCCGAGTGGCGTACAGGGGATACAGGCATGGTGCGGTTCGATCGCGAGCGCCCGCAACGAAGCATCTGGATCGGACGCGTGGGAGCATGAAGTCCCTGTGGCAGATCGTGGCCGGCCTGGCGGTGGTCTTTGTGGCCGCTGTGATCGCCGAACTGCCGCCCAGCCGCGACGCCATCTCCTGGATCCAGGACCGCGAGTGGCCGTTGCTCTGGACGACCGGCGGCATCGGCGTCCTTGGCTTTACCCTGATGATGGGCGGCATCCTGAAACTTCTCATGGATCAGGACCAGAGCCTCAGTCACACCGATGGCCAGGATGTGGAACACAGCGTGCGCCTGGCCGCGCGCCCCGTCACTTGGCGGGCTTCGTCGTATCGGGTGTGGGGCCGGGCGGCCGGCAGGCGGGGCTCTGAACAGTTCACGTTCGCCGAGTTGAAGCAAGCCTGGAAGTCCGGGGCCGTCTGGCATGACTCGGTCTGGAAACGGCGAGTCGTCACGAGCGTCGGCGCGTTGATGATGGCCGTCGGCCTGCTTGGCGCCTTTGCGGTCATCGGTCCGCCATGGCTCAAAGTGCTCATGGGAGGCGCATGGCTCTATGCGATGGGCATGATCGCCTGGGGACTTTGGAAGGCATGATCCCGGAACCGGAGGCACTTGAGAGGCCGTAGTGCTATAGTTGAGCGACAGCGGTTCGAGGACGAATGACGGCCAGCCAAGGAGGCATCCTATGGGACGTACGTTGTGGAGCACGGTTCTCGCGGTCGCGCTGTTACAGGCAATGGGCTGCTCGATCAAGGCCACGGTGAATCAGACGACCGACACCACGTCGAACATGACCGGGACGACCTCCTCGGCGCGCGGTTGGTTCGGCGAAGACGGCCTGGTGCGGCCCGAGTTCAAAGCCGAGGCCTTTGTCATGTCCAATCAGGCGAACGTCAGCCACGATGTGGCAGCCGGTCGCGGCGAATATCTCGTTTCGGCCGGCCGGCTATTGGGCGTCCCCCCGGACCGCCAAGCGGCGTTCGCTGCCGCCATCCAAATGCGTTATGCAGAGGCGGTCCACGCCGCCCCCGCGGAATCCGGAGCGCTGCTCACCCTGTTGCGCGACACGGCAACGGCCTATCGCCCATGACGCAGGCGCCCGGCGCGGCCGGTGGCACGATCCCGGCGCTGCCTTTCCGCAGCATTTTTCATCCCACGGATTTTTCCGCGGACAGCCGGACAGCTCTGACCCATGCCCTGAAGCTCGCGCTCGTCTCCAAGGGCGAACTGTCCATGATGCACATTGATCCCAACGTAGCCCGGGCGGACTTTGAAGATTTCCCCCGCATCCGTCCGATTCTGGAACAGTGGGGGTATCTGCCACCCCACAGCGCCAAGGCGCAGGTCGGGCAATTGGGGCTTTCGATCACGAAACGCCGGGCCGCGGCCGCCAATCCGACGGAAGCCTTCCTGGCCTACCTGGCCGCTCACCCAGCCGATCTTCTCGTGATGGCCACGCATCAACACGACGGCCTGGCGCGCTGGCAGCACCAGGCGATCGCGGAACCGGTGGCGCGCCGCAGTCACATCCCCACCCTCTTCGTCCCCGCGCATGTGGAAGGATTCATCGCGCCGGACACCGGCCGGCCGACACTCCGGCGCGTCCTCATTCCTGTCGGCACGCGACCGGACCCACAACCGGCGGTGGACATGGCGGCGCGCCTGGGCATGGCGCTGGGATGCGATAATTTCACCGGCATTCTCATCCATGTAGGAAACGATGCGGCGCTCCACTCGGTCCGCTACCCGTCGCGCAACGGATGGCTCTGGCACACGATGACCTGTCACGGCCATATCGTGGACATCATTCTGGGGATGGGCGCGGACTTCGACGTCGATCTCATCATCATGATGACGGAGGGCCATCAGTCCCTGCTGGACCTGCTACGGGGCAGCACGACCGAGCGGGTCCTTCGCGGCGCACGCTGTCCCCTGCTTGCCCTGCCGGCGTAAACAAGCCCGGGCCGCATGGCTTGGCGGTCAGGACGGATCTGAGCGGTTATCGAAGAAACGCGGGACGGGCCTCGGCAGGTGGTGGCGGCTGTTCTAGCGCACCCATCTGTCTGCGGGGCGTTACGACGCGGACGGGAGCCCCATCGCGAAAAACGAGAAAGTTGGTGGGCACCGCCGGCACGCGGGGCCCGGGCAAGATGACGCCCGCCAGGTTCAGGGGGTCGCAGGCGGACAGCTTGATCTCGTGCGGAATCGCAAAGCCCGTCTTGCGTAACGCCCGCAAGGATTCCACCGCTTCGGGTAGGGCAAACTGCTCGCCCACAAAGCCCGAGACGAAGCGGCCTCCCCGAATCTCCCCTTGCAGCTCCATGCGCCGGTATTGCACGAGGAGATCGCGCCACGCGATCGACGACGATTCCCGCCCAAGCAGATCGCGAAAGACCACGCCGTAGCGGCGCAGGAGTTGGCGAGCCATTTTTTCGGTCACGAGAGCAGACCCAGGCAAGGGGCGAGAGGCGAGGGGCGAGGGTTCGGAAAATGATTTTTCTCCAGCCTCTGGCCTCATGCCCCGCACCTCGCGCAAGACCGACCACCGCCCTCCCGCGTGGCGCGGACGGCGGGATCGGTCGCGCCCTTCCGCGCGCCGCCGATGCGGATCCAAGAGGGCGCGCAGATTGTCGAATCCATCGGCCGTGACAAGCCCCGCCGCGACCAATTCCCACAATCCTTGCTCGACTTCGGCCGCCAAGTAGCCGGTGTCTCTCACCAGATCATGGAAAAAGCTGGCGCCGCGGTTCCGGAGCGCCTGGAGCAGGCCCTGAGCCGGCCCGCTCACTTCAACGGATGGCAGGCCGGGCGCCAGCCTCAGCAGCCATTCCCCCGCCTCGCGGGGAAAGAAGGTGATGGGCGCCGCGCTGGTCGGCACGACCCGCTTCAACGCGTCTTCGCCGGCCGGATTCTGGCGCACCGGCGGGGACAGCCGTCCCCACGCCACCGAGCCACTGAGACAGAGACGGTCGAGCCAGTCCGGCTCGTACTTGGCCAGCCGGCATCGCAGCAACTGCGACTCCCAGGCCGAGGCGGCCGCTTCAAACCCCGCCAGCTGACCGATCACTTCCGTTAATCCCGCTTCCCCGTGCAATCGTGCGCCGGGCGCCACATGCTGCCAGCGCAACAAGAAGGCCATAAAGTCGGCCGCCGTGACCGGCTCGATTTCCTTCCGCAACGCACCGAGCGTCAGCCGATGGATGCGGGCCAGCAAACGGCGATGGCACCACTCTTCCCGAGCGGGCAAGAGGCCAGGGGTGCAAGGCACGAGGGCGGAAGAGACCTCTTGCTCGCCTCTCGCCCCGCGCCCTTCGCCCCTCGCCTGGCCGTCAGGCCGGAACTGGCCGCGGAGGACCAGCCCTTGCGCTTCGAGCCGCAGCATGGCGGCATGCACGCGCTCGACCGGGAGATGCAGACGTGCGGCGAGCTGTTGAACGGTGGTGGGGCCGATACTTTCCATCCACCCCTGGACGATGGCATCCATGGTGGCATCGTCGCCGTCCGCGAAAAGTTTCTCCACACGGTCTCGATTCTCAGAAGCGACCCATCCTGTTGCCTTGCTCCCCTCAGCATGCCCTCTCCCCTCGTGGGAGAGGGGTAGGGTGAGGGGGAGCTTGATTTCCGCTGCTCGCTCCCCCTCGATCAAGCATGGGAGCAATACGCTCCATGGCTCCATCTGTTCGGCCGGCACCCACACCAAGGTCAGCAGCGCGTCGTGCAGCTCGTCGGCATCGCGCACGGCCGGCCAGGCTTCCCGCTCCACTTCCTCGATCGCCGCGAGGTCCAGGGCGCCGACCTGCCCCAGCATGTCCGGCGGCAGGGTGCGCCGCATTTCCACCGCCCGCGCCCGCCGTTCTTCCAGCGGCGCGTCGTCCAGGAACGCATAGGGGTTGGCATTGAGAATCTCATGCGACAACGGCGACGGGACCGGCGTGTCCACGGCAAGGCACTCGATCTCTTTCGCCTCGATCGCACGCAGGACCGCCGTCAGTCCTTCGACATCCATCGCTTCGGTGAGGCAATCCCGCAGCGTCTCCTGCACCAAGGGATGGTCGGGAATCTGCCGCACCGCCCGCGCACCGGTGAGATTCTCCTGGCAGGCGATCGCGTCGGGGAACACCGCGGCCAAGAGATCTTCGGACCGCATCCGCTGGATCTGGGGCGGCACCTTCTTGCCGTTGGCAAATCGGAGCAAGGCCAGCGCGCGAGAGGCGTTCCACCGCCAGCGGGTGGCGAACATCGGGGCCGCCAGCACGGCCTGCGTCAGCACTTCTTCGACGGAATTGGAATGGAGATAGCCGAAGACGGAATCCAGGGGGAAACTGTGCTTCTCCCCGAGCGAGATGACCATGCCGTTGTCGGTCGCCGCCGCCTGCAGTTCGAAATCGAACGTGACGCAAAAGCGCTTGCGCAGCGCGAGGCCCCAGGCCCGATTGATACGGCCGCCGAACGGCGCATGGATCACCAGCTGCATGCCGCCGCTTTCATCGAAGAACCGCTCCGCCACGATCCGCCGCTGCGTCGGCACGGTGCCCAGCACGGCGATGCTCGCGGCGACATAGGCGACAAGCTGCTCGGCGCCACGTTGATCCAGAGCACACTCCTTTTTGAGCCACCCCTCTCCTTCACCTCTCCCCTCAGGGGAGAGGGAGGGGTGAGGGGAATGGCCGAGCCTGTCTGCAATCTCCTGACGCAGCGACGACACTTCTGCCGATAGCTCCGCCGTGCGTGACGGCGCTTCACCGCGCCAGAACGGAATGTTCGGCGGCGCGCCCTGCGCATCTTCCACGCGCACCTTGCCGGCTTCCACGCCCTTGATGCGCCAAGAAGTATTGCCCAGCAGCATGATGTCGCCGGCCAGGCTCTCCACGGCGAAATCCTCATCCACCGAGCCGACCACCGTGCCGGCCGGTTCAGCCACTACGGCATAGTTCGCCGTATCCGGGATCGCCCCGCCTGAGGTGATTGCCGCAAGCCGGGCGCCGCGCCGTCCCTTCAGCCGATGGTGGATCCGGTCGTGAAACAGATAGGCATGGCCGCGTCCGCGACTGGTGGCAATACCGTCGGCCAGCATGCGAACGACTTGATCGAAGCGTGCTCTGGTCAATTCTCGATAGGGATAGGCCCGCCGGCAGAGCGCGAAGAGCTCGTCTTCCGTCCAGGTCTGCGTCGCGGCGGCCGCCACGATTTGTTGCGCAAGAATATCGAGCGGCGCCACAGGCACCTCGATGCGGTCCAACGTGCCGGCCCGTATGGCGCGCACCAAGGCGGCGCACTCGAGTAACTCGTCCCGCGTCATCGCAAACAGCCGGCCCTTGGGAATCGCCGTAATCCAGTGCCCCGCGCGCCCGATCCGCTGCAACGCCGTGGCGATCGCTCTGGGCGACCCGATCTGGCAGACCAGATCGACCGTACCCACATCGATGCCCAATTCCAGCGAAGCCGTCGCGATCACCACCCGCGTCTTGCCGCTCTTCAGCCGCTCCTCCGCAGACAGACGTATCTGCCGTGAGAGGCTGCCATGATGGGCGGCGACCACATCGGGACCCAGGTCTTGAAGCCGTTCTTCAAGATAGTGCGACACCCGCTCAGCCAGCCGGCGGGTGTTCACAAACACCAAGGTCGACCGATGCTGCCGGACCAGCTCGGCCACCCGGTCATACACATCGCTCCAGATGGCATTCGTGGCGACCGCGCTGAGTTCGTCTTTCGGGACCTCGACGGCCAGATCGAGGTGGCGACGGTGGCCCACGTCGATGATTCGTACGTCGCTCGTCGTTCGTATCTCGTCGTTCGTTTCTCCGCTTGCGAGATACGCTTCACGCTTCACGAGCGACGGCGATCTGTTTCCCACCAAGAACTGCGCCACCAGCTCGATGGGCCGTTGCGTCGCCGACAGGCCGATCCGTTGCGGCTTGCGCAGGGTCAGCGCTTCCAACCGCTCCAGCGAGAGGGCGAGATGGGCACCGCGTTTGTTCGGAGCCAAGGCGTGAATTTCATCCACGATCACCGTGCGGACCGTCTGCAACAGGCGGCGGCTTTTCTCGGCGGTGAGGAGGATAAAGAGCGATTCCGGCGTGGTAACCAGAATGTGCGGCGGCCGCTTGAGCATCTGCTGCCGATCCGACATCGGCGTGTCGCCGGTCCGGACCAGCACGCGCAGCTCCGGCATGAGGAGCCCCGCTTGCAGCGCCGCCTGGCCGATCTCCGCCAAGGGCTTCTGCAAATTCTTCTGCACGTCGTTGCTCAAGGCCTTCAACGGAGAGACATAGAGCACCTGCGTCACCTCGTCGAGCTCACGCGCGAGCGCTTGCTGAAAAAGGCTATCGATGCAGGAGAGAAACGCGGCGAGCGTCTTCCCGGAGCCGGTCGGTGCAGCGATCAGCGCATCCACGCCAGACTGAATAGCGGGCCAAGCCTGAACCTGCACCTCCGTCGGCTCGCCGATGCGGGATTGAAACCAAGAAGAGATGAGGGGATGGAAAGCCGACAACGGCATGGCGTGGCATCTTACCACGCTGA
>CAZXRB010000042.1:0-29771 GCA_964642845.1 uncultured Nitrospira sp.
GTTGGGGCGGACACAGGAACTTCTAACCGGCTTCAAAACGAAGGATCTCGCTCGCGACCTTCAGGTGAGTGTGCGCCAGGTTCGTCGATGGAGAGCGCGAGGATACCTCGAATGTGTTGCCGGGAGGATCACCGAGGAGTCCTTTGAGAGGTTTTGCCGCAATCACCCTGAAAAGATTCCGTATCGGCAGCTGAGCAGAGAGATGCAGTTGTGGCTCGATGGTTTTGGGTATCCGGCTGGACAGGGCCTCCGGGTCGGCGAACTCGCCGCGATGCTACACGTCAGCCCTAAGACCGTGCGCCGGTGGATCAGCCTTGCGTGGCTGCAGGTCAGACAGAATCGCGTCCCCGAGGAATCGGTCGCGCGGTTCTTCCGCCAGCATCCAGAACTGGTTCGACTCGACGTCTTGTCCTCTGACACCCGCGATTGGTTGTCAAGGTTTGGGCAGCCGGTTCTGTCTAAAATTCGTGATTCCATCACACTGGAGTCACTCGCCGCAGCCGGGGTCTGAGAGTGAAGTGCACCCAGAAGGAACCAGGATGGGCGGTATCGACGAAATCGCCTCGGTAAGAGGGGGTCTGATTTGCCCAATGGGGGAATGAGCCCAGGCGTCGTAGTGCTTCGCCAAGAGCGCTTGCGATCGCGTAGGAGCTTCACTGTACGAGAGACCGGAATGCAGTTCGGAAAATCGATGCCCGGATGCGCCCACGGCAAGTCGTCACACGATTCCAGATGGCGCTTCCGTCTGGATCGGCCGGACGTTCTCGGCGCAATCATTTGCCTTGTCGGCGCTGCCGTGGTTCTGTTCGGCGCGAGGGGCGTTTGAAGTCGGGAGTTGGGCGAGCCCTCGGGACCCTACAAAAAGCTGTAGCCAAAACGATCCTTCGCAGGCGGCCAATAGTCGGCCTGGTGTCACAAATGCAGCAACTCGGCTACCTTGCGCGCGACTACCCCCTCGTTCAGCTTCGTGCCTGAAGTGAGGACCTCACCGTTGACGAGTACCACGGGAAGTCGCAGGGTTTCGTCCCCAATCCCCTGGAGGACTTCTGGCAGTTCCAGGCTTCGGGGGCTGAAAAGCTCGATGTACTCGACTGATACGGCTTCTCCGAAACGCCGCTGCAACTGACGCCGCAGGAGGCCTGCGGCCATCTCCCATGTGGGCTTGCCAGCACAGGAACCGCCGGACACAGCGACAACCGCAACAAGTGCCTGGACTGGATCGGGCATGACAAGACTCATCCTACTTTCGACGGCTCAAACGCAAACCAGTGGCGCGTCCGGTTGCACGCTGCACAAACGGTGAGCATGACCGGCACTTCCACGAGGACGCCGACGACCGTCGCCAGCGCCGCTCCTGAGTCAGGGCCAAACAGCGCGATGGCCGTCGCCACTGCGAGTTCGAAGAAGTTGCTCGCGCCGATTAACGCTCCAGGCGCGGCGATGGAGAATTCCACCTTGAACAGCCGCATCAGCCCATACGCCAACGACGAATTGAAGTAGACCTGAATCAGGATCGGAATGGCGATCAGGACGACGTGGAAGAACTTGCTGGTGATGTTGTCAGCCTGGAACGCGAAGATGAAGATCAGCGTCGCGAGCAAGGCCAGAATCGTCATGGGCGCGAGTTGCGGTAACAGCGTGTTCTCGAACCAATCTTTGCCGTGCCGGTGAATGAGAAACGCCCTCAAAATCGAACCGACGGCCAGCGGGATGACGATGAAAGCTACGACTGAATAAAGCAACACAAGGAACGGCACTGAAAGCGATGAGGCGCCGCTCACCAGGTATCGAACGATCGGCGCGAAGAGTACTAGCATGACCAGGTCATTCACCGAGACCTGGACCAGCGTGTACGCCGGGTCACCGTCGGTCAGGTAACTCCACACGAAGACCATCGCCGTGCACGGCGCCGCTGCCAGGATGATGACTCCGGCTATGTACTGGTCCGCCTCGGCAGGGGAGATCCACGCCGAGAAAACGATGCGGAAGAAGAACCATCCGATCAGCGCCATCGAGAACGGCTTTACCACCCAGTTGACAAAGAGAGTGATAAGGAGCCCCTTGGGCCTTTGTCCGACACTCCGGATCGATGTGAAATCTACCTTCATCATCATCGGGATGATCATCAGCCAGATCAGGACCGCGATCGGGACGTTAATCTGGCTTCCGGATCCGAACTCCATGCGCCGGAAGGCGTCCACCAGTCCGGGCAATAACTTGCCCGTCAACACTCCCACGAGCATGCATGCGGCCACCCAGAGACTCAGATACCGCTCAAAGAAGTTGAGCCTCTTCGGGGTCGTCTCAACCGAAAGCTGTTCCATTGCGGTTACCTCGGGATTCTCCTCAATTGCTCTATGCGGCCACCATTCGGCTTTGGACAAGCGCCAGAAGGCGCTCAGGCCCTACGGGCGCCTCAACCGCCCACGGGATCACTGAAATTCGCCCCGCCAGCTTGTCACGTACTTCCGAGATGAATGGCATCTCGCGGGATCCCCTCTCCCTGAGGACCGGATCGCGCAGTCCGTCACCCGCGAAGCTCTGGTTCACGACCCAGGCGAAAGGTTTGATTCCGGCGCGCAGCAGATCCTCCTGCAGGCGGGCAGCCTCGTGCACGGGTGTGGCCTCCGGCAGCGTAACGAGAATGACGCGCGTGAATTCAGGGTCTCGCAGGCGCGGCAGCAGGCTGCGAACCGCCTCGGGTATGTCGCTCGCGGTGCGCGCAACATCACGGTGATACGACTCTGCCGCGTCGAGTAGGAGCAATGTGTGGCCAGTTGGCGCAGTATCCAGCACAACGAAGCCATTCTGGCCTTCAGCCACAGTATGGGCAAAAGCGCTGAAGACCGCGATCTCCTCGGTGCACGGAGAGCGCAGATCTTCTTCCAGTAGGGCTTTGCCATCGGCATCGAGATTGGGAGCGTTCTTCGCCATCACTTCCGCCGTGTACTTGGCGGTCTCAGCGGCAGGGTCGATCCGGCTCACTCTCAGCCCGGTGACGTGCATGCCAATCGTGCTGGCCAGGTGGGCCGCAGGATCAGTTGTACTCAGGTGAACACGGTGGCCGCGCCGCGCAAGTTCGACTGCAATCGCCGATGCGACGGTTGTCTTCCCCACACCACCTTTGCCCATTGTCATCACCACACCGCGTCCGGCCCGTTCGATCTCATCGATCAGCGCGGAGAGCGGCGTGTCTATCGCCGAATAGTCCATGTGATGGGCGGCAGGATGGACCGGCGCCGCATTCGGGCGCGCGAGCACCGCCTGGAGGCCCTGAATGCCCATCGGGGCGAAAGCGAGAAGTGGGACTTCGAGACGTGGCATACCGGCGAGTGCTTGCGGCATGGCTTCAACCGCTTTGCGGCCGCGAGCCTCCAGTGCGGAAGCGACCGGGTCGGTCGCGTCGCTGGCGACGAACAGGCCGTTCAGGACGAGGCACTGGTTGACCGCGCCCAGTTGCGCGAGTTCTCCCGCTGTCCGGTTGGCCTCTGCCAGGGCGGAGGGCTCTGGACGACTGACCAGGACCAACGTCGATGTCGAGCCATCCGACAACGCGTGCAAGCTGGACTCGTAGAGCGAGCGTTGCGCCTGCAGACCGGAAAGAGGACCGAGGCAGGACGTTCCCGTCGTGTTGGCCTCCATGAAGCCGGTCCACGCGCCGGGGAGTTTCAGCAGCCGGAGGGTATGGCCTGTTGGAGCAGTATCGAAGATGATGTGATCGTAAGCTGAAGTCGCTGCCTCGTCGCCCAACAGTTTGGTGAACTCGTCGAATGCGGCAATTTCCACCGTGCAGGCGCCGGAGAGTTGTTCCTCCATGCTGTTGACGGCGGCGTCAGGCAACACTCCTCGATACGGCCCGACAACCCGTTCCCGGTAGGCCTTGGCGGCCGACTCTGGATCGATATTCAGGGCGAAGACGCCATCGGCGCCCGGAACGGCCTTTGGCTCGCCCGTCAGTTGCAGCCCGAGCACCTCATCGAGGTTTGAGGCCGGGTCGGTGCTGACGAGCAATACCTTCTTCCCGCGGTCTGCCAAGGCAACAGCCGTTGCGCAGGCCAACGAAGTCTTTCCCACGCCGCCCTTGCCGGTGAAGAAGAGAATGCGCGTTGCGCGATCCAGGAATTGAGTGTTTGTCATGGCGTGTCTCGCGATCAACCGCAGCAGCCACTTGGCATGATTGGCAGTGAAACGGGCTCTTCATACTCGACTCCGGTCATCGAGGCGAGCTCCTGCCGCGTCGGATAGCGGCCCTTGCTCGCGATGGCGCCATTGACGAGGATCAATGGCAGGCAATCGTTGCCGAACTCCATGAGGGCAGCCTTCACTACTGGGTTAGCGACATAGGCCTGCGGCTGTTGGGCCAGGTTATGCCGATCGACGGCGACGCCCCGGCCGGCGAGCCAATGGAAATCGGCGACAAACCTGACCAAAACGGGATCCACGCTGGGACCGCATATTCCCGTGGAGCAGCACATCGGAGGATCAAAAACTTCGAGCTTCGTCATGGTATAAAAACCCTTCTATAATTTCGCCGAACAACGATGGATCGATCCTTCGCAGGATCATATGATGGCCACCAGTGCCTTCAGCCGCCGAAGCATCTCATAGTTGATGCAATAGCCGACTCTAGGGCCATCCTCGCGGCTCCGGATGAGGCCCACCTCTCTCAGGATCCTGAGGTGCTCGGAGACCGTGGATTGCGCCAGCGGCAACTCACCGACAATCTGACTGCAAACCTTTGCTTCCTTTTGAGATAGGATCCTCAAGATGCGGACACGGGCTGGGTGGCCGATGGCTTTTGCCAACTGAGCGAGTTCCTCGTCGGCGCCGGGGCCTTCAATCGGTTTTGGGTCAGCGCTCAGCACCGGGGAGGGCTCGGCGCAGCATCCAGGTTCGACTTGAGTTTGGGTTGGCATCGTATATCGTCGATTAACGATAGCACTACAGACTTGCCCAAGTCAACGATTTTCGTATCTGATTTGCCTCGAAGGCTCTCAGGAAGCCCTCCAGCCTCAGCTTCGCCTGGCGGTTAGGATTTCCACCAGTTCGGGAACTGTCGGCACTTTCCCGGCCAGGACAATGTCCCCATCGATCAGGACTGCAGGGGTCCTGGTGACGCCGAGGCTCACGAATTCTGCGACGTTAAAAACGTGCGAGATATCCGCAGGCAAGTTGAGTTCCGCACAAGCGTTGAAGACGTTCATTTCCGTGGTCTGGCAGTTTGGGCAGCCAGGCCCAGCAACTTGGATTCTCATGATTGCACCTTTCATCCGACATCCGATCAGTGGTGAGCAGTGTCACTGCTCCGCCAAATCCGCGTCGCGAGCAGGATTGCCGTCATCGCGGCCAGCGCTGTCAACCCGAGATCGAAACTGGTATACGCGAAGCGATTCAGCATATCGAGCCAAGCGAATCGCAGAACCATCAACACACCGCTCACTCCGGTGAGCGCGACGAAGAGATAGATGAGTCTTTGCTGCTTCGTGGAGGCGAGTGAGGCAGTCCAGACGGCTACCGCAAGGACCGCCAAGGCCACCCAGAAGTGATTCGCATCGAGCCGGAAGCGGTCGACAGTCATATAGGCCAGGAGGCCCGGCGTCGCAGCTACGACGGCCAGGCACGCAAGAGCTACCAGCGGCAGCCATCTCCACAGAGTGGAGCTCGTCAGACCGGAGAGCACCTTGTGACCCGAGGTCAATCGACGCAGCCAAAGCACCGCAAGGAGCAGGGCAAGGAACGCGATGAGCAGGTAGAGAGCGGGCTTGAGCCACTGCTCCCGGAAGGCTCCCAACTGCACGCCAATTGTTGACAGACCCAGAACGCTGTGGTTCGGAACCCAGAGGCTGGTTCCCTCGTCCGTGAAGGGCCGCTGCAGCGACCTGCCGAAAAGGAAAGTGGATTTCTGGCTGTGACAATCGATGCAACCTTTCGAGCCGAGAGCGGAACGCGCCGGCAAGACGTTGTGGGAGTACTTGTAGACCGACGCATAGGGTGAGGTCTCGTGGGGTTCCATCGGAATCAGCTCGAACTGCTTCCCCGAGGTGTACTTCCTGTCGTCGCTGACGTAGACCAGGCGCAGTCCCTCCATCGGAAACGCAGTCGCCTTCAGGTGAGCAGCCGTCGCCGCGAGCAGGGCGTCGATTTCTTCGGGCCGGTTGACTTCGATCATGCCATCGCCGTTGTCGTCCCGGATGTGGGCGAGCTGCGGGTACTTCGACGAGTCGTTCTTGTGGGCTAACCACATCCCAAAGAAGTCCTTCATGAATAGCTGATTCAGGCCCGGTTTGCCATGCTCCTCGATGCCTACCCAAGCCGAGTGCACACGGTCAACGGGGAAGATCTTCCCCTTGTACCTCGCCAGTGACGGATAGAACTCATTGACCGGCTTGTCCTGCGCCGTGAACAGATCCAGTTCGCCGTAGTGATTCCAGAACGCCATGTCCTGGTCGTAGAACGTCCAGATTCGTTTGGGCGGCGGGGTGATGCGAGGTGCGCCATTGAAGACGTCGCTGGCTTGAACCAGCGCCGCCTTGGTGTACCTCCGTGGGATGTGACAAGCGGCGCAGGCGATCTTCTCCAAGTGCAGCGGCGGCAGCCAGGAGTGTTTGGCGATCGGCGCGCCGAGCGTGCCTTGCTCATGGCAGGACTCGCATGTTCTCACTGTGTTGTCCAGATCGTTGCGAACCCAACCTGAAGGATCGTCACCCTTGCCGAACTGATGCACTTCCTTACCGCGAATCCTGGCGTCGACCGCACGGCTGCCCGAGGCGTGGCAATCAACGCATTTCAGACCTTTGGCAAGGTGAACGTCGGTGTGCGCGGAGAATGACGCGCCACGCTTCTTCCAGTCGGGCTTGGCATGACAATTCAGGCAGGTTTCGTTTCGCGGCAGCGGTGCGATGTGAACCGTGACATTGCCGTTTTCATCGAAGAGCGCCTTGTTGTACTCAACCTTCGGCTTCTCGTTTGCGGCGACCTTGCCGGTAACCGCGCCAAAGCCTGCTCCCTCGGTGGCCGCCCATCGAAAGTTCAGATTGGCGAGTTGGGCGTTGCGCTTCTTGTAGTCGTATTCAGGCTGGTGGCAGAGCAGGCAGTCGGCTTCGATGACGCCGGTTACCGACCAGCGGGCCTTGTAGTAGTCGCCATCCAGGCCGTTGTCACCGCCTGGCGCCAGGCCCGAGGCCGGGTCCGCCATTCGATGGTCATAACGTTTTCCGTCCCGATCGAATTCCATTGGGCCGCCGCCCGGATGGCAGTTGCCGCAAGTGGCAGTGACAAAGTCGAAAGAGGTCATGTCAATCGTGCGAGGATTGGTGTTCTTCTTCGGCGCCAACTGGCGGTAGAGCGGTGCGGGCGAGCACCAGTTTCCGCCGTAGTTCCCGGGGCTTGAGGCCCACTGGTACCGGGCGGCAAACTCCTTCGGTGGTGCCTCGCCTTTTCCCTGCTGGAAGTGGAAGCCCTGCGTGATCTTGTCGTAATCGTGGCAACCGTTAGCGCCGCAGGTTTGGCGCGGCGAGTAGGGGACGTCAACTTTCGGATTGGCGACAGGGTTGATTACGTTTCCTGCATCGTCGCGAAGAGGAAACGGAGGGCAGACGCCGAATGGCTGCCGCTTGGCTTGGGCCATCGCGAGTCCCGCGCAAGCAAGCAGGAGAATCAACGAAAGATAGCGGCGCATGATCGAGAGTTTCCTTGTCATGACATGAGGGCGTTGAACAAATAGCCGACGCCGATGATACCCGTGGTCATCACGGCGATGAAGACAGCGAGGAGTTGCGGACGCAGCACTTTGCGCAAGATCACCATTTCGGGCAGTGATAGCGCAGTGACTGCCATCGTGAATGAGAGGACTGTCCCCAGCGGCAGCCCTTTGCCGACCAGCGCCTCGGTGATCGGCAGTACGCCGGCCACGTTCGCATACAGGGGGACGCCGATGATCACGGCAATTGGAACTGCGAGGGGATTCTGCGGTCCGGCCCCTTTGACAATGAAGTCTTCCGGAACGTAGCCATGGATCCCGGCGCCGACGCCGATGCCGCCGACAATGTAGGGCCAGACCGAACCAAAGATCTCTCGCGAGGATCGCCACCCCTGACGAATTCTGTCGCCGAAGGTCATTGCAGCAGCGTCGTCCTGGAGCAGGTTTGACTGGATCGACCAGATGAATGGCTCAACCCATTTCTCCAGCCGCAACAACCCGATGACGACTCCTCCCAGGATTGCCAAACTGACACCAAAGCCGACGTAGATCGCCGTGACTTTGAATCCGAAGAGCCCCCAGAGGAGCGCCATCGCAACCTCATTCACCATCGGTGCGGCGATCAGATAGGAGAACGTGACTCCCAGAGGGACGCCTCCCTTGAGAAAGCCAATGAAGAGCGGCACCGCGGAACAACTGCAAAAGGGCGTGAAGATCCCGATTCCGGAGCCCAAGATGTTCCCAAAGAGAGTTCGCCTCCCGCCCAGGACCCGGCGAACATTCCCGGGCTGCAGCCAAGTCTGGATCGTACCTACGATAAGGCTGATACACAGAAGAAGGGTCATCACCTTCGGCACGTCGTAGAGGAAGAAACGCAGGCTGGCCCCCAGATGCGATTCCAGGTTGAGGCCGAAGACTCTGGTCACGAGCCACTGCGCGAGCCAGTCAAACAGGGCGAAGGGACTCATTCCTGGCGTTCCATCCTCATGCCGTCTTCAGCAAGTGCGGCTGAGTAATCGCCGTCTGGCAGGTATGACAGAGGATGACACGTGCCCGAAGCGGAAGCTCTACCCTCTTGCACACGGGTACAACCATCTCTAGATGCTTTGGCAGAACTTCCGCATGTTCGAGACAAAGGGCAGCTGAGCAGTTATGGCAGATTGCGACGGCAGTCCGGTGGACGCCGTTCTGTTCGCATTCCAGGCAGTTCATGGCGCACCTCCTCATCTCACAGCCGGTCAGGCGCCTGCTTTTCGGAGCAGAAGTGCGAGTTCAGCCACGCGCCGGCCCAGGCTCCTGGCAGTAGCCAAGCCCGCCTCGTCCTTGCTGATGTCGTCCTTGGTGCTCACTACGATTCCGCCCAAACGCGAGGTGGGCCGTCCCTCGCTGACGATGATCATGTCCTGGCAAAGCATCGCGGCGTGGATGGTCTGGAGAGTCAACTCCTGGCCGCCGTTGCGAGCGGCCCCGACCGCGACCGCTCCGCCGATCTTGTTCCGCAGGGCGAAGGTTCCGCGGAAGGCCATCCATCGGTCGAGAAACGCCTTGCAGAGAGAACTCATGTTGCTAAAGTAAACGGGCGTCCCCACGATGATGCCGTATACGTTCGGTGCGCGAAGCTTTGCCTCGATCTGAGGGAAATCGTCCCGCTCGCCCGCCGCCAAAGGGATACCGGCGGCAAGATCGCCATTGATCTTCAGGCCTCCGAGGTCGATCAACTCGACTTCGATATCCGGCCCAGCAGCCTTGGCCGCCTCCAGGCAAACCCGGAGCGCTGCTGCAGTGGTCCGGTCCTTGCGCGGGCTGCACGAAACGCCGATGATTTTCACGGCGTTCGCTTGGCTGGTTCCGGCCGTTGCTGGGCCTTGGGCGAGAACGATGGGTGCAGCACCAGCCGCCCCAATGAAAGCTCTCCGCGTTCTAAATGCCGACATCGGATTCTCCTTTCGGCTATGAGAAGACCTCAAAGATGTAAGTGAGCGAGTAGTACACGCCTACCGCAATGAAGACCACGCCCGTGACGCGGCGCGCCCAGAGTTCCAGCCGAGTGATTCTTTGAAACGCTTTGCTCAAAGCCTGTGCGCCGAATCCGAAGACGACAGCAAACGCTAGTACCGGAAGGCCCGTGCCAACGCCGTAGAGGGACGGCATCACGATGGAGCTGCCACTGGTCATCGCCAGCGGGATGAGGCTGCCAAAAAAGAGCGCGGCTGATACTGGGCAAAACGAGAGCGCAAAGAGCGCGCCCAGCAGAGCCGCTCCTCCCATTCCCCATCGGCTGGCGCGCTGCTGGAGTCCGGCTGTCAGGTTGAGGGATCCCGTGTTCCAGCGGATGAGCTCCAACATGAACATCCCGGCCAGGATCAGGACAGGCCCGAGCAATTCGTTCATCACTCGCTGCAGCCCATTGGACAGGCCGACCACGCTTGCCAGGCTCGCCACGAGCAGCCAGCCGAGAAGCGCATAGGTCAGCACACGGCCGAGCGTATAAAGCAAACCGGCGGCGAGAACTCTTCGCGGTTGTGCGATGCCTTTGCCGATGTAGGAGATCGCCGCGATGTTCGAGGCCAGCGGGCAGGGACTCACCGAGGTCAGCACACCGAGCCAGAAGGCCGTGCCGGCCGCCACCAGAGTTCCGCTCGCCGCCAAATCGCTCATCCAAGTTTCCGCAGGAAGCTGCGGACCTCCTTCTCGACGTAGCTCTGCATCGCGGATTTGTCGCCGACCAGCTCCCAGGTGTCGTTCAAGACCTTGAACTCCTGCTGCTGGCCGTTTTGAGTGCGGACGAGGACGAGCGATTTCGTAAACAGCTGATAATCCTGGATGAAGTGCCGGTTCTCTGGCAATTGGACGTTCACCAGCCGCCACTCCAGACGGCCGGACTCAAGCTCCTTTGCAAAGCGGGTATGGATCACCTCCTTCGAATAAGATTCGATGGCCTTGCAGGTTGTGCATCGGACGGTGACATGGAAGTAATAGGCGATCACCTTGCCAGGTTCGGTTGGCTGCTCAACGACCGGGGTCGATGGCGCCGTTGCGGCTTGCGCGGCGATCGGGCTCTTCCAGTCCTTGGCTGCGCTCAGACTGCGAAACGCCAGGTAGCCAAAGCTCACCAACACGAACCCGAGCAGCGTGGCTGTGAGCGCTTTCCTTGGAGTCATGCCTCTGCGCGCGCTGGCGCCTCCTGAAGCAACGAGCGGAGTTGCGTGGCGGCTTCCGATATCCGGTCCGTCGTCACGGGCGTCTTGCCCTTCTCCCAACCGAGGTCAGTCACCCGGAAGTGGACGAAGTCGTTGAAGCCATTCTTCTGCATGGTCTTCTTGGCGCAATCGCTGTCGCAGCCATCGACGACCAGCATCCTGTTCGCGGCCTGCGAGTTGACGACGATCAGTTCGACATCCCCGGCTATGCCGGCCAGACAGAACATCTTGGCTTCTTTCGCCTTGTGCAGCTGGCGGACGGCGAGATCAGCGATCTCTGCCGTGTCAGCGGCTCCGGAACAACAGAACATCAGGTCTGAAGCTCCGTTAGATCCAGACTTTGGTGTGATCTTCATGAAAACATCGCTCCTTCCAAAGGGTCTATTGCAGCAGTTCGCGGATCTCGGCCGCGGTTGCCACCTTGCCGGCTAGCTTCACTTTGCCGTCTACGGCCAAAGCCGGGGTGGCCATAACGCCATACTCGATGATCTTGAGGATGTCGGTGACTTTTTCGAGCTGGTAGTCAATCCCCAACTCGCGTGCGGCGGCTTCGGCATTCTCAGTGAGTTGTTTGCACTTCGTGCAGCCGGTGCCGAGAATCTGAATCGTCATAGGGTGCTCCGTTAGTGGATGGAGGCCAGTTCCGCTTGCTCCTTGGCGGAGTGGGCCATCACCTCGCTCACGCAGTCGAAGAACCGCAGCACACAGGGCATCTTCAGGCTGTAGAAAACCTGCATCCCGCGCTTCTCGTCGGCAACGATACCGGCCCCTCTAAGAACTGAAAGATGCTTGCTCACCGTCGACATGTCCGAACCGACCATTTCGGTCAACTCGCAGACACACCGCTCGCCGTGTGACAGCACATCCACCATGAACAGTCTTGACGGGTGAGCCAAAGCCTTGAAAACCCGAGCCCGGGCTTCGAAGCGTGCTTGTGTCTTGGCATCCATGGCACCAGTGTACAACTGCTTGGCTAAAATGCCAAATAACAAATTTGCTTCGCGGAGCCTGAGGCTATCGCGGCAGTCCCTCAATGCAGAAAGTACTGCAGCTGCACCTGAAACAGGCTGTTCGCGACTGGCTGGATCCGCTCCTGCCGGATGACGTAGCCCGCCATCACCTTCAGGCGGCTCTGCCGGATGTAGTAGTTCAGGCCGATCGTCGTTTGCCGGATATCCTTGCTACTTCTGACGCTCAGGTCGGGGTCGAACTGCTCATACTTCGCGACAGCCTGCAGTTTCGGTGCCATGAACTTGGCCCCGAGGACGTACCACCCTGAAGCGACCAGGTCACGAGCACCCGCAGAGGCGAAGCTGAGGTGGGCTCGAATATATTCGGCGCGCACGGTCAGGTCACCCCAGTCGCCAGAAAGCTCGGTACCCCAGCGGTTGTCGGTGCCGCGAAAGTGCTCCATGGCGGTCCCCAATCCTCCCGAGCAGCAAGGCCGAAAGGGTAGATCCTTGGCCCATCGGAACGCTACGGCGGTCCCAATCTGCATCGTCAGCGGACGACCATAAACGGGTCGCTCACGCCACACCTCTTTGATCACCTGGCCGACCAGCATCGGGCCGACTCCGTGAAACTGATGGTTCGCGCCTCGACCGTCGAATGCGGCAGCCGCATAGCGAAATCCATGCTTGAGTTCACCATCCACTTGAAATCCTCGATCGCGGTAGAAAGAGTCGATGTAGGGGCCGTCCGGCGTCAGGGCATCGGTGACGAGCGATCGATCAATAGTCAGAATGAGGAAGTCTGGGGTGAATCGCTCTCTGCCAAAGGGAGGCTTGAACTGGCCAACGACAAGCTGAGATTCCTTTCGGAAGCCGAACCGCAGCCATGCTTCCTGAAAATAGACGCGGCCGTCGGTGGGGCTGTCATTTCCGTCTTTGTACAACGCCTGCGCGTACCACTGAATCTTGGGGGTAATGTTTCCGCCGACCATGAGTTTGAAGCGCCGAAGGCCAAGCAGATCTTCCCCGTCTTCGACATTGGTATACCGAAGCTGAATGTAGCTTGACCATCGGAACGGTGAAGTGGAGCCGCGAAGAGGGGGCGGCAGAACCTGAGCTTTCAAGCCCAAGGCCCACGAAATGACTAAGAAGCACGCCACCCCTCTGGCGGCAAGCATTCTTCACTCCTTCGACACGACATCCTGGATCCACGTCATCGCCGCATACGCGGACGGCCAGCCGATGGTGGTGATCGCCAGAATCGCCACATGCAACATTTCTTTCGGCGAGACTCCAGATGCCAGAGCATGTCTCGCCGCGGAGTGCACTGCTCCCTCGTGCTGTGATGCAATCGCGAGGCCGAGTTTTACAAGCCGGCGCGTCTTCTGGTCGAGGGGGCCACCCTGCTCGTGGCATGCTTCGCCAAGTGAGGCGAAAGCCTTCCAAATCTCCGGATACAGCTTTTCGAATTCTTGAATCGATGAGGGGATCTTTTCCTGCATTGCCAATCTCCTGATCCAATCTAGCCGATGCCGGGAGGCCGAGCCTCCCGGATGCACAACTCGACCAGCCTCAGATCGGCTCGACGGCGACAACGGCATCCATGATGCCGGCCGAAGCTCCGAAGTTGCCTTGCTTCAGCATGTCGTCCGCGCTTTGGTCCGGAATGACATCTCCGTCGCGAGCTCCTTGCCCCGAGGCCAGGCTCAGCAGCTTCGATTGGTGGCCGAAGCCATGGGCGACGAGCACGCAATCGGGCCGTATGGTCTCGCTGAGGTGAGCCGGAAGCTGGATGCTACCAACGCGGGAGCGGACGCGAACCATCTGTCCCTCTTTGATGCCACGCTGAGCGGCAGCCAACGGATTGAGCACCGCCGAGTTGGTCGGCATGATCTCATGAAGAATCGGGTTGTTCTGCGTTGTGTTGCGCCGGTGGATGGCGGGAATGTAGGTGAGGTAGTAGAAGGGGAACTCCGAGTTCGGAATCTCCCGCTTCGGCTTCCAAACCGGCAGCGGTTCGACATTCTTCGCTGCGAATTGCGGGACGTACAGCTGGCACTTCCCGCCCGGAGCCGCGAACGTCGTGCGAGGCACGAAGGGCTGGTCCTTGCTGAGCATGCCTTTGTCCCTGAACTCGGCGAAGTTGGCGCCGAGGCCGGCTGCCTTCGCCTTTTCATCCAGCAATTCATTGGGGTTGATGAAGTCGCCGTCAGGCTTGCGGAAATAGTCGGGCACAAGGCGCTTGCCAAGCTCAATCGACACATAGCCGATCGACTTGGCCTCAAACATCGCAGGTACTACCGCGCGCCGGGGCAGTACTTGGGGGAACTTCGCGCTGTACTCGCGCCCCACAATATCGTTCGCCTCCAGGTAGGTCACGTGGGGCAGCACGATGTCGGCTAGTTGTGCCGTGTCGGTCGGCAGGACGTCCATCACTACAGTAAATTCCACGGTCTTCAGGGCCTCCACCATGCGAAGTGGTTGTGGGAAGCCGAGCACGGTGTAGAAATTGAAGAATGCGGCCTTGATCATCCCGGGATACTGCTTCAGCATGCCGTCCGCCAACGTGCTGAAGTTGCCGTTCCCAGCCTCTTCGGCGAACGGCAACTTGTTCCGGCCGTCGACGCGTCGCCCCGCTTTGGGGGGATATGCAGGCGGTTTGTAGATCGCATCCACGCCCGGAATCTCCCAGGATCGGGGGAAGTATCGTCCGCCTGGCCGGTCGATTGTCCCGGCAAGGATGTTCAGGATCGATATCGCATGGCACAGTTGAGTGCCGTTGGTGTAGTTCGCGCAGAGCGTCTTCTTGTGTGCGGGCGCAATGGCTGGCCCCTGCTCGCAAAACTCACGCGCAATCCGCCGAATGTCGTTGGCGGGCACGTCGCTGAGTCCTTCCGCCCACTCCGGCGTGAACTGCTCAAAATGGGCCCGAGTCTCTTTCTCGTAGTCAGCGAAGTTAGTGTAGTTGTCGACGAAGTCCTTGTTGAAGAGGTTCTCTGAGATGATCACCTGGATCATCGCCAGGGCGACGGCCAGGTCGGAACCGGGCCGGATTGGGTACCATTCGTCCGCCCAACGCGCCGTGGCGCTGTATTGCGGATTGAAGCAGACGATCTTCGCTCCCTTGTCCCTTGCCTGTTCGACGCCGCGCGTGAACACCAGTTTGCTCTTCGCCACCAAGTCCCAGCCGAACAACAGCATGTAGCGGGAATTCTCGAAGTCGTTGCAGAAGCTCTTGGAACCTGTCGTGTACTTCTGGACGACTTTGTCAGCTGTGTAGCACTCGTCGATGTGATCAACCCGGTTGATGGCGCCGAGCGCGTTCAGGAGGCGAGTGAACACGTCAGGGTTAGGCCGCGAAACGAAGAGCAATGATTCGGTACCGTACAGGTCGATGTACGACCGGAAGCGTGTCGCGATGGTGTCGAGTGCCTCCTGCCACGTGATGCGGACCCAACCAGGATCTTCATCAAAACCCTTGCGGGGATTTGTACGCTTGACGGGATACTTCAGCCGGTTCGGGTCATAGAGAAAGGCCGCCCCAGATGCGCCCTTGCCACACAGTTGACCGCCACCGCCTTGCGTATCGCCAGGGAGTCCCTCTAGGAAGGTGAGCACTCCATCTCTCAGCGTAGCTTTCACTCCACAAGCAGAGTCACAGAGAGCACACGCAGTCGTGAGAGCTTGCTCAGTAGCCGCCGTGGCCACAGCCCTCTGGAATAGTTGCCCCCATGCCGGGGAGAGCCCTCCCACGGTCAGTAGTCCAGCGCCGGCGCGGCCAGTTTGATTCAACCAGTTTCTTCTTGTTAGTTTCATGGTCGACTCCCTTTACTTTTGGCCCCAACCGGCTGTGACAAATCGGATGTGCGGCGCGGCCTGATAGGGACTGAACCCCTCGGTCGAATCTGCACCCTGCGAAGCGATCTCATCCCATTTGCCCCACTGAAGCGCCCCGGTCGGACAGACACTGGCGCAGGCGGGCGACAGTCCTTGGTCGACACGATCGGCGCACATCGTGCACTTCTGCATCTGCCGGGTCGCGGCATGATATTGCGGAGCCCCGTAGGGACAGAACTGCCCGCACTGATAGCACCCGACGCAGAGATTCGTGTCCACCACGACAATCCCGTCTTCTCTCCGCGAAAGCGCTTTCGACGGACAGACCTTCACACAAAGACTGTTCTCACAGTGGTTGCAAGCGAGTGACAACACCTGCACTCGGACTTGAGGAAAGATTCCAGATTCCAGTAAGCGGACCTGGCGGTACCTGATGTTAACGCCTGTGTCCACCTTGTTCCATTGCTTGCATGCGGTTTCGCAAGCCCTGCATTCGATGCATCGTTTGGGATCCAGTAGCCAACCGTATTTATTCATAGACAAGGGCTCCGGGGGACTGCTATGATACTTGGCAATCTTGCCAAGTAGTCATGCATAGTATATCAGACAATCGCACCTGAAAGGCAATAGATGATTCAGCCCATCCGCCCGTGAACCTTCACTCGGAAACCGTAGATGGCGTTCGCCTATCAGAATCAGCTGTGCGGGAAGGTGAGATCCGTTCGCCCCCTGACAACCGCATCGGGATACATTGGGCTGGTTGGGAATGATAATGGACACCATTTTGCCGCCTGAAGAACTTCGCATTCGCGCCGGCGTCTACCGATTGTTCGGCACCATGTTCCTTGCAGAACTTCGCCCCGAGACTCTGGCGATTCTCCGCACTGCCGAAACCTGGGAGGTCCTCGCTCAACTCGCGCCATCGGTGGACCTGCAGCGGCTTCGAAATCATGTCGACAGTGAGTCGGTCTCGCTTGACGGCATCCGCACTGAGTTCCACCGTTTGTTTTCAGCCCCCTCCGGACCGTACGTCTTCCCCTACGAGTCGTGCTATCGCGTTGCTGATCCACCTGGACCTCTGATGGGGCCTGAGACGGTTGCCGTGGTGAATGCGTACGCAGAAGCGGGCTTCACGGTTGCCGCGGAATTCACCGATGCGCCAGACCACTTCGGTGTGGAACTGCTGTTCTTGGCCGAACTGTGTTTGATGGAAGCCGACGCCCTGGACTCTTCTAACGCGGTTGCTCGTGATCGCTACGCTCGACTGCGTAATCAGTTCTGCCGCTCACACCTCGGCCAATGGGCAGGCCGCCTGGCCGAACGGATCTCGGCGCATGGGAATTCGACATTCTATGCTGATCTCTCACTTGTAGTGAGCAAAGTCGTCGAGGCAGAACTGCTGGCGGGCTAGACCAGAGCGGCGACGGGATGAAGTTCCGCTGGGATGAAGCGCAAGCGCAGCGAGTACTTGACATCTTCCATGATTCGGCTATCATCGAAGTAATGAAAGCGCAGAAGATGCAGGAGGACCAGACAGCCCGGTATGCCGACATGCTGGCTGCCATGGGAACTGAGCCTCGACTGCGGATCGTCCGGCTGCTCTTGAGTGCACACCCGGACGGACTGGTCGTTGGCGACATCCAGGCTGAACTGGGAATCCCACCCTCGACGCTGTCCCATCATCTGGAGAAGTTGAAGCATGAGGGACTGGTCAACGTGCAGAGGGAGAGCACCTATTTGTGGTACAGCGCCAACACCGAGGCGATGCGTGAGTTGCTGACGTTTCTTTACGCGGAGTGCTGCACGAGGAACAAGGTGATCACGCCCGACGAGATCGTTCAACTTTGTAAGTAGGGGGCAGAGGGAATGCAGATCGCGAGACTGACGGTAGTACTGTGTCTGTTGGCCGCCTCGATGGCTGCCGCGGATGCAGGGAAGAAACGGATTCTGGTGTTGTGCACCGGCAACTCGGCGCGCAGCCAAATCACGGAGGGCTTTCTGAAGTCTGTAGACCCCCGCCTCGAGGTGCATTCGGCCGGCACCAATCCGGCGCCGCGGGTGAATCCGTTCGCCATTCAGGTGATGAAGGAGGTGGGCATTGACATCTCCAAAGGCACACCCAAGAAGGTTGACCAGTTCATCAGCCAGTCCTTTGACTACGTGATCACGGTGTGTGACGATGCGGACAAATCGTGCCCCAACTTCCGCGGCAAGGTCGGGAAGCGTGCGCATATCGGCTTCCCCGATCCGGCCAAGGCGACCGGCACAGACGAAGAGAAATTGGCGGTGTTCCGCAAGGTGCGGGACGACATCAGGAAGCGATTCCGCGAGTACTACGAAACGGAGATCAAGAAGGGCCTATGAGCGCACAGGACGTAAAGGAAGTCGTAAAAGAGAAGTACGGACAAGCCGCGCTTCGGGTCTTTGCGGGCAGCGGGAGTGCGTGTTGCGGCCCGACCGCATCCTCATCCTCCTGCTGTGGCAGCGAGGCTGTGGATCCCATTACTTCCGGTCTGTATGACGAACTCCAGAAGAGCGAACTGCCGGAAACTGCCGTCCTGGCCTCCCTGGGTTGCGGCAACCCAACCGCCCTGGCGGAATTGAAGCCGGGCGAGGTCGTGCTCGACCTCGGCAGTGGCGGAGGGATTGACGTCCTGTTGTCCGCCAGGCGTGTCGGTCCGGCGGGCAAAGCGTACGGCTTGGACATGACCGACGAAATGCTCGCCCTCGCGCGGGAAAACCAGCGGAAGGCCGGGGTCGAGAACGTCGAGTTCCTGAAGGGTGAAATCGAGCACATGCCGCTGCCGGACAACTCGGTTGACGTGATCATCTCCAACTGCGTGATCAATCTGTCCGCCGACAAGGATCAGGTGTTGGCGGAAGCGTTCCGCGTGCTCAAGCCCGGCGGCCGATTCGCGGTCTCCGATGTAGTCGTTAGGGGAGACATGCCCGCCGAGGTGCGACGCAATGTCGAACTCTGGGTCGGATGCATTGCAGGCGCCCTGGAGGAGGCTGAGTACGTTGAAAAGTTGGCGCGCGCAGGCTTCATCAGCGTTGACGTTGAGCCAACACGGATCTACAACGTCGAAGACGCCCGCGACTTTCTGGCCGCGGAAGGGATCGATGTCAAGGCAATTGCGCCGGCGGTTGACGGGAAGTTCATGAGCGCCTTTATTCGTGCGCGGAAGCCCTAGCCAATGAAACCCAGCATTCTTGTGCTCTGCACTGGCAACTCCGCTCGCAGCCAGATGGGTGAAGGGCTGTTTCGACACCACCTCGGCGACCGCTTTGAAGTGCATAGCGCCGGCACAAAACCAAGTTTCGTCCGCCCAGAGGCGATCTCCGTCATGGCCGAATTGGGGATTGACATCTCCGGACACCGTTCGAAGTCGGTCGATGAACTTCTGAACCACGAATTCCGATACGTCTTCACCGTCTGCGACAACGCCAAAGAAAGTTGCCCAGTGCTTCCGGGAAAGGCGGAGCGCATTCATTGGAGCTTTGAAGATCCGGCGGCGGCGGAAGGTCCGGAGGAAATCAGGAAAGCTGCGTTCCGACGGATCCGCGACCAGATCCGCGAGCGCGTCGAGGCGTTTGCCAGGACTGTCTGATTTCGAGGTGAGCCATGATGGTTGAAATCGTACTCGCATTTCAACTCTTCTCCGCACCATCGGACCGGACTCGGGCCGCAGAAACCGCGGAGATGGCACTGAAGCAACGTATTCAGGAGCAGGAGCGAGACGCTGCGGCGCGCGAGGCCCTTCGCCGCCGGTTCTTCGAGCAGAAGTTCAACCGGCTCGTGGATGCGGTCGCCGAGTTCGCCAAGGAGTACAACGGGGGCAAGGGAAACGTCTGGCCGCAACGCGAAGCGGACAGACTCCGCAAGGCGATGATCGAGCTGCAATCGCTTGAGGCAGCGCTGAAAGCCAAGAACAACCAGTCGCCGGCTTGTCCCACTCCTGCTTCGCGCTAGATCCCCCAGTCTTCTCATGGAGATCCCCCTGGGTGGGAAACTTGCCCCACCCACATGACTCAGATCCAGTCCGGCCATTCGATCTTGCCAGGGAACCACCTACATCCGTAAGTTCCACGATTGCGGAAATTTAGGATATATCGACCTGCACGACCTGTTCTGGGCCGTACACGTGGTCTCCAAATTGCAAGCGATTCAGCACGATACGGGTTGGGTCGTGTTTCCCCACACCCACATGTAGGAATTCTCGACAAGGAGCGTCCGGGATGGCAGAGTCCAACGAAGTCACGAAGACCCCGACGAAGGAGACCGGAAGGCGAAGGTTCTTCCACGCGCTCGCGAGCATCGGCTCGAGTGCCGTCACGGGACTGGTCGGTGTCAAAATGCTGGAATCGAAGAGGGCCGAAGCCGCCGAGGTTCCCGCGCCGCTTGCCGAGTCCACCGGCAGTGTCATGCTCCGGATGCAGCAGGACCTGGAGCAGACCCTTGCAGGCGGGAAGACCCCAAGTTGGTTGATGGTCGTTGACACGCGCAAGTGCATCGGCTGCGACGCCTGCAGCGTGGCTTGTCGAGCCGAAAACCCGACAGGGCCTGCGGGGAACTTCCGGCGGGTGATCAAGAAGGACCTCCCCATCGGTCCTCGGCCTTGGGCCATCTACAAGCCAGTGAATTGTTTGCAGTGTGACGATGCTCCGTGCGCCCGGGCGGTCCCCCAGGGAATGGTCATCAAGCGTCCCGATGGGATTGTTGAATTCGATCACGACAAACTGAAGGGCCCCTATGCTCAAGCGGCTGCGCAGGCTTGCCCGGTGAAGCTGGTTCGTATCGACGACGGGAAGACCTTCACGCAAGGGACACCACGCCCTCAGGATTATGAGAACCGGACTTTCGTCGAGAACGGGAAGGTTTATAGCCGGAAGCCAGGAGGGAACCAGCTAACGGATACAGCGCGCAAGTGCACATTCTGCAGTCACCTGCTCGATGTGGGAGTCCTACCGGCCTGCGTGACTACTTGTGTCGGCGGCGCCATGTACTTCGGCGATGCAAACAACTCCAGCAGTCTCATCAACGAGATCACGCAAGGCCGGCGCATTTTCAAAGGGCACGAGAATCTGGGTCTTAAGCCCCGCGTGATCTACTTCACTGCATCAATGCCCGACACGCCGCACATTGAATGCGTCGCTTGCCACTCCTGAGGAGGCCACGATGAACACAAAAGAGAACGTTACCATGCCATCTGGGATCCATCAGGAAAAGACTACCGACCGCCGCGAGATGATCCGCAGCGGCGCACTGCTAGGTGGCGCGTGCCTCGCGGCAGCTTTGCAGGGGACCGCGTCGGGGCAGACTGCTGCCGGTCCGCGGGCCGCGACAAAGAAGGTCGAAGCCAGCGACTATATCTACTCGACGTGCCTGCAGTGCAATACCGGCTGCGAGATCAAGGTGAAGATCCAGGATGGAATCGCCGTCAAGATTGACGGCAATCCGTACGGGCCTCGCGCCATGGATCCCCACATTGACTGGAAGACTCCGGCCGGCCAGGCGGCGAAGCTGAACGGCATCATCTGCCCCAAGGGGCAATCGGGCATACAGAGCGCCTACGACCCCTACAGAGTAGTAAAAGTGCTCAAACGCGCAGGCATGCGCGGCGAGGGGAAGTGGACGACAATCTCCTTCCATGACGCCATCGGCGAGATCGTGAATGGCGGCGCGCTCTTTCCGCAGGATGGCGGGAACACCGTCACCGGGATGCGCGACCTTTACGCCTTGCGGGACCCAAAGGTCTACGCTTCGATGGCGGCGGATGTGACGAACATCCAGGACAAAAAGATGACGGTGGCGGAGTTCCAGGACAAGTACAAAGAACACCTGGACAAACTGATTGACGCCGATCACCCGGATTTCGGACCGAAGAACAATCAGTTCGTCTTCAACTGGGGCCGACTCAAAGCGGGGCGCCAGGACTTCTTTCTTCGATTCGTCAGGGACAGTTTTGGAAGCACGAACTCGCATGGCCACACCACGGTGTGCCAGGGCTCCATCTACTTCGCCGGGAAATCGATGTCTGATCAGCCCAGTGGGGGCAAGTGGACGGGGGGCGCCAAGGCCTATTGGATGGCCGATACCAGCAACGCCGAGTTCATCATCTATTGGGGGGCAAACGTCCTCGAGGGCAACTATGGCCCGCCCCTGAAGGTTCCGAAGATCACCAAAGGACTGGCAAGCCAGCGGCTAAAAGTCGCCGTGATCGACCCCCGGTACAGCAAGATCGCCTCCAAGGCCTGGAAGTGGCTTCCCATCAAGCCAGGCGAGGATGCCGCGTTCGCGATGGGAATGATCCGCTGGATCATTGAGAACCAGCGATTCGACAAGCGCTACCTCGAGAACTGCAACCGGGCCGCGGCCACGGCTGACAATGAGCCAACCTGGTCGAATGCCGCATGGCTGGTGAAGATGCGCACGGATGGAACGGCAGGCGCCTTTGTCCGGGCCGCCGAAGTCGGGCTCGAAGGCGATGCCGACACCTTCGCTTGTCTGCGCGATGGCAAACCGGTTGCCTTCAAGTCTGACGACACCGCGAACGCGGCAGAAGGCGATCTGTTCGTCGACACCACAATCAACGGCATCAAGGTCAAGTCGGGCCTCCAGATCCTTTACGAGGAGTCGACCAAGAAGCTCATTTCCGACTGGGCGGCTACCGCCGGCCTGGGTGAGAACGACCTGATCACCTTGGCCACCGAGTTCACGTCCCACGGCAAGAAAGCCGTGGTGGAGATCCATCGCGGTGTCTCCCAGCACACCAATGGTTTCTACAACGTGCTGGCCACGATGGGCGCCCTCAACACGCTGATCGGCAACCTCGACTGGAAGGGCGGGCTCGTCTACGGAGGCGGCGCGTACGGCGAAACCGGCGGAACCGGCCGGCCATTCCAACTTGGCGACCATCCCTCGAAGATCACCCCCTTTGGAATCGATATCATCCGCGGCGGCGCCAGTTACGAAAAGAGCACCATCTTCTCCGGCTATCCAGCCAAAAGGCCTTGGTACCCGCTGGCCAGCGACGTCTATCAGGAAGTGATCCCGTCCGCAGGTGACGCTTACCCGTATCCGATCAAGGCCTTGTTCCTGTACATGGGCTCCCCGGTGTACGCCTTGCCGGCAGGACACTCACTCATCCCTACGTTGATGGACCCGACGAAGATTCCTCTCTTCGTCTGCAGTGACATCACGATCGGGGAGACGAGCCAGTATGCCGACTACATCTTCCCCGACCTGACCTACCTCGAACGCTGGGAATTCCACCGCACGCACCCGTCCATCGTTCACCGGGTCTCCCCGGTGCGGCAGCCCGCCATACCCACGCCGAACGAGACCGTCCGGATTTTCAACGAGGAAATGCCGGTCTCCATGGAAAGCGTCATGCTCGCCATTGCCGAGCGGCTGCAGCTTCCAGGCTTCGGACCCGGCGGCTTCGGCGGGAGCGGCAACCTGTCGCGCCCGGAGGACTACTACGTCCGAATGGCCGCCAACATCGCGTATGGCGACTCCAGTAGCGGGACCGACACATGCCCTGATGCGAGCGAAGAAGAAATGCAGGTCTTCCTCAACGCGCGCAAGCACCTTTCGAAGTCACTGTTTGACGAGGCGAAGTGGGCGGCGGCCGCCGGTTCGAACTGGTGGAAGAAAGTCGTTTACGTTCTCAACCGCGGCGGGCGCTGGTGGAGCTACGACCAAGCCTGGATGGGCGATCAGGTCCGAAATAAGTACGGAAAGCTCGTGAATCTCTATCACGAGAAGCCGGCGACGACCCGCAACTCTCTCACCGGCGCCTACATGAGCGGCATCCCGACCTATCTGCCTATCACCGACTCACTGGGCCAGCCTCTCGATCACAAGGGTGCGCCGTTCACGGTAATCACCAACCGGAACATGCTCGCCACCAAGAGCCGCACGATCTCCAACTACTGGCTCACCGATGTGATGCCGGAGAACTTCATCGAAATGTGCAGCGTTGACGCCGAACGTCTCGGCTTCAAGGACAGCCAGGAGGTCTGGTTGCTTTCCGCCTCGAATCCGGAGGCGTCCTGGAACCTCGGCAACGGCCAGTCAAAGCCGATTGTGGGGAAGCTGCGTGTGACTGACCGGATCCGCCCTGGCGTCATCTCCTTCGAACTGGGCTATGGACACTGGGCCTACGGCGCTTCGACTCAGACTATCGATGGTGCCTTGATCCCTGCCGATCCACGCAGAGGGACCGGCATCCACGCCAATGCCTCAATGGTGGTCGATCCGCACCTCCGCTCACCACTCAGCGACGTGGTCGGCGGTAGCGCGGTCTTCTACGATACGAAAGTGTTCGTGGTAAAGGCCTGAACAGCTGGCTCTGCGCCCTTGCGTCTTTTTCGGCTCGTTCCGTCTACTCCAATGAGGCCCACTGGCCGAAGGAGAGATCCCGATGAGCGCATCAGATTCCGTAAACGAATCGTCTCGAGCAATCGAACCAAAGGAAGCAGTTACCTGCTGCACAACGACGGAGAACCGCACTTGTTGCGCGGCATCAGAGAAGCCCGAATGCTGCCGCACGGAAGCGGTCACGCCGCCTGCTCGCTGCGGCTGCAAGTAGTGCCTGACGGGGACAGAGCTTCATTGCGCTGTCCCCACGAGCTTACTGGCAAACGATCAGGCCAGGCAGGCCGGATCACAAAATTCCGATTTCAATCCGGAACTGTCTCTCGGCTCTCATTCCCTTGGTTCGCCTTTACGAACAACAGTAGCGAAGTTGTTGACACAGCTGCGAGAGCAAGCAGGACGCCGTTGTAGCGCGGTGAATCGAGCAAGAGAAGGGACGCCAGGAATGGTCCCAGCGCCCTCGCCACTGTCGCCGGCGCCGCAAGCGCACCGCTGACCGGCGCGTAGTTTCGCCGGCCGAACAGTTCAACAATGCTTAGGCTCCGGACGATGGTCATCACGCCATTGCTGACGCCGTACAGCCCAATGCAGACCAGAAGGACGCCGAAGGAAGCGCCAGGGATTAACAATCCCAGCAACGCCGGCAGCAGTACCAGCATGGCAATCGTTCCAGTTTGAGCAGCCCTCAAGCGGCCCCCGAACAGAAACTCGATCACTCGTCCAAGGACCTGCATAGGGCCTGCAGCGGCCGCCAACCAAGCCGCCTGCAGTGCGCTTGCTCCCTTCACCTGGAGCAACGGAATGAGATGGACGGACACGACTGCGAAAACGATGGCGTTGCAGATGTAGATTGAGGCCAGCAGGATGAAGCGCGGTTGTCGCAGCAAGCTTGACAGACTGGCGGCACGAGCTGGCTTCCATGTGTTTCTCGTCAGCCGAGCTGACGCGGCCCGAAGGCCTGCTGCATGCAGTGGCAGGCACACGAACAGATGAAGTAAGGAATAAGCGAGCGTGGTCTGTTGCCAACCGATCCAGACCACCAGGCGCTCCGTCAGCGGCCAGAAGACTGTACTTGCGAGTCCTCCTGCCAGCGTGACCGTTGTTACCGCGCGCCGGTAATCAGAGTCAAATACATCCGCCAGCAGGGCAAACGCAGCCTCATAGAGCGTGAGGGCCATCGCCATTCCAGCCAGCGCCCAACCAAGATAGAATCCCGCCAGCGATGTTGCCACGGCAACGGCAAAGAGTGCGAGAGCGGCGAGAACCGACCCTGCACTCATCATCACCCGGCCTCCATAGCGGTGAATCAGCTTGCCTGCCGGGTATGCGCAAACCCCGGACACGAGCAAGCTAACCGAAAAAGCGCCTACCATCTGCGCCTGATTCCAACCTCGGCTCATTCCCATCGGGGCCAACAGAACGGAGAACGCGTAGTAAAGGGTTCCCCAGGAAACCACTTGAGTCGCACACAGCGACCAAACGGGCATCCAGGATGCAGCCCCCTTGGTCGTGGACAGAATAGTGTTGTGCTCAGAGACCATCATCTGCAGCATGCAGCGGTCGGTTCCACCTTCGATACCACTGCCCGGGGTTCCGCGGCACAGCAGCTTGCCGCGATGGATGGCGCGGGCTCCGGTGTACTCCCGCAGCAAGCGCCCGCGCTCTTCGGCTCCGCCAGGTTCAGACTGCACACCCCGGTTTGCGGCAGGTCCAGCTGAACTTCGTCCGCCGATGCGAAGTCTCCGGCCAGCGCTGCGGCAATCGAGCGTACTTGCTCATAACCCGTGGCCATCAGGAATGTCGGCGCCCGGCCGTAGCTCTTGACGCCCGCGGTGTAGAAGTTCGGCTCGGGGTGCGACAGCTCCTTGTGGCCGTGCGGACGCACGGTTCCGCAACTGTGCAGGTTCGGATCGATGAGCGGTCCCAGCGCTTCAGAAGATTCCAACCAGGGGTCGAGCTTGATCCGCAATTCACGCGCAATCGTGTAGTCCGGCCTCTGGCCGGTGGCGCAGATGATCTCATCGATGCCGTCTAGACGCCGCTTTGCCCCATCGGACGAGCGGCCCGTGACCACAAGGGTGTCACCCTCCCGGTCAATCTTCTCCACGCGAAAATCCGTGGCCAGCAGGAGTCCGCCCGACTTCTGTAGTTCGCTGAGGGAAGAGCCCAATTGTCCCCGTGCTGGTAAGGCATCCTCCGCACCGCCGCCAAAGACACGACGGAGATCCGTCCCTCGAACAGCCCACAGCAATTGAGTGCCGGCATGCTGACGGGACAACTCCGCAAGCGCCAGCAGGCTGTTGGCTGCTGAATGGCCCGCTCCGACAACGAGTGTCCGCCGCCCTGCATAGCGCGGCCGGTCTGCGCTCAGGATGTCAGGAATGCCATAGTAGATGCGGTCTTTGTTCTCGGGCTCGCCGATGGCTGGCATGCCGTTGGCGCCGAGTGGATTGGGGGAAGACCACGTTCCTGATGCGTCTATGATCGCGCGGGCGTGGACCTCTTCGATCTGCCCCACCGAGGTTTCAATGCGGATGACGAACGGACTGCGTTCCCGTCCCTTCGTTTTGACTTTGTCGAAGCCTTCGCGGGAGATCTTCAGCACTCTCGTTCTGAGCCGCAAGCGGCCGGCGAACTCGGGCAGTCCAGCCAATGGTTCGAGATAGCGTTCAACCATCTCGCCCGCTGTCGGCAGTCGCTCGGGATCAGGCTCGATCCAGCCGTGCTTCTGCAACAGGCGGCTCGCCGCTTTGTCCACGTTGTATCGCCAAGGTGAGAACAGACGAACATGACCGAATCGGCGGAAGTGCTCAGCCACTTTCGGGCCGGCTTCAAGGAGAAGAGGTTCGATCCCTCGTTCCATCAGATGCGCCGCGGCCGCCAGTCCGACCGGACCGGCTCCGATGATGGCAACAGGTAGAGACGAAATGTTGTTGTTCATGGGGTTCCCAGTTGTTCACCCCTAAAGACGCGGAATTGGCGAAAGGACGCAAGGTTGATCGGAAAAACCTGCGCTGACCAGTCCTAGCAGTCCCCCGGCGCGCAATCGGGCCCGAGTTTGTGGTAGCCAACGATCTTGCCGTCGCGGTTGAATTCAAACTGGCAACAGGCCATCAACGCTTCACGCAGCTTCGCGCGGCCCCGCTGCACGCGCGACTTCGCTCCAGAGAGGCTTATCGCCAATCGCGAAGCCACCTCCGCTTGCGAAAGTCCCTCAATCTCGCTGAGGTGAACAGCTTGCCGATACAGTTCGGGAAGCACGGCGATCATCGGAGCGAGCCAGCTCTCAACGATCTCCTCAACATCCGGCTGCTCATCGTTGGCGGGAAGGTCCAGATCTTGTATATCGACCTGACGGACATTGCCTCGCCGATAGTAGTCTATGACGGCGTTACGGGCTATCTGCCAGATCCAGCCATGGATTCGTGTGTCGTCTGAGAGTTGATTAGCGCCCTGATGGACTCGCAAGAGGATGTCTTGCCCCAAGTCTTCCACATCCGCTTCATTGGACACGCGCTTCGCGAGAAAACCCCGGAGCTTGGGCAGCAGGCTCGCCAGAGCAGCCTCTGAGAGAGGGCTGTGGCTGTTCAGGATCGGCAACAGATCGGCGTCGTCGCTTTCCATCGTAGATACTATCGTACAGTTTGATCATCGGCTCTGACACCGCCTTGGGTGCGGCCTGAGTTTGCCGCCGCGCACAACATTCCGCATATGACATTTGCTCGTTTGCGGGCATATACTCCAGGCAGCAAGGAGTGCCCGATGATTACTCGCCGCGAAATCCTCTCAGTTCTCGGAGCCGTTCCGGCCGCCAACGTTCTTACTCCTGGAACTCTTTACGCTCAGGCCGCCACCAGATTCCCCACTCGCCTACTTGGGCGGACCGGTCGCCAGGTGCTGCCGCTCGCCCTCGGTGGCCAGGCATCTCTTCAGTGGACGAAACCTGACATCGATCCCGCCGACATCATCGTGCGGGCTGTGCAACTTGGCGTCAATTACCTCGATACAGCCAACGCATACGGTCCCAGTCAGATGAACTACGGTGAGGCGTTCCGGCGGTTGCACCTCACCCCTGCCGATTCTGCCTATGACCGCGCCGCTCGGCAACGGCTCTTCGTCGCTACAAAGACCGTCCGCCGTCTGGCACTGGATCCAGCCGGCTCAGGACCAACCGCTGTTGATGATCTCAAGCGCTCGCTCACACAGATCTTCGGCGATGGCAAGGGATTCATCCCTGAAGGAGCGTACCTTGACTCCATTCAGGTTCACAACCTCACAAACTTCGATCAAGTGAACCAGGTCTACGAGGGGCTCGCAGATCGAGCTTCAAAGCGCCCCGAACGGATCGGGGCTCTGGCCGCTCTGCTGGACTTCCGCGACGGCACCAATTACACGGGACTCAACCCCGAGCAGAAACACTGGGTGCGCCACATCGGCCTCACTGGACATCAAAGCTCGCCCGTACTGATGAGCGCCATTCGCCGGGACAACCAGAACATCTTCGACACGCTGCTCGTCGCGCTGAACTCCAACGACAAGCTGTGTAGCTCGCATCAGAACAATGTACTGCCGCTGGCGGTTGCGCGCGGGCTGGGTGTGATCGCGATGAAGGTCTT
Source organism: uncultured Nitrospira sp. (assembly GCA_964642845.1). Lineage (GTDB taxonomy): Bacteria > Nitrospirota > Nitrospiria > Nitrospirales > Nitrospiraceae > Nitrospira_D. The sequence goes on from CAZXRB010000042.1 coordinate 28,686, forward strand.
CGCCGATGGAGCCTACTATGGCAAACAGCCGCGTTTTTCGCGCACTCCGGACGACGTGATACTGTCAGTCGGCAAGGCTGAGGCGACCGCCTACGCCGACCTCGTGCGCTATCCACTGTCGCTGGCGGGTGTTTCCTGCGCCATCATCGGCACCGGCCGGATTGATCGTGCCAACCCAGGGAATTGCCAGCTAACCGCCAACCTGACGGCCGCTCTCTCTGACATGCCTTCGGGCCTGGAACGCGAACGGATCGAGAAGGACTCGGGGGCTCGGCATGGCGCAAGCACGAACTATTTCCAGGAGAAGAGCGGGCTGGTGCAGCCGACGACGGTGAACGTGCGCCGGGACGCCGATCGCCTCATTGTTGAATGGAACACCGCGTTGGCCGGCTCTCAGCCGATTCAGTCATACCTGGTGAAGGCTGGCGAGAAACTGCTTGTTTCACTGCCGTACCGGCCGCAGCTGACCGAGGTTCCGCTCTCCGTGGCTGTGGCTGCCAGCGCGGCGGGAGAGGCTCCGATTACGGTGACAGCTTCCACGGTGTAGGCGCCGGGCTTCAGATGGGGTCTGAAATCCCCAATGGGAAAAGATGCCCCCTCCCCTGCATCACGTGCACAGGGCGTCGGCACAGAGTGCTCTTGGGGTTGTCCCTGACCGGTGCCAGAATGATTCGGGCGGAGCGGTCTACACACGGTGTTCTTACTGCTGCCGGCCTTTCCGTGCCGAGGGGTCAAAATGCCCAATGGGGAAATCCCGAATCGGTTTGGCAAACCGCCACATCCGACCCTCGGCGCGGAGTGGAAGGGTCGGTGCGCATGCTCCGTCTCGCCGGTGAAGTTCATTTCGACGCACACCTGTGGTCACTGCGCTACTGCAGTGAGCGACGGCTACTGCGGGGTGTACTTGAAAGCCCTCCAAAAACCCTCCATTAGGACGGCTTTCGAAATGGGGTCCTCTCTTGTTGGCGTTTTCCGTACCCTGAATCAACGCCGTACGCGGTTATGTTAGTGAAAACAAAACATGACCCAATTTCCCAAGCTGGACGTCGCGGGTTCGAGTCCCGTCTCCCGCTCCATGTTTTCTAG
>CAZXRB010000043.1:0-29079 GCA_964642845.1 uncultured Nitrospira sp.
GTGCAGGCTCGCAGCCAGGCAGACGGCCGTAGAGTCCGGCGATGCTCTCGTTGGTGCGCGCCAGCGACAGCAACGCGACGTTCACGGAATGATTGTGCGTGTATTGATCGTGGCACCGAAGCGTGGTGAGGCCCAACAGCGTGGCTTCGTCCTGCATCATCAAATCGACGATGTTTTGAATGGCGCGTTTTGCCTGTTTGAAATTCAGCGTGCCGCCGTCGCGCACGGTTTGCGTCAAGGTGCCCACCGCCGCGCCGGCTTGCCCGTACGCGGACTTCGATTTCGCTTTGTGCGTGCTCTTGGGATCGGAGCCGGACGCATGGGAGCCGCCGGACAGTTCACCCTCATTCTTGACGGACAGTTCGCGCGGATCTTCCAGCATGATGGTGTCGATCCGCAGCTGCTGCAGCTCGCGCCGAAAATCGTCGAGTGTTTTAGTGCTCGGATCGAGGCTGACAAAGAGATAGGCGAAATCGCGCAACTGCTGCGACGTGGTCGCCGAGGAAAACGTCAGGCCGCCGATCTTCCACTTCCCCATGGCATCGATGATGCTGCCGACGACCGCCATTTGCTGGGCGCTGACCTTCAAGTGCTGCTCGCCCAGGAAGAGAAAATCGTCCTGCACCCGGAGCGTGGCCGGCTGGTCATGCGCCAGCGTGTGGATGAGGGTGAGCATCGTCTCAACCGGTTTGTCCAAGGCGGCGTTGGTGCGCCCGTGGATGCGCGACGTCTTGATCAGCGTGTTCAGCTGGGTGATGAGCTGGAATCCCAGCATCACCAACTGTTGATCGAGGATATCGCTCGCCTCCGAGCCGTGGCCGATCTTCTGGGACAGTGATTTCTCGTGGGTCAGCAGCGGCTGCGCCTGCTCGTCACCGGCGGACGTCTGAAGCCCTTTCGGATCGTGCACGGGTCGCTCCTTACTGTGTGGCCTGCGGTTGTTTCAACCGTTGCTGTTTCTGCATCTGCGACAAAGCGAGCGTGCAGGCCTGCCGGACCGCCGCCCCGCCTTTTTTTTGTCCGAGCTCCAGCGCGGCCGCCGCCGCCGGCGTGGCCAGTTTCCCCAGCGCTTCGGCGGCCAGGAGGGCCAGTTCTTCCTTCTTCTTCCGGTTGGTCCAACTCCACTCCGTGAAGAGATTCTCCCAATAGGGGATCGCCTCATCCCCGCACGTCGCCCGCACGGCCTGGAACACCGCCCGGCGCTCGCTCATGGGACGGTCCATGAATTCCTCGGCGGTCACGATGGGAGACCACAGGGCGAACGGAGCGGTATATTGGCCGGACATCAACAGCTTGAGGGCCGCCACCCGCACCGATTCATCGGCGTCCGACAGGAAGGACAGCAGTTTGCTCCCGTTGCCGCCGGGCCGGAAGACCCCGATGGCACGCACGACCTCCTTGCGCACCTGCACATCCGGGTAGCGCACCAGCTTCTCCACGGCCTCTGCGAAGCGGGGCTGGTTCCACTTGATCAGCAGTCCCAGCAGATTGCGCACGTAGGCGGGACGCCGGTCCGACAAGCCTCGCACGATGGGGTCGGGATTGTCTTTCGCCAGGGTGAACAGCGCATCCACCACAATCGCTTGATGAGCCGGCGTGTTCAGGCCGGCCAGCAGCGAGCAGAGGCCTGGCACGGCCTGGGGCCCCATGAGCAACAGCAAGGTCGACAATCCTTCTGTGACCGCCTCCGGAGTCCGGTTCAAATAGGCTTCGATCCTCTTCAGCCGCTCGGCCTGGCCCAATCCCTGCAGCAACGACGAGAGCTGTTGTTTGTGTTCGTCGGTGATATCGGGCCGCACCGCCTCGGTTTCGTGCAACAGGCCCAGGACATGCTCGAGCACCGTCCATTTGCCTTCCCGCATCAACGCATCGATCACGTGGCCCCAGAGCGCGAACAGCTTGGTCAGGAGCCGCGGGGACGTTTCCGACGCGAGGATCGTCGTCAGCATATCCAGGATGTACATCGTGCTGTCCTGGCGGCTTTCGGCGTCCACTTCTTTCGCCAGGGCGGCCAGTTCTTCGTCGGTGACCTCGTAGCCGACGAGTCCGGATTGAAAACGACGTCGCGCGGCCGCCTCTCCCCCTCCACCGCCGTCCTTGGCCGCGTCGTCGCCTCCCGTGAGTCCGCCTTTACGGCTCCGCTCCCGGTCGAGCAACTCGCGCAGTGTGGCATCGGACGAGGACATGCCGCCGTCGAGCCGCAGAAATTCATCCGTCGCGCCCGAGGCCTTGGCCAGCTCTTCCGCGGTGACAATCGTAATGGTCGAGAGGTTCTTGGACCACAGGCGGGTGACGATGTCGTCATCTTCCTGAGTCGGATCGAGTCCGCCCCACAAGGAATCCAGAAAGAAGCGCAGATCCTCCTGTGCGAGGCCCTGATGCAGGACCAGCTCGCGGATACCGTCGGCGTAAAGCTTGAACGCCACACTCTCGCTCCCGCTGTCCTGTTCCGGCTGATAGACCACCTGTTCCTTGCAGAGCAGCTGTGAGCGCTGCACCAGCACCGTCAGTTTCGAATAGGCCGCGAGATGCGCGGTGACTTCCTCATACAGCTGCTGGGAAAATTTGAGCGCGACGGGGTTCGTCGCGCCGTAGGTGCGGTTGGATTTCGAGGTCTTGTCGAGCAGCTTCAGCAGCCGCTTGGCGGACGCAATCTCCGGGTCTTCCGTGCCTTTGGCCGCGACAGCGGCCGCGAGCATATCTTGCGCGGCCTTGAGATCGGACATAGGGGTAGACCTACCGGGAGATGCCGATTTGGTCAAGGAAATCGCTAGAATTGAAACGGCTCGTAGCCGATCGCCCTTGCTCGTCCAATGGAGCCTCCGTACAATCACTGGGATCGAGGAGCCCATTCCCATTCATGCCCGGATCACCGATCATCGTGTGTTTTGGAGACAGCTTGACGGCGGGATTTCAGTCGCCGACGAGGGAGAACCCGCAGGGGCGCTCGACTCCCTATGGAGAGTGGCTGCCCGCATTGCTCGGCTGCGACCTCGACGTCCGAATCAGCGGCGTCTGCGGCGAGCTCACCGGCGAGATGGTGGCGCGGTTCCGGCGCGACGCGCTCGAGCACAAGCCGCGATGCGTGGCCATCCTCGGCGGGACGAACGACTTGGGGTGGCGGGGTGCCCCGGGTGACATCATGCGGAATCTGCTCAAGATGTATGAATGGACCTTGTCGGCCGGGGCTGTGCCGCTTCCCATCACGGTCCCGTCGCTCCGCGTGGAAGGCGCGCACGACAGCCGGGAAGGCGCCGCTTGGCTGGACGACCACCTGGCGCGCCGCCGGCAACTGAACCGCGCGATTCAGGACTATGCCGCGTCAAAACATCTTCCCTGTGTGGATCTGTTTCAGGCGACAGCGGAGCCCGAGTCGCAGCGACTGGCGGAACGCTACTCCAATGACGGGCTCCATCTCACCACGGCTGGCTATCGCGTGCTGGCCGAGGCGGTCGCGCGAGCGGTGCGGCCGCTGGTCCTACAACCCGGTGTTTCGCCGTGAGCGGCGCGCTTCAGGCGGTCGGCGATCGGGACTTTGACCGGGTCGTGCAGTCTTCCCCTGTACCGGTCCTGGTGGAATTCTGGAAGCCCGGGTGCGGACATTGCCGTGCCTTATCGAGAGAGCTGGAAAAAGTGCAGCAGGCGGCGGGCAGCCGCGTTCTCATTCTCACGATGAATACCGAAGAGCATCACCAGATTCCGGCCGAGCTGGAGATCACCACGCTGCCGGCTCTCGCGCTGTTCGAGCGCGGGGCATTCAAGCGGTTCATCGGAGGCATCGGGAAGCAGGAGGAGATCTTGAAACAGGTGGGACTGGACGTGAATGACGGCGCTGGAGCATGACTCCAGCGCGCACCGCCGTCCGAACCCACGCGGCTGCCGCCGCTCATAATGCGCTCTAGAGGATCCGCCAGGCCCGCCCATCCTTCTGGATCAAGCGGTCGGCTTCCACGGGCCCCCACGTGCCGGCCTGGTATTCGGGCAACCAGCGTTGGCCCAACCGCTCCCAGGCTTCGAGGATCTGCGTGATCCAGGCCCAGGAGGCCTCGACCGCATCGCGCCGCATGAAGCGCGACGCATCGCCGGCCATCACGTCGAGCAGCAAGCGTTCGTACGCCTCCGGGGACGGACGCCCGAACACCTCCCCGTATTTGAAGTGCATCTCGACGGGATGCGTCTGGGCCCGCGTGCCGGGCACGCGGGAGACGATCCGGAGCGAGAGCCCTTCCTCCGGCTGGATGCGTAGCGCCAGCACGTTGGGCGGCTGCGGCGCCTGGGGATTGGCGTTGAAGAGGATTTGCGGAATCTCTTTGAACTGCACCGCCACTTCGCTGGCGCGGAGCGGCAAGGCTTTGCCGGTTCGCAGATAGAACGGCACGCCGGACCACCGCCAGTTTTCCACGAAGCATTTCACGGCGACATAGGTCTCGGTGGTGGAGTCGGGCTTGACGCCTTTTTCTCGCCGATAGCCGGGGACCGGCGTGCCATGGAGGCTGCCTTCGGTGTACTGCGCCCGTACGGTGCACTGTTCCACGTCTTTCGCCGTGATCGGCCGCAGGCAGCGCAGCACTTCCATCTTGGCGTTCCGTACGACGTCGGGATCGAGCGAGTAGGGCGGCTCCATCGCCACCAGGCAGAGCAGCTGGAGGAGGTGGTTCTGAACCATGTCCCGCAGGGCGCCCGCCTCTTCGTAGTAGCTGGCGCGTGTGCCGACGCCTTCCGCTTCGCTCACGGTGATTTGGACGTGGTCGATATATTTGTGGTTCCAGATCGGCTCGAAAATGCTGTTGGCGAACCGCACGACCATGAGGTTCTGAACGGTTTCCTTCCCGAGGTAGTGATCGATGCGGAAGATTTGCGATTCGTCGAACACCCGGCCGGTGACTTCGTTGATGGCCCGCGCGGAGGCGAGGTCGCGGCCCACCGGTTTCTCCACGATGATGCGCGCGTAGGGTGATCGGACTTCCCGGACGCCGGCCAGTCCGGCACGGGCGAGTCCCTCGCACACCGCTGCGAACGAGCTGGGCGGAATGCTGAGGTAGAAGATGCGGTTGCCCGGCAGCTCCATGGCCTGCTCGAGTTCTTCGACGCGCGCCTTGAGCCGGAAGTAGGTCTGCGGATCGTCGTTCTCCCCCCGCAAGTAGAACAGATGTCTGGAAAAGGCGTTCCACGTGTCCTCGATCAGCGCCTGGCGGGAATGTTTCACGACGCCGTCACGCACCGCGGCCCGATATTCTTCGTCGCTCATCGGCGTGCGTCCGAGCCCGAGGACGACATAGTTGGACGGCAGCAGCCCGTCGAGCAGCAGATTATAGAGCGCCGGGATCAAGCGCCGGCGGGCCAAATCGCCCGAGCCCCCGAAGATGACGAGCGTGCAGGGCTCCACCGGCGCGACCGCTTCTTGCGCGGGGGCGATGTCCACTTGGGCGTTGTTGCGGGCCATGGGAGGTCTCCTCGAGGACGCCCAGGTCTAGCGCCGGACGGCGTGCCCGCCAAAGGCGTTGCGCAATGCGGCGAGCATCTTTTCCGCGAACGATTCCGTCTGCCGCGAGCGAAACCGCGTGAATAACGCGGCCGTCAGCGTGGGGACCGGCACGTCCTTGTCGATGGCATCGGCGATCATCCAGCGCCCTTCACCCGAGTCCTGCACGTAGCCTTTGAGGTGCGCCAGGCGCCGGTCTTCCTTGAGCGCGCCCGCCGCCAACTCCAGCAGCCAGGAGCGCACGACGCTGCCATGCATCCAGAGATCGGCGATGCGTGCCAGGTCGAGGTTGTACTCGCTTTTCGACATCAGCTCGAAGCCCTCGGCGTACCCTTGCATCATGCTGTACTCGATGCCGTTATGGACCATCTTGACGTAGTGGCCGGCTCCCACCGCGCCGACATGGGCCCAGCCCTCTTCGGGGGCCAGGGTGGTAAAGACCGGCGCCAGCTGCTTCACCGGCGCGTCGTCGCCGCCGATCATCAGGCAGTAGCCGTTCTTCAGGCCCCAGACGCCGCCGCTGGTGCCCGCGTCGATGTAGTGGATGCCTCTGGGTGTGAGCGCTGCGGCCCGGCGCACGTCGTCGTGGTAGCGGGTGTTGCCGCCGTCGATGACGATGTCTCCGGGCTGCAACAGCGCCGCCACCGCCTCGACGGTCTCTTCCGTCGGGGCGCCCGAGGGCACCATGATCCAGACGGCGCGCGGCGCACGCAATTGACCGACCAGGTCGGCGAGGGAGGTCGCGCCGACGCAGCCCTGGGTTTCCGCCTGCTTCACCAGATCGGCGGCCCGGTCGAACACCACGACCCGATGCTGATCGCGGCGCAGGCGCGTCACCATGTTCATCCCCATCTTGCCCAGGCCGATGAATCCGAGTTCCATGCGAGGCTCCTTGCGAGGGTGAGAGACGCCGGCGTCCCGTGCCGCCGTCAATCAATCCGGGCGGGATTCGGGACGTCCTTAAAGAGCTGATCGGCCAATTGCCGCGCAAAGTTGAGGCGATCCGCCAACGTCGTCGCTGTCAGGAACTGGGCGGCGCGATCCGCCAGCGCCGGGTCGCGCGAGTACATGAATCGCTGGACGTCCACCGGGGCCGTGACCCAGAGGCCGCGCAGCCGGAAGAAGGCATGTACGAAATCCTCGTAAAAGATCTGGAGCAGATAGTGGGCGGTGGGCGGCCGTTCGACGAGATCCTGCGCCTTGCCGATCCAGTGCAGGCACTCGGCCTTGAGGCGGATCTGTTCGTTGATGGAAACCGGGGGCGGGCCCTGCCGGAAACGTTGATGGGCCTTATCGACCAGCCGGGCGGCGATGCCGTCATGGTCGTAGAGGATGCGGCTCTTTCTCAGCAATGGCGGCAGGCGGGGAGAGTAGGCCAGCTCGTCTTCCAGGTCCTTGTGCCCGCGGTACCGGATATCCGCCAGCCGCTCTCCGACGCGAAGAATCTCATGGCGGTCGGCATCTCCCTTGACGACCGCGATCAGGTCGATGTCGCTGTGCGGCGTGATGGCCTTGCGGGCGGCGGAACCCACCAGCAGGATGCCCACGAGGTCGCCGCCCCGCCGCCCTTTGATGTGCCGCAGCGCAATCTCGCGGCTCTCCTCGAAGCCCGGCGGCTGCGGCGATTCCGGCTGCTCCGGCGGTTCGGGCACAGGCAGCAGTTCGGCGTTGAGCTCGTCCGGAGTCGGAACCGTTGAAGCGGCGTTGGCGTCCATCAGACGGTGTGCGCCTGTTGAATCAGGGCGGGGAGCTCCGACAGCCACTGCTCGAACGGGCGGTCGGCGTCCACGACGATTTCGAGTTTGCCGTTCTGCAAACGCCGCACGACTCCCGGACTCTCCGGCGACAGCGGAATCTCGACCCACTCCCGGTTGAGGCCGAGCCCGTCGGTCACTTCAAGGATGCGGCTGATGTGCTGGAACGAGACTGCATGCAGCGTCATGGCCTGTCCGCTCGGCGCACGCGCATTCTATGGTCCGATCCGGCAGGTGTCAATGCGAGGAGTCAGCGGGACAGCACGCGGGCGAAGATCGCGCCGGCTTCGTCGATCTGTTTGGACGAGATGTTGAGATGCGTGACAGCCCGGTAGCTCTGTCCCCCGACGGCGTTGATCAGCACGCCCTCCGCCTTGAGCGCCGCCACGATCTCGGCGGGCGTGCGCCGTGGGTCCACGATGTCGAAGATCACGATGTTGGTCTCGACGTGCTGGGGAGCGATCTGTACGGCGGAAAGGTTCTGGAGGAGCCGCGCCAGTTTCTTGGCATGGTCGTGATCGTCTTTCAACCGGCCGACGTGATGCTCCAACGCGTAGAGGCCGGCGGCGGCCAGGATGCCGGCTTGCCGCATGGCGCCGCCGTACATCCGGCGGAACCGGCGGGCCCGTTCGATAAGCGTCAGATCGCTCGAGACGAGCAACGAGCCGGCCGGCGCGCCCAGTCCCTTGGACAGACAGACGGACACGGTTTCGAAATGTTGCGCATAGGCCGTGGGCGGCAGCGTCGTCGCGGCGACAGCATTGAACAGCCGCGCGCCGTCCAGATGCATGGGAATCCCGTGCTTCACCGCGACCGACCGGATCTTCTCGATCGTGGAGAGGGGATAGATCGTGCCCCCCCCGGCGTTGTGCGTGTTTTCCAGGCAGATCAGCGCGGTGGGAATGCTATGTGGGTCTTTCGGGCGGATCGCCGCCTCGACCTGTTCCGGCGTCATGAGGCCGCGCTCGCCGGCGACCCAGTGCAGCTGGACGCCCGACAGCGCGCCCGCCGCGCCCTGCTCGTAGCGGACGATGTGGGATTTGCTTTCGACGATGACTTCCTGGCCCGGCTGCGTCTGCGACCGGATCGCGAGCTGGTTCGCCATCGTGCCGGAGGGGACGAACAGCGCCGCCCGTTTGCCCAGCATCGCGGCCACCGTCTCCTGCAGCCGGTTGACGGTGGGATCTTCCCCGTACACGTCGTCCCCCACCTCGGCGCGAGCCATGGCCTTCCGCATGCCGTCGGTCGGCAGAGTCACGGTGTCGCTGCGCAAGTCGATCATGGCAGGCCTCGCATGTCGTCGATCCGGCGCATTCTAGCAAATTTTCTCCTTGCAGGAGAGGGGAGTGGTGCGGCACTGTCCGCGCCATGGCGACGACGGAGGCCCGGCTGCTGACGTGGGTGAAGGCCGAACCGGCGGAGCGGCGGCCGCTGCTGCTCGCGTTCCTCTACTTCTTTTCGCTGCTGTGCGGCTACTACATGCTGCGACCCGTGCGCGACGAAATGGCGATCGAGGGCGGCGTGCAGCACCTTCCCTGGATGATGACGGGGACGTTTGCGGCGCTGGTGCTCGCGACGCCTCTGTTCGGATTCGTGTCGGCGCGGGTCACCCGCGTACGGCTGCTGCTGGTGGTCTACGGATTCTTCGCGCTGCATCTCCTGCTCTTCTTTGCCGCCATGAGCAGCCGGTGGGAGCCTGAATGGGTGGCCCGCGTCTTTTTCGTATGGCTCTCCGTCTTCAATCTCTTTGTCGTCTCCGTGTTCTGGAGTTTCATGGCCGACCTCTTCACGACGGAACAAGCGGCGCGATTGTTCAGCGTGATCGCAGCCGGCGGCAGCTTGGGCGCGATCTGCGGGCCGCTGTTGGCCGCCGGTGTGACCTCTGTGCTGCCGATTCCGGCGCTCATGCTCTGTGCCACGGTCTGGCTGCTGGTGTGCGCCGTCTGCATTGTGCGGCTCGATCGATGGTCGCAGGGGCAGCGAAAGACGGGGCCGAGGCCTGCCGAGCGACCGCTCGGCGGCGGCATGTGGGCAGGCGTGCGCCTGGTGGCGCAGTCGGGGTACCTGCTCGCCATCTGTGCCTATCTGTTGCTGCTGGCCATGTCGGCCACGGCGCTCTATATGGAGCAGACGGCGCTGATCGCCCGGACGATTCCGTCGCCGGAATTGCGGACGCGCCTGTTTGCGGGCCTCGATTTCACGGCCAACGCGCTGAGTTTTGTGACGCAACTCCGGGTCACGAACCGCCTCGTCGTGCGGTTCGGCCTGGCCGCCGCTCTCTTGGTGCTGCCGATGGCGAGCGTGGCGGGATTCATCGCGATCAGCCTGATACCGATGCTGGAGACGTTTCTCGTCTTTACCGTCGTACGGCGGGTCGGGGAATACGCGATCGCCAAACCGGCCCGGGAAATCCTCTTTACCGTGGTGAGCCGGGAGGAAAAATACAAGGCCAAGAATTTCATCGATACGGCGGTGTCGCGGGGTGGTGACGCGTCAACCGGCTGGGCGGTGTCCGGGATCAAAGCGTTGGGCGCCACCACCCCGGTGTTGGCCTGGTTGATCGTGCCGCTCATGCTGCTGTGGGCCTGGTTGGGAAGATTTCTGGCACGGCGCGCCGCCGAGTTGCACAGAACCGCTCGCTGACCGCGCCTTTACTCTCAAAAAAATCGCGTGCTATAGTCCCGGGCGCCCGACGCATGACGGTCATGCCCATTTGTTCAGGGAGCTGCAATGCCTGAAGTTCCAGTTAAGATGTATCTCGAGAAGTTGTTGAAAGAGGCCCGTTCAGCCGCATCGCACGTGGCCTTGCTGACGGGGCCGATGAAGGACGAGGCGCTGCGGGCCATGGCGGATCGTCTGGCCGCGGACGAGGACGTGATTCTGGCGGAAAACCAGAAGGACGTCGATGCCCTGGGAAAGTCGACGGAGGGCGAGTTCGATAGGGACCGCCTCAAAGCGGCGGTGGCGCGTGTCCGCCTGGCGGCCGACGACGTCAAGGAGATGGTCGACCGCCTTCGTATGATTGCGGATCAGCCGGACCCTGTGGGAGCGGTGACGTCCCGCTGGGAACGGCCGGACGGCCTGCAGGTCAGCCGGGTGCGCGTTCCGATCGGGGTGATCGGCATCATTTCCGAACTGCAGCCGCTCGTGACGGTGGAAACGATCGGCCTGTGTCTGAAGTCGGGGAATGTGGCGGTGTTCCGCGGCGCGCCGGAATGGCGCCTGACCCATCAGGCGATCGGCAAGGTGTTGGGCGAGGCGGCGGAGCAGACCGGCATCCCGCCCGGTGCGTGGACGCTGGTGGAACGTCCCGAAAAAGATGTGGCGCTCGAAATGATCCGCGCCGGGAAAGCGCTCGATGCTATCATTGCACGCGGCGGCCCCGGGCTTCGCAAAGCGGTGCTCGACGGCGCGCGCATGCCGGTGCTCTGCCACGACGGCGGGCTGACGTACGTCTACGTTGATGAAGAGACGGATCTGCCGCTGGCGCAGAACATCGCCATCAATTCCAAAGCCCAGGCGGCCGGCGCCGCGAACGCGCTCGATACGTTGCTGGTCCAGCAGGTCGTCGCGCGCCAGTTCCTGCCCGCGCTGATCAATCGGCTGTTGAACGAGTTCAAGATCGAAGTCCGCGGCTGTCCGAAAACCGTCGCGCTCATGGGGCAAATGCCGATGACCGGGCATACCGCCATCAAGCCGGCCACGGAGGAAGATTGGCGCATCCAATTCCAGACGCCTGTATTGGCCGTCAAGATGGTCGCGCACATGGACGAGGCGTTGGCCCACATCGCCGAGCATGGGCCTTGTCTCACGGCCGTGATCGCCACGACACGGTACGAGTCGGCCCTGAGATTTGCGCGCGAAGTGGATGCCGGCGCCGTCTTGGTCAATGCCTCCTCGCGGCTCAACGCGGGCGACAGTTACGGATTCGGGCCCGATGCGGGTCTGAGCCTGTCCCGGCTGCATGCCAAGGGACCGATCGGTCTGGAGCAGCTGACCTGCGAGAAATACGTCGGCTTCGGCACAGGTCAACTGCGCCTGCCGCATCCGGTGCCGGAGGCGTACTTCGACGCTATCATGCTCAAACGTCCCTAGCGCCTGCTGAAAACGCTCCCCAGCTTCGTTCTCGGTCGCGCGTCTCCTTGCGGCGTACCGCAAAGGGTACGCCGCAGGCGCCGTGCTTCCTGCGGCCTTGCCGGGAAGCGTTTTGAGCAGGCGCTATGCCACATCACACTCGAATGACCACGGAGTTGTTGCGACAGGCACTGGGTACTCATCTCGCCGCGTGGGGATTGAAGCGGTTTACGTCGGACGCGGAATACTTTGCCTGGCAGCGACGGGTCTTGTCGCCGGACCAGCTCGCTCGATTGCACGAGCTGGTCGAACTGAAGCGCCGGGGCACGGCAGCCGACGAGGTGGCGTTTTACGACGCCACGGCAGATCCGCATCTTCTTCCGGTGCTCTATAGCCAACGGTATGAGTACTACATGGCCGTCGGGCCTCGTGCGGCGTCTCAACTCGGCGACGCGCGAACCGTGTTCGACTTTGGCTGCGGAGTCGGCATTCTCACGACCTTCTATGCCGCGCGGTGGCCCGATAAGACATTCGTTGGGATTGATCGCTCCCCACAGTCCATTGCCCGCGCAGACGAAATGGCCAGGACGCTGGGACTCCGGAACGTCCGCTTCGAACAGCACGATGGAGAGCCGGGAACCTTGTCCGGTTCTTACGAGGCCATCGTCGCGACACACGCGCTCGTGCAGGCGGAGCTGGATCCCGGCATACCCAGCCGTGACTGGACGACCTTCGAGAGGGCCCAGGATAGCGTCCAGCAACGGGCGTTCGAGACGCGCACCGGCATCGGCGCGAGGCTGGATCAGCTCTGCGCCGTCCTGAACTCAGGCGGGCGCATGATCCTGTGTGAAAAGACGAGGCAGTTGGCCAGGCGCGTGCCGTTCCAGCGCGCGCTCGCTGCGCGAGGACTCACGCTCCTCGAGGCGCCTGAACCGATCCGCTATCAATTGGTCGAGGAAGTGGCTGAGGACGGTCCCTTGTACGTCGTGGGAACGTGCCAAGACCGCGGCGTGGCCTGGGACGAATCGCCGGAGCCGGATGAATACCCTCTCTTTGATCGACATCGCTTCTCCGGGAGCGCCGTCGATCAGGACGAGCCGCTGTACGAAAACCATGCGCCGTCCGCAGAGAGGGCCTGGAACGAGTTGACGGGGAAACAGGTGATCCAGGAGACGACGCGGCGAGAACCGGACGGCCGCGCGCTGCACGTCGAACTCGGCACGGTACAGGGTTTCGTGTATCTCTATTGCGCCAATACGTTTGACCAGCGGCAACTGGTCATCATGTCAGGGGCTCGAGGGAAGACGGCATTGAAGGAGTATTACGCCGAAATTCTCACCCAGGTCCCCTAAGCGTGTCGAGCGGACCGATCTCGATCGGCACGTGGAGGCAGCCGGGCGGCGTCATCTCTAGTGGGCCGGGCGAAGAAAGGGTGAGGCTCCCAACGGTCATCGTGTCGGCAGAGCGGCAATGAAGTGTGCGAGCAGCGCCTCTTGATCGGCCTCCAGCCGCTGAAGGGAGGTCGGAGGACCGATGGTGAGGCGCTCTCGCAGCCAGGTGTCGCTCCAGATGACGACCTCGGGATTCCGCTGAATGTGGACTTGTTCGACCAGATAAATGCCCTGCTCATGCAGCACCATGCCGGGACAATCGGGATCAAGCGACCGCTCGAGCAATTCGATGCCGAGCGTAACGGGGGCGGTTCCAGCCTTCTCCAGGGTGGCCGCAATGCCGGCTTGGCTGAGTTGCAGGGCGGCGCGTGCGGCGAGATGTGCGGTCGATCGCGTGGCCCACACGGAGAGCGGCAGGTCTTTGAGCGGAAGCTTGTTCAATCCGATGTCGGGCTCCGAGTGGCTTGAACCCGCGGGCGCACGTGGCTCATCAGATGCAGGATCCGGAAGCGATCGGTGCCGGCTAGTGTTCGCAGTCTTGTAGTCTTCGATGAACTGGCCGACCAGGTGATCCAGATCTTCGTCGAGGGCTGAGTTGTCCGGCCTGCCCAGAATGTGAGGATCGCGGCGCATGAGCCACGTGATGTCCGGCTTGATGACGCTGTTGCGAGGAATGACGACCGGCTCGGAGAGGGTCAACGACGGGACGTACAAGAATTTGCCGGCACAGGTTGCACCGATCGGTTGCGGATCGAGGGTCAACGTCAGCGTGGCGAGGGCATGGGACGATACCTTGTCCGTTCGAGGAACAGGAAGTCCCGCGGACATGAACAACGAGGCCGCACGAGCGTAGAGGCGTTCCTTCGCCTCCCGGGGCGCCACAAGGACCATGTGGACCTGCCGCAGATCAAGATGCCGGGTCGTCGCGACGTAAGCCGTCGAGGCCGCTCGCCCCTCGCCGCCCCACGGGGAGAGACTGAGCACGAGCAGGAAGCAGCACAATCCGCGCGCGGCCGTCGTCATGGCGAGGACAGCGTACCACGCACGCGAACATGCAGCTACAGAATGGCGCTCTTGCAACGAGACGATGAGTCTCCTCCGGCAGGAGATCCGGTTCTCGATTGAATGCGAGAGCGGACAGGCTGTCCACCGGCGGACGAATTGTCAAGCCCATCGGCGTCCCTGTCTGCCGATCGTGCGGCCATGCCTATCGAGACGCGCGATAGTTCGGCAGGTCTCTTTATCAGGGCGGGACGGGGCCTCTGGCAAGTAGTTTGCGCAAGCATCCCCATGCGGAGGTCAACGGCGGTACTGCGAGAATGGCACTATCACTGTGAAGGAGGAGGGAATATGACACGTCTCATCGTAGTATGGACCATAGTTCTCGGGCTTCCAGTATTGGGATGGACCGCCAATCCGGCGAACACCTTGACCGGGACGACGGTGGAACACGTGGATATGGGAAAACAGACGGTGAGTATCAAGACGAGAGAAGGGCAGTCGTGGACGTTGCGCGTGGCCGACCCCGAACTGCTGAAGAAACACAATCTCCGGAAGGGAGACCGGGTCAGCGTGGAAGTGGACACCAACAATACGATCATCAAGATCGCCAAGGCCGGAGAAAGCGAGCACGGCGGGATGGGCCCGGGGTCGAGCCGATAACGAGCATGTGGTCGGGAGAAGGGAGGTCCATGATGCCAGCGAGGTATGAAATCTGGATGATCGCCGCCGCAGCCTGTGTGACGTTGGGCGGAGAGGCCTTCGCGCAAGGCGGGACGACGGCTCAGTCGCCCGGTATGGGCAGTGCGCGATCGGGGTCGGCCCTTGATTCCGAGGCGGGTGGAGAAGCCGCCGCCGGTATGCGCCGTGATCCTCATTCCGGAACGATGAGTCCAGATGCCAGCCAGGGTCGCGGCAACAAGGAAGGGATTTCGCCAGGCGCGGGTCAAACGGAGAGGACCGCGGAACGGTCGGACGAGGACCGGAACAGCCCCTTCCAGGGGATGGCTCAAGTGCCGGCCGGAATCGGCGAGCGAGGCACGGGACAGACCCAAAGCACCTTGGAGCGATCAGGCGGCCGCAGCCACCGCTGACCCGCTCGGTGAGACGATGAGGCGCCGGACAATCGTCCGCACGTAGAAATTGCACCTACGACCGTAGGTGCCGCGCCAATCTATCGCACATCTTGGAAGAAGGCTCGGGGAAGGACCGGCCACCGGAATTCGACGTGCAGAATGATCAGCAGCACGCGGAGGAAACTCCGCCAGATGCCCATCTTCACAAATTTTCTGGCGTCGGTCACGACCGGGGGAGAGAAAAACACGGGTGCGGTGACGGCCTTGAGCCGTTCGCTGAAGGCCACGTCTTCGAGAATCGGCTGGTTCGGAAACCCGCCGAGGCGCTCGAACAGCGCGCGGCGGACGAACAGAGCTTGATCGCCATAGATGATGCGGCTCCGTGTGCAACGGACATTGTCGAGGTACGAGATCAGGCGAAGCCGCCAGTCGTCGCCGGTAAATTGATGCAGAAACCCGCCCGCTTGTACGGCAGGGACGGACTCCAACTCATTCAACCGGCGGATCGCGCCATTCGGGAGCCGCGTATCGGCATGGAGAAACAGGAGCCATTCACCACGCGCGACGCCGGCGCCGGCATTCATCTGCGGGGCGCGCCCTTTCGGCGCGGCGAGCCGCCTGCGCGGCGGCGTCGACCGAAACCCAAACCTCTCGAGCACGGCCGCCGTGCCGTCCGTGCTCCCCCCGTCGACCAGGATGACCTCAAAATCCCCCGCTTGATCCAACAGGTGCGTAAGGGTCTGGGGCAATGCCGCTTCTTCGTTGAAGGCGGGGATGACGACCGACACCATGGCGCAGCCTCTCCTCTCTTTAGGAGTTCGCCGATAGGGGGCCGGCATCGAGCTGCCTGGCCACGGCGCCGTCCTTCAGCCACTCGGGGAGGAAGGTCCGGACGTCATCGGCCCAGGCCGCGGGATCTTCCGCGATGGATTCGAAGAGATCGCTCAGCGCCAGGACCATCTCACCGGTCAGCTCCAGATAGCCGCGCGCGCGGCGGCGCAGCGTGGCAGCATCGACGGCGCCGTCGGCCAGCGCGCGTTCCACGACGCGGCGGCCGAAGCCGTGGTGCGCCTCTTCTTGATGCAACAGCATGCGCCGAAGCCGCCCGAACGGGGCGGCCCGTTTCGCGAGCCCCTCCTCGATCCTGGTGAGAATCGCTTCGCCGAGCCCCTCCAAGATCACTTGTTCCGCGAGCACGCTTTCGAGCCAATCCTTCCGCGCGAGCGCGTCAAACAGGAGGGCGCGATACTCTTCCAGCGCCGGCAGAAACGGCACATCGCCGAGATGCTTGGGCGCGAGCCAGGCGATGGCTCCCTGAAAGACCAGCGCATGCAGGGTTTCCTGGCGGGCCTGACGCTGCAGAAAGGCACGGGCTCCGGCATCCGACGCCAGCGCGGCCTGCGCGGTCGCGCAGGCGCTGGCGAGGCGTTCGCCATGCTCGAGAAAGGTCAGCAGTCTGGCGATCGGCACTTTTTCGTCAGGGTGCACCAGCATGCGTCGTCTCCTTGGGCGCGGGCCCGTTCACACTCCAGTCATAGTCCAGGTACTCAATTCGGTACTCGCCGGCCGCCAGACCGCCGGCCAACTCCGCGCTCGAGACGTACCGCGCTACAAACGCCGGGACCGAGCCGGCCTGCGCCGCGAAATCCTCCTCGAACCAATCGAAGATTTTCGAGAGGTACGCGATCTTCCGGTCGCGATCGAAACGGTTCTTCTGCGGGTCGTTGATAAAGGCCCGCGTCACTTCGTCCAATTGTTGGTCCAGCCGGGCTCCTTCATAGGCCCAAGGCTGCAACGTGGGACAAGACAGCGAAGCGCAGACGATGGCGAAATGAATGCGCGGCTCGCGGAACTGCTTGCGCAGGATCTCATGTTCGAGGTCCGACAAGTTCAGCCTCGTCCCTCCCACGCGATACGCGCGTGTTTTGAAGAAGCGGTACCAGGGGAGATATGGCGCGGGACGGTAGCCGTCGAGAATGCCTTGAATCGCGAAGGCGTTGTAGGCGTTGATCCAAAACGCCAAGCGATCGGGTTCTGAGGGCAGCGCCAGAGGGTCCACGCGATCGAGTTGGGCCAGATACGCCGTGACTCTCCCGTCCGTCTGTAAGGCCGGATAGTCGACCCGCCCGTCGTGCACGTGGTCGTGGAGGATCTCGGCGAAAAGCCGATGGGACACCTGAGCGGGATCGATGGGATCGGGTGGGGCGAAGCGATCCGGAACCGAAGCACATCCGGCAAGAATCCCGGCGGCTACCAGAAGGAGACCTCGCCGCGCCGTGTGCCGATCAGCCGGCCTGTCGATAACGACGCCGTGCGAGGCGCCTGCACGCATAGCCACTCTCCGATGAACGCTGCGCGGCAAATTTGAGCGAGAGCCGCGGCCGGAGGACCATCACGCCAGCCTACGGATTGGTCGCTAATCTACGTCTTTTCTTACTGAAAAGTCACTGGTCCATTCATGTGCCCTCAGGCGGCATACCGTTTTCGGTACAGCATCACGGTCACGAGCGTCACGCCGGTCAAGACGGCGCCTGCATAAAAGGTGAAAGAGGCGCCCAAGCGATCCCACAGGAAGCCGGCCAGCACGCTCGCGATCAGCATGGCACCGCCGCTTGCCAGGTTGAAGACGCCATAGGCGGTGCCACGGAACTCGGCCGGCGCGGTGTCGGCCACCATGGCCGCCAACAATCCCTGCGTCATGCCCAAGTGCAATCCCCAGAGTGCCACGCCGGCGGCGACGGCACTCCAGTGGCCGGTGATGGCCAGCACGAGATCGGCCGCGATCAGGATCCACAGTCCGAGCGCCAACAGGCTGCTTTGGCGCATCCGGTCGGCCAGTGTGCCGAACGGATAGGCCGAGGCGGCGTAGACGACGTTCATCCCGGCCATGACCAGCGGCACCCATGCGGTCGGAATCCCGCCTTGTTGGGCACGAAGCACCAGGAAGGCTTCGCTGAACCGCGCCAGCGTGAAGACGGCGCCGAATCCCACCACCCACCAATAGGCGGCTGGCAGGCGCGAGAGCGTCTCCCATCGAACGGGATTGGCGCGCGCCGCTGTCGGCCGATGGGCCGGCTCGTGAACGCCGAAGAAGAGGAGCGCAACCGAACAGAAGGCCGGGACGACGGCGACCCAAAAGACCGCACGGAAGTCGTTGGCCCACAGCAGCATCAAGCCGACGGCCGACAACGGGCCGAGAATCGCCCCGACCGTGTCGAGGGCTTGCCGCAACCCGAACGCCGCCCCGCGCATATCGGGCGGCGCGATGTCGGCCACCAAGGCGTCCCGCGGGGCGCCGCGCACTCCTTTGCCGACGCGGTCCAACAGCCGCGCCGTGAGGACCAGTTCTATGCCCGTGGCCAGCGCGAAGAGCGGCTTCGTGAGCGCCGCAAGGCCGTAGCCGAACAGCGCCAACGGCTTGCGCGTGCCCCAATAGTCGCTCAGCGTCCCGGAGAACACTTTCACGACCAGCGTAAGCGATTCGGCCAGCCCTTCCACTATGCCGACGGCGAGGGTGCCCGTGCCCAAGACCGTCACCATGAACAAGGGAAGCAGGCTGTGGATCATTTCGGAGGAGACGTCCATCAACAGGCTGACGACGCCCAACACCCAGACGTCGGGCGGCATCCGGCGGAGCGACGATCCCGCAGGCGGCTGACGGTTCATGGGGTGACATTGTACGTGGAGCCGCCTGTCTGCGTCATGGTCATGCGGGCCGATCGTCGCGGGATTGCCGGTGAGTGGAACGGTAGCTTCTCATCGAAATCAGGCCGTACAATATTCACGCGCGGAACGACGTCAGATGAAACCGTCTTTTGTCAGGACAGCGGGCGTGTGTTTGCTATTGAGCCTCGCCGGGTGTGACGAGCCTCCTCCGACACCCGTGGCCGGTACCGCCGAAGGATTGTGGTCCGGCAGCACCAGCAGCGGCCGCACCCTCACGGCTGCGGTGCTCGATGACGGGACCTACTACGTGTTCTATTCCGCCGTGGCGAATCCCAATCAGCTCTCCGGTGTGATCCACGGCACCGGCACGTCGGACGACGGCACGTTCACGTCGGTCAATACGAAGGACATTGGCATTGGGGCGAGCGTGCTCGATGCGACGTTCGCCGCCACGTATCGTGGGCGGCAATTCTTCAACGGCACGATCGCCTATGCCGGAGGGACGGTGACCTTCACCAGCGCGTACACCAGCGCCTACGACACGGCGCCCGCTCTCGGCGTTCTGGCCGGCGTGTATCAGGTCCAAGCCGGTCGTTCGGGAGGAGCGGATCTTGCGACGATCACCGTCGCGGCTGCCGGGACCTTTACCGGCTCCGAGCAAAACGGCTGTACCTTTATCGGAAGCGTGTCGCCACGGCGCCGGGGCAATCTCTTCGATTACAGCGTGACATTTGCGGGAGCGCCCTGTGTCTTTGCCGGCACGACGCTCCAAGGCATTTGGTATTTCGATCTCACCACGCGCCGGCTCTTCGCTGCCGCGCCGACCAGCTCCCGAACCGACGCGGTGATCTGGTTCGGGACCAAGGTGATCTGAACTCATGGGTGAATCAAGCCAGCCATGCGAACGACCCAAGATCATGACAATTCACTAGTTTTCACCTTCCGCTCTGTCCACCCATCAATTCTCATGCCGTTGGTTTCCTCTCGCCGCCAAGGTCCTCTCAGTCTTATGACCCTTTCGAGGGATTGAGATTTGTTCTACAAATCTGTATTCGGATGGCCCTCTGAGGTCCCCGTATGAATGGACGTCCTGCCTTGGTTCCCCCTTTGTTGCCAACCGGTCGCAGTTGCTTCTCCTGCCGTTGGCATCGTCACCAGTCCTGAGGAGGTTGCCATGACTCTCACAGCCGAGCCTTGCTCCGTCTCGTGTCAGTCTCGCGCTCGTCAGCGGTCATTGTCTTGCGCGCCGGGAATTCTCGTGTTCGGGTACACAGGAAAATTGGAGCATGTGAATCGCCGCGCGTGGGAGCTTATCCGTGGCTGCAATGATTCCGGGTGTGACGCTCTTCCGCTGTCGTTGATCGCGTTGCGCGATGAAATTCACGCTTGCCTCAGTGAACGGTTAGCAGCCCATGTGTGGGACGCCTTTGAGGTCAGCCGAGTCATGTCCGATGGAAAGGACCGGGTTTTGGTCCGAGGCTATGGGCAACCCGACTCGGAAGGGCATGCCGGTCGAATCATCCTTTGTCTGGAAGAATTTCAAATCCATCACTCC
Organism: uncultured Nitrospira sp.; assembly: GCA_964642845.1. Taxonomy (GTDB): domain Bacteria; phylum Nitrospirota; class Nitrospiria; order Nitrospirales; family Nitrospiraceae; genus Nitrospira_D. The sequence continues at coordinate 19,998 of CAZXRB010000043.1, forward strand.
GACGAATAGCGGAGAGAAAGAGGGTCCAAAACTTCACGTGTGACACGCAGGCTGATTTGTGACCGCATCGCCGCCGACGGAGAACCTTCCCTCCAATCCCGACCGTAGAGAAGAGGCGCGCGTACCGGCGGTCGAGCCGTGCCTGTATCAGCTTGCGCGCTTCTCCGCCGAAGATATGGTCGAGTTTGCCGATGGATACGCGGTTTCTCTCAACTCCAGCCGGCGGGGGCTACTGTTGCTGATGCCCGAGCTTCCAAAGAGCCGGCAGGTCTTCGAGGTGCATATACTCGACCGGGGTCGCGAACGAACGAGGGTGAAGCTGGTAGAGACCTGCTGGACACGAGAATTGACGTTCGGGCCAGACGGGAACGTATATCTGGTCGGTGTCAAAGCTTTGTTCGAACCACGGGGCGTTATACCGAAGCGCGCATCCATTCCGTAATCACGCAGGAGGCGGCTACGACATGGTCCGTGCCGAAACATCTCTTGCCGGTACTGTCCAAGGCAGGTCGGGGAACACAGTTTCTCATATCTGGGTGGTTACATTGATGATGATTTGGGCCTCCCTCGGCGACTGTGGAGGAGGAGAAGGAGAACACCCAGGAGTGCCGAGCCTCGTGACGCAGACCGCCACCATCACCGGCCTTGCCCCCGGCATCACCTATTTCTTTGCTGTGAGCGCGTACAACGGCCTCAGTGGATCGTGCTCCAACGAAGTCACGACTATGGCACCACCTTCCGGAAGCGTTTCCCTAGCATGGGTTCCTGTTCCGGATCCGACTGTTTCAGCCTACGATGTTCATTATGGTGAACAGTCGCCGGGGCAACCAGGCGATTGCGCTTATTCCAGCGCTACCCGAACTCGGTTGGTACGCTAGCATTCCCGGCCGGTTTCCTCCTCAACCCTTGTCCAAAACTGTCGCGTAAGATTCGTTTCTCTCTACAAACAGGCGGGCGGCAACCGGAATGTAACTGAGCCCGCATCCGACTCGATCGTGCTCCTTTTGACATACACATCGAAGGCCGCTGCCGCTAGCGAAACCTCTAGGTGCCTCGAAAAAGTGCTGTGGCACTGATGATCCACGACGTCTGTCAATGGCATGTCGCGTGCAGTTTCCTCAGCGCACGACGCGCAGGCGCGCGCTTCATTAAAATCTCTAAGACGTCGCGTGGTCATCATCAATCTGTCGGGTCTTCACCACGAAAGGATCCTCACACATGAGAATTGCTCAAATCGCTCCGCTCTGGGAAAGCGTGCCGCCGAAGCTCTACGGAGGCACCGAACGGATCGTCTCCTATCTCACGGAAGAGCTCGTCCGCCAGGGCCATGAAGTCACGCTCTTCGCCAGCGGAGATTCTCAGACCACGGCCCGCCTCCGGCCGGCGTGCCCCCGCGCTCTTCGGCTGCACAGCGGACCGGTGAATCGTGACGCGCCGTTCATTCTCATGCAGGAACGGGCGTTGGGTGCGGAGGCCGAAGAGTTCGACCTCATTCATTCCCACCTGGATTTCCTGAGTTTCCCGATGAGCCGCCGGTGCGCCACGCCGGTGTTGACGACGCTGCACGGACGGTTGGATCTTCCCGAATTGATCCCGCTCTATCGAGAGTATGCGGAGATGCCGGTCGTGTCGATTTCCGGCGCGCAGCGCAGGCCGCTGCCGCATGCCAATTGGCAGGGCACGGTCTACCACGGCCTGCCGGATTTGTATGCGTTTCATCCGAGCCCCGGTTCCTATCTCGCCTACCTGGGGCGCATTTGTCCGGAGAAGCGGCCGGATCATGCGATTGCCATCGCCAAACAGGCGGGGATGCCGCTTCGCATCGCCGCCAAAGTGGATCCGGTCGATCGCGACTACTTCGAGACGCAGATCGCGCCGCTGTTGGAGCATCCGCTGGTGGAGTACCTCGGCGAAATCAGCGACGCGGAAAAGGGCGACTTTCTCGGCGAGGCGGCGGCGGTGCTCTGCACGTACGATTGGCCGGAGCCCTTCGGCATCGTGTTGATCGAGGCGCTGGCCTGCGGCACGCCGGTGTTGGCCTATCGGCGCGGCTCGATTCCCGAAATCGTTGAAGACGGGGTGACGGGTTTCATCTGCGACACTCTGGATGAGATGGTCAAAGCGATCGATCGCGTGCCGCTCATCCGACGCCGGCACTGCCGGGATTCGTTCGAGGCGCGGTTCACCGTCACACGCATGGTGCAAGATTATCTCGCCATTTACGAACGGATGGCGGAGACCGTGCGCCCCACGGTGTACCGCAATGGCCGGGCGGCGCGCATGGCCGGGAGACTGGCGGCCGGCGAATACGCCGCTCCCCGCGGCACGGCGTGAGACCACGACACGATCGGCGCAATCTGCAGAACGGAGGGTTGATATGGCGGCAATGATTCCGGATCCGGAACGAGAGGAACGGCGGTTGTTGCTGCAGGCCGCTGCGAACGGAAATGTGGCGGCGCAGGTCAAATTGGAAGCGGAGTACCATGTGCGGGTCTATTCCGCGGCGGAATGCGAGCAGTATGCGGCGACCAGAAGATCGGACAGCAAGCTGACGCCGGCACGGCGCGTGGCACGAGGCAATACCGGACGGAAGGGCTAGCATGCCCACCGTACCGGCGCGGTGGATGGAGGTCCGGCACAGGCTGCGTGGGACCGAAGCGTGATGGCACAACTCAGTCAAGCGAGACGCCGCCGTCATCGCGCGGCCGGGCCTGGGATGTCACCATGGTGTGGAGAGTCTCGCCTCCGAGCGCGTGGAATCCTCAGACGGTCGGTGACGCCCGGCCCGCTTCTACCGCGTGCCGTCGCTCCGTCGACAGGCTTGCCTCGCTGCTCCCCATGGAGCTATGATCGTACTCCCGCCTTATCCATCGAGGAGGTGCTATGGCGACGCGCCCCGCTCTCCGGCAACCACGGATATCCCTCGACCGCAGCATCGAGCGCATGCGCAAACAGCTGGCCGACCTCGCTCCCTTCCTGGGCAAGGGCACGGCGACGCGCAGTTTGGAAGAGTTCGATCTGGACACGGAGCGATTGATCGGCGAGCTCCTCGGCCAGACCTCCGAGTTGCTCCATGCGTATGAATATGCGGAGGTCGGCGAAGCGGCCGGTCTTGTCAATCTCACCGATGAGGCACCGGAAAGCGCCGGCGTGAACGGCGAGCGCCAGAGCCTGCTCCAGCGGAACCGGGTATTGGAAAGTTGCGTGGCCGAGTTGGAGGCGCGCCGGGCGGCCGAACCGAAAAGCGCCAGGGCCAGGCGGCGGACCCTGATCGGGCCTCAGGTAGCCGAACATATGACCGCGGACATCCGGAGTCTTTCGCAAGACGCCAGCCTGCGGGACGCGGCGCAGCAGATGCAGAAGTGGAAAGTGGGCTCGCTGCTCGTGACAGACGATCGGTCGTACGTCGGGTTCATTACAGACGCCATCCTTGCGCGCGAGGTGGTCGCCAACGGCCTCGATCCGCACGCGACGCCGGTCAAACGCAGTATGCGCACACCGATCGTGGCCATTCCCGGTGATCGTCCCCTCATCGAGGCCGTGCGCCTCATGAAGGAGCAGGCGACCAGGCATCTCGCCGTGACGCAAGATGGACAGATTATCGGCGTCATCTCCGTCTCGAATATTTTGCGGTACTACTCGGGCGTCGTCTGACGGATCGATCCTATGCCGGTGGGTGCCGTACGATCGTCGCAAGCTCGCCCAGGGAGGTGAACCAATGGGACCGACGAAAGTGGTTGTGAAGGAGAACGGGTTGTATGACGCGGTCAGCGGCAGGCTCATCAAAGAGGGGTTTGCCAGCCGACGGGAGATCGAGGACTACGTGAACCATCACTATATGGTTCTCCCGGTCGAGGACAACGCGGGCCGGCCATGGTTGCTCGACGGGAAACCGGTGTACTGCCTTCGCGGCGTGCAATACGAAACCGTGAGCGATGAGCGGGTCCACCTTTCCCGCTGCCCCGACTGCGGCGGCATGGGGATTCGGGACGACGAGATGACGGTGGAGTCGGACTGTATCCGCTGCACGGCCTGCGGGCACGAGTTCGATGCGCGGTTGGAAATGATGGAGACGTAGGAGAAGGCGATCGATCAGGCCCCATGGCCAGGGTGAATTCTGCCAACGCACCCTGTCTCTTCTTGTTCCGACGGTGTCCTTCCAAGCCGCGAAAGAGCAGCCCGTCCTCTTGTTCTCCTCCAACTGAGTCGCAGGGGCCATACCCTGCGGGCCTTCGCGAATAGAAGAGATGATGAATGCGTGCGCCATGGAGGATGTCGCGAGATGGATCACGACTTGCTGATCTCAAAACGAGATAAAGAGGAGGAGATATGGCTTCGCTCAAAGGAAAGGTTGCGGTGGTGACAGGAGCCTCACGCGGAATCGGCCGGGGCATTGCAGAACGACTGGCGCAGGACGGCGCCCGCGTCGTCGTGAACTATACCCAGAGCGCCGAGGAAGCCAAGAAGGTGGTGGCTGGGATCGAGGGGCGCGGCGGCACGGCCCTTGCCGTTCAGGCCGACGTGAGCAACGTGGCCGACATCCGGCGGCTGTTTCAGGAAACGCTCAACGCCTTTGGGCGGCTGGACATCCTCGTCAATAACGCGGGAATCTTCTGGGCCAAGCCGATCCTCGACACTACGGAAGAGGAATACGATCGGATGTTCGCGGTCAACGCGAAGGGACAGTTCTTTGCCCTCCAGGAAGCGGCAAAGCACATGGCAGAGGGTGGACGCATCGTCAATATTTCCACCGGTGGGACGCACTTGGCTTTTCCTGGGATCGGAGTGTACGGCGGCAGTAAGGCCGCGCTGGAATTCTTCACCAAAGTCGCCGCGAAGGAGCTCGGTGCGCGCAAGATTACCGTCAATACAGTCTCACCCGGTTATACCGAGACCGACATGCTCAACGATTCACAATTCCGAACGGTCGGCGCTCAAGCGTCGCCGCTGGGACGGCTTGGGACGCCCACAGACATCGCGAACGTGGTGGCCTTTGTGGTCAGCGAGGAAGCCGGGTGGGTCACCGGCGATACTATTCAGGCCGGCGGCGGCGTGGTGATGTGAGATCGAGCGGAGCCGTCAGGCGGCATGTGCGCCGCAGACGGGCGACCGGTATTGGACGTGCGGGTCGCCCGTGCTGGTCCAAGCCTCGGCCTCCCCGTGCGCCTCGTTGACCAACGCCGGCCTTCGTTGCGCTTGCCGCTCAACCGATGTCCACGACCTTCAAATCCAAGTACAGCGTCTTGCCCGCGAGCGGGTGGTTGAAGTCCAAAAGGACCGTCTCGTCCTTGATGGCGGACACAATCGGCTGAATGTCGCGGCCGCTGGCGTCTTTTCCATGGAGCTGCGTGCCCACCGCAATATCTTGCGGAAGCTGGTCTTTGGGTACTTCATGGATCGCATTCGGGTCCCTCTCACCATAGCCTTCCGCCGGCGGCACGACCGCCTGTTTGGCTTGGCCGATTTCCATGCCCTCTACGGCGCTCTCGACACCGCGGATAATTTGATTGGTCCCGTGCGTATAGACCAACGGCTCTTTTCCGACATTCGTGTCGATGATCTCGTCGTTGTCCAGCTTGACGGTGTATTCCAAAGAAACCACGGTACCGTTTGAGACCGTCTTGTTCATGGGCGATGGTCCTTTCTGTGGAGAGCTTCTAGCCGACGCCTCGGGCGCAGGGCGGGTGCGCTTGACTGCTGCGATTGGGCAGGATCTGACATACGAGAGGACGTCACTATCCCTCCCATGACCGCGACGGAGGGGCCCACTGGGCGAAGCTCTAGCCGGAAGAGACAGGACTAATGCCGACGCTTCGACGGCAGGGCCGTCACCTTCCCCGGTCCAGCAGCTCCCAGTTACCATGAGGCCGCGACGATTCTCTCCAAAGTCGCCGGCCGGTCGATCCGGTATACGCCCGATGACGACGCCTTTATCAAGATGTTCATCGGCGCCGGCGTACCGCTCCGTCTGCGCGAAGCTGGGCCCACGCGCCACCTTGCACGTCGTGGACACCGCCGACCATTCCTTCCACGTGCTAAAGCGCTCGGGGAAGACGGATGCGGATGCGATCAGTGAACTGGCGTGTGCTGTGGCGTCGTGGGCGGATAGGCTCGCGTGACGGAAGCCTGGCCTTCGCGCTTTCCGAGTCTTCCGTTCAGCGCGACGCCGCCGGGGCGGAGTGGCGGGTCGGCCTGACTTGGCTGCGAAACCGGGCGGGCGGGAGACCGAAGGCTCGTTTGAAGGCGCGGTTGAATGACGGTTCGGACTCGTACCCTATGTCGGCGGCCACTTCGGCCACGCTCTTCGACGTGGACCGCAACAGTTGTGCGGCAAGGTGCAGTCGCCAGCGCGTGAGGTACCCCATCGGCGCCTCCGAGAGATAGTGACGAAACCGCTCGGCCAGCACGGACCGCGATACTCCCACTTCGTTCGCGAGCGAAGCAATCGTCCAGGGCCTGGCCGGCTCCCGATGCAGCAGCGCCAAGGCCTTTCCGACGTCCGGATCCCGCACGCCGGCGAGCCAGCCGGTCTGCGCCGGCGGCAGCGCCGCGATGTACCGCCGCAGCGTTTCCACGAACAGCGCTTCCGATAATTTGGCGACGACAGCGGCGCCGCCCGGGCCGGAGGCCTCCGCGTGATCCACCGAATAGCGGAGGGTGTCTTCCAGCCAGCGTCCCGCGGCGTTGTCGCGGATATTGATCTTCACGATCGGCGGGAGCCCGCCAAGCAGCATCCGGCTGAGCTGCGGATCGCAGGTCATGTAGCCGCAAATGAGTGTGGTCAGCTCCCCGCCGCCGCCGAATCGAGACAGCCTGAGCCCTTCCGAGAGCACGCGATGAAGGGTCTGCGCACTGTTGATCGGCGCGACTGGGGCACCGTTGCCCATTCGGTGCGCGTGGCCGTGCGGAAGGATGACAATATCTCCCGCCTCCAGCGCCACCGGCGTGCCGTCGCCTTCGATACACACGTAGCCGCGGCCCTCGGTGACCAGGTGGAAAATCACCACGTGCTTGGATTCTACGGAGAGATAGGACGCCATGGTGCGTGAGTCTGGCTCGACCGCGCACCAGGGAGCCGAGAACTCGCCGTTGAAGAACACGGCGCCGTCGAGCCTCACGGCCTTGAGCACTTCGGACAGCACGTCCATCAGAAGCTCTCCTTCTACGGGCGGACAGCCGGCAAAGCATTCCGCCGGTCGCGTCACCGTTGATGGGCGTGTTTTACAACGACACGAAATTCGGATGGGAAGCCACGTCCAATGCAGCGGTCACGAAGGAAGGGAAGGCCTGCGCCCAGACCATCCTGGGATTGGTGGCCACGGGCGACGCGAGCATCAGCGCCGCCAAGGCCGCGGGCGGCATTACGGAAGTGGCGCACGTCGATCACTCGGCGAAGAGCATTCTCGGGATCATCGGCGACTTTTGCACGATCGTGAAGGGCAAATAGCTCTCGAGCGCGCAGGAGTTCCTCCAAAGGGCCTGGATTCGTCCAGGCCCTTTGTCTGCTCCCAGCACGTTCATCTCCGCGACAGTACGCGGGCGCGGGGTCTCTGCGCATCAGCGGAGCGGGATGGGGTCGGTCTGCCCGGCGGTACACATCAGATCCGACGGAAGATCGAGTTGCCCGGACGGGCGGTATCCCCACGCGGTGGCCAAGGCCTGGCAGGTCAGGCTTCGAATCGTCGTGTCGCTGAGAGCGACGCAGTGTGGGTAATGGGCATGGCCTCGCAGCAGCGTGTCTCCGCTCTCCACCGACAGGCCCCGTACCTCGACACCCACGTGAAACAGAGAGCCGCAGTGCGGCTCGAGCAGCGCGCCTTCTTGGCTTTCCTCAAGCTCCAGCAACAGCACCACCTCGGCCTTCCTGTTCTCTGCGGCAACCAGTGCGGTCTTGCGATCTGAGACGCCCTCTGAAACGTGCGTGGCAGGGGAAGAGTTCTTCCATGGCACAAGGAGGCTCGTGTAATGACGGGACCGCAGCCATTCCACGGCCACGTCGGCCAGACGAGGATCTCCCCAGAGCAGGATGCGGTGTTGGGTGGGTGGCAGGGCGGTATGGGACCCGTACGTGATCGGGAAGCGGACGCTGAGAGGCGGAGCCTTGGAAGGGCAGCCTTGAACGACAAGCAGGAGGCACAGCAGGCCAAGCAGTCGGCCAGCCAAGCCAAGGCGATGGCGTGCGATATCCATTGCAGAGATTCTAGTCCTCGCCTCAGGCAGGAGCCATAGGGACCGTCAACGACCTAAGGCGGAGCGGATGACCATTGACAATAGAGCAAACAACCTCAAGAATCTCACGCCGGCACGCCGGCCGGTGCGGCTATGCCGCTCAATCGTCATGTGACGGGAATCTTTCATGGACCAAAATTTTTGGCATCAACGCTGGGAGAAAAATGAAATTGGCTTCCACGAGGGGAAGCCCAACCCGCTCCTCGTCAAACATTTCCATGCGCTGTCGTTACCCAAGGGCAGACGGATCTTCCTGCCCTTGTGCGGCAAGACGCTGGATATCGGGTGGCTGCTCACCAAGGACTATCGTGTGGCCGGCGCCGAGTTGAGCCGCATCGCCATTGAGCAACTCTTCATGGAGTTGGGCGTGCAGCCGGACATCTCGGCTGTCGGCGAGTTGGAGCAGTGGAGCGCAAAGAACCTCGACATCTTCGTCGGCGATATCTTCGCGCTGTCTCGAAAAATGCTCGGCCCAGTCGATGCCGTCTATGACCGCGCGGCCTTGGTGGCCCTTCCCGAAGCGATGCGAGCTGGATATGCCGCGCACCTGATGGAGATCACCGGGAAGGCTCCGCAGTTGTTAATTTGCTATGACTACGACCAACGCCTGATGGACGGTCCGCCGTTTTCAGTGAGGAACGACGAGGTCAAGCGCCATTACGCAGCGAATTACGATGTGACTCTCATCGAAAGCACGGATGTCGCCGGCGGATTGAAAGGGAAAGTTGCCGCGAAAGAGAATGTGTGGCTGCTCACCCGTTGAGCCGGACACGTACGGTCTAAGCGCGACAGGCTCACTTAGCAGGCTGCGGAAAAACCGGGGTTGAAGGAGGCCGATGCGCCCCAAATCCAA
>CAZXRB010000044.1:0-4714 GCA_964642845.1 uncultured Nitrospira sp.
GATCGGAGTGATGAGGTCCATGACCCGCGTGCAGTACTCTTCGCGGTCGAACTCCAAATTGAGGCGCTCTTCCGGATAGAGGGGCGTCAGATTGTCGAAGAGAATCTTGTCTCGCGCGACTTCCGGATCTTCATAGTTGACCTTCTCGACCTTGAGCAGCGCGAAGTACCGCTCGCTCTCCTTCGGCGGCCGGATTTGGCCCGACACGATGTCGCCGGTACGGAGATTGAAGCGGCGGATTTGAGAGGGGGAAATATAAATGTCGTCGGGGCCGGGCAAATAGTTGGAGTCGGGGGCGCGCAAGAACCCGAACCCGTCGGGCAGCGTTTCCAGGACCCCTTCGCCGAACACCACGCCGTTTTTCTCCGTCTGGGCCTGCAGGATGGCGAAGATCAATTCCTGCTTCCGCAGATTGGCCGCGCCTTCGATTTTAAGGTCGCGCGCCACATCGTTCAGATCGGCGATGGACTTTTGCTTCAGCTCCGCAAGATGCATAACTTCCCCCTTGGCAACTGACATACGACTCCTCTCGAGCCCTCCGGCTCACTTAAATAATGATGTCGAACACCACTCCACGAACTCTCGTGTCATGCGAACGTTGGATGAATGTGTGCTCTGATGATTATGACTGATGCGTATAGCGTAGAGCCTTGTGCAGAGCTGATGGTCGCACGCGCGCTCGTATTCGAGATGTGGCCGTCGATATCACGGGTCTATTGGACGAACAACCAAACGTCTTGCTGGTCCACCGCTCCACACTCGCGTTTGCCAGGTTTGGTCGAGACAGGTTCCGGAGCCGAGTTTCAAATGGAGAGATTGCCGGAATGTGATGGAATAATACCCAGGGCCTCGGCCAGTTGTCAACTAACATCTCACTCGGTCATGGTGACCGGGACGGATCAGGAAGGAAGCCGGGCGACACAGAGTAAGTTGAACAGCGAAATTGAAGTGTGCTAGACAGACTCTACGGAACCTGACATGGCGGATGAAGAAGACACCAACCCCGAGCGCGTTTTTTCTCTCTTCGAGGCCAACCAGCTGATTCCCCAGCTCCAGTCACAGCTCTCGACCATCCAGCGCGCCAAGTCAGTCTTGATTCGAACCCGGGACGAAGTCAAGAAGGCGTCCGCGCAGGCGGGTCATGGGGGCGGTACGGTCGTCGGGGCGCACTACGTGCAGAGCCTTCAGGACATCAGCGCCAATCTGCAGGCCATCCAGGAACAAGGAGTCCTGGTCAAGGACATCGACCTTGGCCTGTGCGACTTCCCGCATGTCCGCAACGGGCGGATGGTCTACCTCTGCTGGAAACTCGGCGAGAAGGAAATCCGCTGGTGGCATGAAGTCACCACCGGGTTTAAAGATCGCTGCCCCTTGGAAGACCCGGCCTAGCCCATGTCTCCTTGCTTCCGACCGTGATCTCGGCTGACGCGCACATGAAATTTGTGATCATCGGCTATGACGGTGCGGACGGTGAAGCGAAGCGCAAGCTCCATCGTCCCGCTCATCTGGCCTATCTCGATCCTCTCGATCGGCAGGGCCGCGTTGTCCTGGCCGGTCCCTTGACCGACAAGGCAGGGAGCCTGCTAGTCCTCGACTTCGACAGCCGAGAAGAAGCGGAAGCCTTTGCCAAGAACGACCCCTATACCGTCCATGGCGTCTTCGAGCGGGTTGAAATCCACCCCTTTCTACAAGTGTTTCCCACACCGGCCTAAACGGAGCGCTGTGACGCCCGTTTCAGGACTACACACCCATACCTTGGGATCATTGTCCGTCTTCACCTCGAGCGGTATAGTTGCTTCATGTTGCGCAGAATCCTATGGACCGCTTTTCTGCTGCTTGGGCTGGTGCCCTACACCGGCGTTGCGGCAACCACGACCGTCGTCACAGAGGCACAGTATGTCATGGGAGATGGCGACACTCTGGCCATGGCGGAGGCCCGAGTCCTTCAACGGGCGCAACACCGGGCGGTGGAAGAAGCGGGCGTGTACCTGGAGTCGACCTTTCGCGATTCAGAGCTGTACGTGAACGGAGTGACCCGCCAGAGCAGCGCAGTTGAAATCCGTACGCTTGCGGCCGCCGTCACCAAGACCGATATCTTGGAGTCACGCCGCGCCTTCGAACAGGACCGGCCCACGTTCTACGTCCGCATTCGCGCCGAGGTCGACCTCGACCACCTGCAGGAGGCGATTCGCCGGTGGCGATCGGAGCAGCAATTCGCCGAGCATTTCCGCCGCCTCCAAAAGGAAAACGCGGAACTCAAGGCCCAGCTGCGGGAGTTACAGACACGGCCGGCCGGCGTCCGCATGCTCACCATCGAGCCGGAAGAAAAACATGCCCGATACCATCTGGCGAGGAAACTGTTGCAAGACGCGATGGACACCGGCGACTTGCGCCGGAAATTGGATTTCACTTCGCAGGCCGCCGTGCTCGATCCCCAATCGGCGGATCCTCTCATCCTGCGCGGACAGACGTATCTGCGGCTCGTGTCGCTCGCCTACGCGGACAAGGCCAAACCCAGCCAATACTCTCTGTATGTGGACAATGCCCGCATGGATTTTGACCGGGCCCTCTTGCTCGACCCGAAGAATACCTGGGCGCTGCTCGGCAAGGGAGATGCTTACACCTGGCTGAAGCGTCCGGCCGAAGCGGCGAGGGCCTATGAGGATGCGCTGCTCTTGAATCCCTTTTTCGACGTTGCACGCCAACGATTGATCACGCTCCACACCACCGAAGCCAGGAAGCTCACCGCCCAAAAAGAATGGTCGGCAGCCTTGGCCGTGCTCAATAGGCTGCTGAATCAACAGACGCCGGACAGCTGGATTCCGTACGAGAAGGAGGCCTATCTCTTGCGCAGCCAGGTGTACCGGAAGCTCCGGCAGCCTACCTTGGCAGCCCAGGATCTCAGCACCGTTCTTCAGGTGGATCCTACCAATGCCGACGCGCTCCTGGCCCGCGGGACAATCTATCGCGAACAATTGCAGGGCGGCGCGGCGAAAGAGGACCTGGAGCATGCCTGCTTGCTCGGATCGGCCCCTGCCTGCGCGCAGCTGCCATAGGTGCAAGTGCCGGAATTGACGGAGACTTTAGTGACATGTCGCGCAAGCGGCCGGTCTTCCCTTCATTTGACAACAAAAAACTTGGCCACCTATAATGCGCGCTCCTGCAAGGGTTCTGAAACCGCTGAATTTACGGTAATGAGCCGGTTAGTCCCAAAGGCCTAACCCCTCTGATGCCGGTAGCCCAAAAGCTCTTCTCGGTGGGCCTTCTGCGAGGTTGCGGAACAAGGGGAAAAAAGCTTAGAGTGTAACAGACCAAGCTCGTGAAAAATCGCTGATCTTGGGCCTTCTCAACCTTTTACTCGGAGTGTAGCCGTGATGAGTGAATACCGTGTGCTTCCAGGCCCCGAACACTTCCTCCCTCCTGCTGCGGCCACTATGGGAATCCGGCTGCCCAACCCCGGGGAAGCTCATATCAACGGCGTCATCGTGCCCGAGGAAAAAGCGTACGAGGAAGCGGCAAGGCAGTTTTTGACGGCCAAAGTGCCCACGATTTTCCCAGGCCCTCTGGTGCTCTGGGCCTGGAATGAAAAGGCGGCGAAGAAGGCGACGGCCATCCGGCATCTGTACAACACGATCAAAGAATGCGTGCAGCCCGGCCAGAAACCGATGTTGATTCCCATGCCGGACTATCGCCCCAAGTATCCCAAGATCAACCCCGAAATCGAGATTAATCCGAACCACCCGAATCTGACGATCTGGCACAACAAGATCGATTGCTGCATGTTCGTCGGCGTGCATTGTCACCAGGCGAACCTGTCGCTCAAGATCATTCGGGGCGGCACGTCATGCTATACCATTGCGATGTGCGCGCAAGCCGGCCACGAGGACGCCATGCTGTCCTTCCGTGACGCGTCGGTCGAGAAGATCATGACGCTGGCCGATTGGGTCAAGAAACTGAAAGGGACCGTCCAACCCCGGCTGACCACAGCCAGGAACGGAAGCTCGAACTGACCGTTGGGGCATCCGTGATGCCGTGAAAGGAGGCTGGAACCATGGCGGAAGTGAAATCCCTCATTGGGACACAGAATAAAAAAGGACAGACGTATACGGACCCGTGGAAGATGCTCCATGAGGCGCCGCGCACGCCGTCGTTCTTTACCGGCAGCGAAGTCATTAAGGAAGCGATCCGCCGCGCGAGCTGCGACGTGATGATCGCCTACCCGATCACGCCGCAGAGCGAAGCCGCCGCCTTGATCGGCGAGCTGTTTGCCGAAGGCTATGTCGGCGACTATTTCCGAGGTGAGAGCGAGTTCGCCGTCATGTCGCAGTGCGCCGGAGCCTCGTTCGGCGGCGCGCGCGTGTTCACCACGACGGCAGGCCCCGGCACGATGCGCGCTATGGAAAACTTCCCGATGTGGGCCGGCGCGCGGCTGCCCATCCAAATGATCGTGACGTGCCGCGGCATCAATTCGCCGCTGTCGATTCAGCCGGACACGCTGGAAATCTCTTACCTCCTCAATACCGGCATGCTCGTGTGGCATGCCGAGACCGCGCAGGACTTCTTCGACTGGATTCTGAAGGGTTACATGGTGTCGGAAGAGCCCGACGTCCATCTGCCGCTCGCGCTCTGCTGCGACGGCTTCTTCGTCACGCATACCAAGGACGTCGTGCAGCTGACGCCGCTGTCGCTCTACAACTGGGTGACCTTCGATCAA
>CAZXRB010000044.1:4798-28914 GCA_964642845.1 uncultured Nitrospira sp.
TACATCAGCTACGCGACGCACGCCAGCTGGCAGCAGGAAATCTGGGCTGCGATCGAGCGGTCGCGCAAACATACGATCAAGTGGCTCAACGGCCTCATCGACACCGAGAATACCGACGCGGATATCATGATTGTTGCGTCCGGCACCGCGGTGTCGCAGGGCCGCGAAGCCATCCGCATGCTGGAGGACGAGGGCGTGCGCTGCGGGCTCGTCAAGGTCAAGACGCTACGGCCGTGGCCGGAGGAAGAAATCCGGGAAGCCACGAAGAACGCGAAGCACATCTTCGTGCCGGAGTTCAACGTCACCGGCTGGCTGGCGAAGGAAATCCGCGCCACCATCCCGAATCACCATCGGGTGCATGCCGGTCCGCACGTCTGCGGAGGCATGACGATGCCGCCGGAGATCATCGTGTCCGAAATCAAGACGGCCCTCGGGATGAAGACCTTCTCCCTGGCCGGTCGGGGAAGCTGACAACATTAAGGTTCAGGTTGAGGCTGAGGCCCAGGGAAGAAACGAACAGGCCGTTCGATTTCATCTCAACCTCAGCCTGAGCCTCAGCCTTCTCGTAGAAAGAAGGAGGCATACATGAGCAAAGAACGCATCCAGATCTCGGAAGCCCTGTACGACATCATGCCGTCCGATTACCAGGACCTCGTGAAGAGCGCGACGTACGGCAAGGAAGACCGGGGCTGGAAAGATATCGGCACGTCGAAGGAGCTGATCGAGCAACACTCGCTGTGCGCCGGCTGTCCGGAGTCCATGGCGTTCCGGTACATCCTCGCTTCATTGCCGAACCCGGAAGATACGGTGATGGTCGGCTCCACCGGCTGTACCAGCTTGGTGTTTCCGATGGTGGCCGTGCACAACATCCACTCGCTGTTCGGCAATCAAAACGCCATCGCCTCGGGCCTGAAGCGCGCGCTCAGCGTGCGGTTCCCCGGACGGGTCAAGGACGTCGTGGTCCTGGCCGGCGACGGCGCCACGGTGGACATCGGCCTCGACATGACGCTGCAAGCCTGGTTCCGCCAGGAGAAATTTACGACGATCTGCTTCGATAACGAGTTGTATGCCAACACCGGCGGCCAGGAGAGCGGGCTCATGCAGAAAGGATTCGTGGCCAAGATGGCGCCGGTCGGCAAGCTGTTCGACAAGGTGCGGCTGCCGGAGATCGCCCGGGAATCCGGCTGCCACTATGTGGTGAACTGCACCGTCAGCAAACCGTCGCTGGTGGAGAAGGTCATTCGCAACGCCGTCTACATCGCCCGCGAAATCGGGCCGACGTACCTCCAGCTCTACACGCCCTGCATTCTGGAGATCGGCAAGAACAGCATGGAAGGGCTCCAGGAGATGCGGGATTCCGAGAAGCCGACCGAGCGGTTCGCCTACAAGGAATACATCAGCGAGCCGGCCAAGCAGTTGTTGGCGGAAATTGCGGCCAAGGACAAAGAGAAGAAGGCCGCGGCCAAGCAGTTAACGGGACAGGCGTAAGGAACCGGAGGGGATTCCGATGATCAAGAAACGACTGAACATCCGGATGTCGGGTCTCGGGGGGCAGGGCGCCGTCACGGCCGCGCACGTCATGGCCATGGCCGCCAACCGGGACGGCAAATATTCCATCTCGAATCCGTTCTTCGGCGCAGAAAAGCGCATGGCGCCGGCGGAGAGCTACTGCCGCATCGGCATCGAACGGATCTATGACCGCGGCGAGCTGGTGTTCCCAGACGTCATCGAAGTGTTTCACCCCCAGGTCATCACCATGGGGAAGAGCTATACGATGCCGTTCTACTCGGGTATCAAAGAAGGCGGCGTGGTCATCATCAACTCCGGCCAGCCCCTGCTGTCCGACGAAGACGTGCAGCGCCTCAAGGACCTGAACGTCGCCGTCTTCTACATTCCCGGCACCGAGCTCGCGATCGAGATCGCCGGCACGGAATTGTCCACGAACATGACGATGATCGGATCGGTCGCCGGCATCACGAAATGCGTTTCTTTGGAAGCGTTGGACGGCGCCTTGCAGGAACGGTTCGGCAAGAAGTTCGTCGCCTCCGGCGGGACCGCGTCCTTGGACGAAGCCATCAAGAAGAAGTTCGCGAAAAAGGAAATGCTGCTGCAGAAGAACCTGGCGACCGTGAAACGGGCCTATGAGATCGCCAGCGAATGGGCCGAGAAGAACAATGTGGAGCTCCGTGTCGGCAATCCCGCCGTCGCGGCTTAACACCGAAGGAACCGCGTTGCATGTATAACGTCGCGCAAGTCATCGACGAAAAGTGCGTTGCGAAGAAGGGCTGCCGCCTGTGCATCATGTACTGTCCGGAGGCGAACTGCCTTGATCTCAACACGGCGAAAATGGTCGCCGAAGTGAACATCGACCGGTGCAAGGGCTGTGAATTGTGCGTCGTCGTCTGCAATGCGGCGAAACACCAGGCCATCGTGATGCAAGCGGTGACCGCAACCGGTCAATTGCTGAACCGAAAAGGCGAGTCCGCGGCTCTCGGGCAAGCCTACCAAGGCTAAGGAACAGGGTCAGCGATCGAAGCCCCATAGCGCTGCCGCTATGGGGCTTTTTGTTGGGAGCTTTTCATGGAACACGAAGACAATATCCTGGATGAGCTGCTGCGCGAGATCGTGGGGCTGCTCACCGAATATCCTAAGGCGATCGAACGGCGGGCCGCCCTCATTCAGGCCACCGGGAAAGACCCCGAGTTGGTCGAAAAACTGGTCAAGGCGGCCGACACCATGCGGGATAGCGGCAACCTCTACATCACGTGGGCCAAGCACTATGCCGCCCTGGCGGAGGGCAACACCGACGCCGCCACCGACGAGGATGAGACGGAAGATTTCGACGTGTAAAAAAGCGTTCCCCTTCGCCCGGCACTTTTGCTAGAATGCAGCGCTCTTCCCAGTACAACCTCGTTCCCCGGTAGCTCAGTTGGTAGAGCAGCCGGCTGTTAACCGGCTGGTCGCAGGTTCGAGTCCTGCCCGGGGAGCCACCTCCCCACAGTTCTCCGCTCCTTCCCGCGCTATGCCAGCCTCAGGCACACATGGTCGCCGCTTCACGACCTGCTCCCAGCCGGTGCATGCTACCCTCAGACCGACGTCGCTCACCGATGCTGAGTCTGCAGATTCGTTCCAAAGCCGTGATGGCGAGCCTCCCAGAAGCCCCACATCACCGCCCCGAGGAACATGACGGCGCCGACGGCAATGTCATTGTTCATCGCGATGGGAGTGTCCGCGTACCCAAGTACAAACGGAGCCGCGATCAACCAAAGCGCGATGATGGCAAAGATCCACGGCATGTACGTGTATTTCATCGCACGTCACCTCCTTCCACGCTGGAATCGTGCACCGGACTGGATGGAGGCTCTCCTGGCGTCTATGCGCCTGCCCAGACCGCGAGGAAAAGTTGGTCCTGAACCGATGAGAGACGTTTAGAGGCGGGGGATCACCGCTGTTCCGGACGGTGGGCCCCTCACCAATTCCATCCAGCCAGCTGTTTGATTGCACCCCTTTTAATAATTCCTCACCTGCAGCTGGTCAAGGGCCGGCCTGGCGTGGATCACCCGGGACTGCTCTCGGCCCCCTATGGTCCAGGCCCGGTTTCCGATAGAATCCGCTCATGTCCCTGGAACGATTCACCCCCCACCCCCTGCTTCGTAATCGGCACGCCATGACGCTGGCCCCCCGCTACTGGCCCCGCCGGGGCTTCCCGCATCACATCCCGGTGGAGGCTCGCCTGTTTGCCGTGTCCCCGGACACCAAGCTGCTCGGCTATTGCCACTGGCAGGAGAACCCCCGCGCGGCCCCGACGGTCATCCTCGTCCATGGCTTGGAAGGCTGCAGCGACTCCCACTACATGCGTGGCATCGCGGAAAAGGCCTATCGTGCCGGGTGCAACGTGCTCCGCATGAACCAACGGACCTGTGGGGGAACGGAGCATCTGTCGCCGACGCTCTACAACAGCGGGCTCAGCGGAGATTACCGCGCCCTCGTCGACGAATTGGCGACCCGCGACGGGCTGGAGCGGCTGTGGCTGGTCGGCTATTCGATGGGTGGGAATCTGGTCCTGAAAGCCGCGGGAGAACTGGGCGCCTCCCAGCCCGCCTTTGCCGGCGTGATCGCGGTCTGCCCGAACATTGATCCCACACAATGCGTGCTTGCGTTGGAGGCGCCGCGCAATTGGATCTACCACCGGCACTTCCTCGTGCGACTGAAGGCACGGCTGCGCCGAAAAGCCGCCTTGTTGCCCGGCAAGTGGGATCTGACGGGACTGGAAGAAATCAGGCGGATCAGCGAATTCGACGACCGCTATACGGCGCCGGACGGCGGCTACCGCAGCGGAGCCGACTACTACGACCGCGCCGGCGCGCGGCACGTCGTGTCCGACATCCGTGTGCCGACGCTCATCATCACCGCCCAAGACGATCCGTTCATCCCCTACTCCATGTTTACCATTCCCCCGATCCAGCGACACCCGCTCATCCGGCTGCTGGCTCCGCGCTACGGCGGCCACTGCGGTTTCTTTCAATGGACCTGGAACGGAGAAGACGCCTACTGGGCGGAGAATCGGATTCTGGATTTTGTGCTGAACCGTGAGTGAGGAGGCGGCTGCCTCAGGCGAGGCAGCCGCGCGAAGACCTTACGCCGCTTTGCGAAGTCTGCGACCGTCCGACTCCGCGACCGCAGGTGCGCAACGGCGCAACCAGGTGACGATCAACCACGCGGCCGAGCCCACGATGCCCGCGATGAACATCCAGTTATAGATGCCGCGAGCGGCTTTGCTCAGGAACGGCGCGCAGACCAGCAACAGCACGCCGTAGGCCAGAGCGACAGCCAGCAATGTTGCCAGGGGTACGACCAAGGCCCGAAAGGGCATGAGCCACTTCCACTCTTCCGGTGGATTCGCGGCTAACTCCCGCGCGCTGAACCAGCCAATCGCCAAGGCCCCCGAGTATCCCAGAAACTGAACGAGGTCCGAGGCGCGCAGCTTGCCGATCGTCGTTTCCCGAAACAGCGGAATCTGGCCGAGCACCAGCGCAAAGAGAAACGCCAGGCCCATGGCCACGCCATACTCCATAACCCATTTCCGTGCTTTCATACCACCCTCCTGTCTGTGACCAGGAAAGCATAGCACTGGAAGCGATTTCCGTGAAGAAACAAGCCGTTATGCCACGCAGCCGCTACGAGCCCTGGAGGTGGGCCTGCACTTCCGGGAGATAGGTTTTGAAGGGATCGGGCATGGGGAACGGGGCATGTCCGCGAACTTGGAAGATGGACCAGTTGATGACATACGCCGGGAAAAATCGCTCATCGGATAACGCCGGTTCCGGCTGCGCCAGTGGCCCCGCGTCAAGCAGATGCTCGACCAGCGCGCTTCGCCCATAGGCCCGTGTGTTCTTCGGAGCGGCGTCCTTGGCCAGATCGATCAGCGTATCCGTCGTGTACCGCGGCACTCGTCCCTCTACAACGAGACCGTGATAGAGACTCTTCTCGGGATGCAGGTTGTGATATTCCAGATCCAGACTCTTCAGCACGGGATCGTGCCAGTCCGCCCCCTCGGCTTCTCGATAGCATTCCAACAGCCAGAGTTTGGACGCCCAATCCACCCGTCCGACGAGCTGCCGATAATCGTCCCGTAGATCGTTGAGCACCGCCTCCCACTCCGTGAGCACCCAATCCGTTTCCTCGTCCTGGCCGAGGTACTGATCTTTCGCCGCAGCCAAGAACTGCTCTTGAATATCGATGGCCGAGATCGTTCGGCCGGATTGGAGCTTCACGAGCCAGCGGCGGTCCTGGTCCTGAGACAGCTCTTGCAGCGTTTCCACCGGCTCGTCGACGTCCAGATCTTTCGGCGCGTGCCCGTCTTCGATGAGCTGGAGCACCAGCCCTGTCGTGCCGAGCTTCAGCGCCGTGGCGTACTCGGCCATGTTCGAGTCGCCGAGGAGAAGGTGAATGCGCCGGTATTGATTGGGATCCGCCAGCGGCTCATCCCGCGTGTTCACAATGGCGCGGTTCTGCTGCACCCACTCGAAGAAGTCGTTCACGATATGATCGGCGCGCTGGGAAATCTGGAAAGGCAATTGGCTCAAAGGATGCCCGTGGCCCATCGCGGCGCGCGGCACGATCAGCCGATCCATCTGGATCCAGGCATCCTGCGGACTGGCGGCGCCCACACGCCCCGCGCCGGTAAAGATCTGGCGCGTCACGAGAAACGTCACCAGCGGGCCCAATCCGCGGCGGCTGAACGGGAACCGGCGGCTCACCAGGTAATTCTCATGCGAGCCGAACGTCGCGTCCGTCTCGTGATCGATATTGTTCTTGATCAGCGAGATGCTCTCGCTCCACCCCAATTCGTCGATGGCTTGCTGGAGAATCCGGTCGCCCGCCCGATCCGACGCCACCGCATCGGCCAGGCTCTCGCATTCCGGGGAGGCATATTCGAGATGTCCCATGTCCAGGTACAGACGGCCGGCATTCCGGAGAAAGCCGCCATTACCGGGAGGCTCGTCATGCCCACGATGATGGAGATCGAGGACGCCGCGACGCTGGACATGGAAAATGTGGTCGCGGAGTTGGCGGGCAAACCAGGTCGGCGAATGATCCGGGCGGTCCTGATGAATCAGGAGCCCATACTCCGTCTCCAACCCAAAGATGCGATTCCGCATGTCACCGGCCCAGCGCCGTCTTCAGATCGTGCGGGAGCAGGCGTCCGACCTCGTCCGGACCGAGGGCGCGATATTTCGACGCGCCGGGTTGCGCGCGGTCGAGAACGGCGCATTCGAGGGCTTTTTCAGCCACGGTGTCCCGCAGATGCGCGGCCAACATGGCGGCATCGGGATCGGGCATCGCGGGCTCCGCCTCGTGCTGCGCCGAGCTTCCTTCCTCGCCAGCCTGCCGCTGACTGCGGTCGCCCAAAGCCCAGGTACGGAGCGCCTCCGCCAACGCCTCCTCCAGCCTCGATCCCGCCGAGACCTTCGGACGCAGGTACGAGACCATCCGCTGCTCGATCGTTTGCGTGGCGGCGAGCACGGCGCAGTGGCTGCCCTCCTCAAAGGTCCCATCGTAGTCGATCGTGAGAAAGGTATCCCGTCCCGGCTTGTGTCCCAGCTCGGCCAACAGCAATTTCACGATGAACGGCGCCTTGAAAACTTCTTCGAACGCTTGTTTGATCAGCGGCGCGATGCCGTATTTCACCATCCGGCCGCCCGTGACATCGGACGGGGACCGGTTGAACCCTTCCATATGGGCCATCTCCAACAGACTGAAGCGTAGCTTTTCGAGATCCGCCGGGTGACCCATGCCGCCCAGCGCCAGGCGGTCGTAGATTTCGTACAGCTTGGGCGTGCCTTTGCTGACGGTCAAAAGCAGAATACCGCCGTCGAATCCCACCGCCACGACAGGACTACCCTGTTTGAATTGCTCGTCAAGATACTGCCGGCGATTGCCGACGGCCTCGACCCAGCGATAGGGTTCTTCATACATGGCGGACCACCTTGGTCTCGAATAACGGTTTCAGCTGGGTGTCCGGCATCGTACGGACACCGGCGGCGGTGATGAATTTGATGACCGGATAGAGATTCGCCTCGCGGTTCACGCCGCCGGTGGCGGAGTCGAATTCCGCCGCGCTGGTCAGCAGGCGCAGCGCCTGGATCGCGGCCTGTTCCTCCGGCATTCCGCTCAACGGCTGCTCGCCCCACGTGTTGAGGTAGTGCAGGATTCCGCGGATCGTCGGCGACCCCGAGCCGGAGACCGCATACTCGACCCCTTCGAATTCGGCGCCGAGGATGTCGTAGAAATAAATTTTGGCGGTTTCCTGCTCGAGATCGTAGCCGGCGAAAATCGGCGCGACCGCGCCGGTCCCGGCCAAGGCCGCCGCCACATTGTCTTTCAGCAGCTTCGAGAGCGCCCGCAGCTTGCCTTCGAAGCTGAGCTCCTGGAGCTGCGTGCGCCGATAGTA
Source organism: uncultured Nitrospira sp. (assembly GCA_964642845.1). Classification (GTDB taxonomy): domain Bacteria; phylum Nitrospirota; class Nitrospiria; order Nitrospirales; family Nitrospiraceae; genus Nitrospira_D. The sequence goes on from CAZXRB010000044.1 coordinate 12,753, forward strand.
TTTGAAGGAATGTTCCAGGACGCGGGCCATCTCATAGGCCGTGGCCGGCACGCCGGCGATCGCCATCACGCTGTGACGATCCAATTCGAGGACTTTGTCAGTGCGGTCGTACATCACCATATTGCCGGCGGTCGCCCGGCGGTCGCCCGCCACCAGCACCCCGTCACGGTACTTGAAGGCCAGAATCGTGGTGGCCGTGGTCAGCTCTTGTCCGGTTCCGACCTGTCCCGGATTCCCCAGCGTGTAGCCCTGTTCTTTCAGCAGTTGATAGAAGTCGCCCTGCATGCCCATGTTGGTCTCCAGGCTGGTGGCAAGAGGCCCCTTGCCTCTTGCCTCTCGCCTATTCTCCTGTTCGTTGTCTATACCGCTCGGCTTGCTTGGGATCGACTTTCCGCATCCGCTTGAGCAGGTTATCCTTGTCCGGCGAACCGGGCTCCGGGCGGCGCGGTCCTCCGCCTTCTTCGCCGGGCGACGGTGACGGTGATGGGGGCATCGGATTGACCGGCCCCTCTCGACGTTCTGGCATTCGTGTAGAGGTCATGACAATGAGTCCTTTCGGCTGTTCCATGCAGCCACCGCTTCGACAGGCGACGCCGCGATCTCAAAAATCGAGGCGCACGCTGCGACCGCTCCAGGCTGAAACAAATCCCCCATCTCCAATACGACTCCTCTCAACCCGCCTGAAAATCGGATGCGCTCCCATTGCATGGACTTGATCTGATCGGGGAACCGCCGCACGCACAGGCCACGGAGGCCACCCCGGGTGTCGCCCGGTCCCGCCGAGAGCGCCTGCTCCACCTCCCCGTCGGTCGTCATCCGCCACGCCGTCCCCTCGGCCTCCAGCCCCCGGTACAGGCCCCGCTCCTGGTTCACATTGTGATATTCCAAATCCAGGCTCGCCAGCCACGGATCATCCCAGCCGATGCGCTCTTCCCGCATGAACGTTTCGAGCAGCCACAGCTTGGTGACCCAATCCAGCTTGCCGATGAGCTGCGCGCGATCCGCGGTCAGCAGGCGCAGCGTCTTCCCCCACTCGCGCAGCACCCAGTCGGACTCCGCGTCGCGCCCGTCCAAGGTCCGTCGCGCGGCATCGTAATATTGTTCCTGGATATCCAAGGCGGACAGAGCCCGACCGTTCTTTTGCCGAACCGTCGCCTTCAGGTCGATATCACGGGAGATCTGCTTCACCGCCGACACCGGCTGAGCCAGCTCGATCCGTGGAACTGTCCCGGCTTCAATGAGGTCGAGCGCCAACTGAGTCGTGCCGACCTTGAGCGCCGTCGCGTATTCGCACATGTTGGCATCGCCCAGGATGAGGTGCAGGCGTCGATATTTCGCGCGATCGGCGTGCGGCTCGTCCCGCGTGTTGAGCAGCGGCCGATTATGCATCGTGTCCACGCTCAGCTCGGTCTCCATGAAATCGGCCCGCTGCGACAGCTGGAAGACGCCGGGCACAAGCCCTGATTCTTGCGCTTCGATTCCCACCTTGCCGGCCCCGGCGATAATCTGCCGACTGACCAGAAACGGCAACAGTCCTCTGACCAGTCGCTCAAATGGAATGGCCCGGGAGACGAGATAGTTGTCATGGCAGCCGTAGCTGTGGCCGTGGAAGTCGGTGTTGTTTTTGTATACCTGCACGTGGGCGCCGCCCAGGGCCTGGTTGCGGCGATCGGCCGCACGCTGGACAATCCGCTCTCCCGCCCGATCGTGCGCGAGGAGATCCTTGAGCGTGCGGCATTCCGGGGTGGAATACTCGGGATGAGTATGGTCGTTGTAAAACCGCGCGCCGTTCGCGAGGACCAGGTCGCTCTTCATCTCATGGAAGGAAAACGGCCGATGCGCATCGAGCTTCGCGAACTCGTCTTCTTCCTTGTCCTGGGCCAGGCCCGAGACGCGGAACCCGCGCGCGTCTTCGTGAGGATCTTCCCCGGCATAGTCCCAGCGCCGCTCGAACGCAGCCGTCAGGTGCGCCCGGACCAACTCCATGGATTCGACGACCGGATCGACCACGTCCAGATCGTCGCGCGTGATACCGTACTCGGTTTCGATGCCAAACAGGCGCATAGTTAGTGCCCCATCGGTTCATTGGATCATTGACTCAATGATTCAATGAAGCAATGGTTAGATGATCTGGTTCACCAGCCGCTCTTCGGTTTGGCGGCCGCGGCGGAACGACGAGATGCCGACCACCTGTTCGGGGTGATGATCCAACAGCTTCAGCCATTCTTCGGCCGCGTCGTCCGGAGGCAGCATCTCGCCTTCGCGGAACTCTTCCCAGACAGCGTCCAATAAGTCCCGTTCCGTCAATCCCGCCGCACGTCCGGATTGAATCGTGCGATCGATCGCTTTTTCTTTGGCGCGCTGGACGACGGACGCCAGTATCGCGCCGCTGACCAGATCGCCTCGATACAGCACCTTGCTGTGCCCGCTGCGAAGCCGGATGGAGAGCAGCCGGTTGTCGTCGGTGCGGGTGAAGATCGCATTCACCACCTGCTCCACCAGGAACGAAAGCGCCGCGAGCTTGTCTCCGTCACAGTGGGCCACCATCTCCGCATCGAGAGGCAACGCGCCATCGAGATACACTCGCAGAATGTCCGCGGCGGCCGCGCGATCAGGACGTCCGACTTTGATTTTTCGGTCGATCCGCCCCGGCCGCAGCACGGCGGGATCGATCAAATCTGGCCGGTTAGAAGCCAGAATAATCACCACGTCGCGCAACGATTCGATGCCGTCCATTTCGCTGCAGAACATCGGCACGAGGGTGTTGGAGATATTGAAGGAGCGCATCGCGCGCCGGGTGCCGAGGATCGACTCCGCCTCGTCGATGAAGATGAACGGCAGCGCGCCCGCTTTCCGCCGGGCCCGCGCCTGCGCGAAGAGATCCCGCACCATCCGCTCCGACTCGCCGAGCCACATATTGAGAATTTCCGGGCCCTTCACGTGGAGAAAGGCGCCGCCTGTGACGGGCGGCCGTTGCTCGCTATCGGCCCCCGCCTCCCCCTTCGACTCGCTGACCAGCTTCGCCAAGCTGCCGGCGGCCGCTTGACCGATCAAGGTTTTGCCGCAGCCCGGCGGACCGTACAGGAGGAAACCCTTGGGCTGCGAGAATTTGAACCGCTCGAAGGTTTCCGCATGCAGCAGCGGATACTCGATCGCCTTCCTGATGGCGGCAATCGCCTCCGTCTGGCCGCCGATCTGCTCCCAGGTCACCGTCGGCACCTCATCAAGGACGTGCCGGGCGGCTTTCCGGTCTGCCAGCTTCTCGATCGCGATGCGATGGCTGGGATCAATGCGAATGTCATCGCCGGCCTTGAGATCGGCGCCGATCAAATCGCTGGACCGCTGAAGGATCAGCGATTGCCGGCCCATCTCCTGCTCGAACCGCAAGCGGCCGTCCGGCATGGCTTCGGCCAACTTCAAAATCGGCCCATTGCGGTCGTAGCCCAAGGCTTTGATCACGGCGTAGGCTTCGTTCACCAGAATCTGCGTTCCGATCTTGAGATCGTCCGAAGCGACGCGCGGATCCACGTTGGCATAATACTCCGCGCCCCCGACAAGAATACGGGCGAGCCCTTCACCCGGAATATCCAACAACGTGCCGATACGATTGGCGGGCGCCGTCAGCTTGGCGACCACGTCGCTCATTTTCTTGAACTCCGCCTCACGCTGCTGATGGGCCGCCGAGCTCAGCATGACCGCATGGCGCAGGCGATACAAAATCTTTTGGCGGGGATCATTGCTCGGGAACAGGGCCAAGCACTGCTCGATCAGCTCCACCGGATCGGGGCGGGTCTGCCCGTCTCGGCGGGCCTCGTCTCGGCCCGGCGTGTCCCCGGGCTGTGGCGGGCTGCTATCGGCTTGGCGATGATCGCTCATGGTGACACATCCTTTGTGGAGGCGGGAACTGAGGCATCTTAACACAGAGTCTTTGTGCACTGCGCCACGGCGATTAGTCCACGGCCTGCAACACCACGTCCACCGCATGGCGTTTGTTGCCGCGCAGGACCTCGACCGTCACGCGATCGCCGACCTTGTGGCGTTCCATGATCTCCATCAGATCATCGACCGTGTCGACCGGCTTGCCGTCGACGGCGAGAATGATGTCGCCCAACTCGATCCGGCCGGTCGCCGTCTCGCGCGCCCCGCGCAGTCCCGCCCGCTCCGCGCTGCCCCCGCGGGCGACCTTGCCGATGATGAGCCCCTTGATCCCCCACCGTCTCGCCATGGCATCGGGCACGAGCGACACCCCCAACCCAGGGCGGATCAGCTTGCCGTGCTTGATCAGCTCGGGCACGATCCGGTTCACGGTATCCACCGGCACGGCGAACCCGATCCCCGCAAAGGCGCCGCTCGGGCTCACGATCTGTGTATTGACGCCGATCAAGCGGCCGCTGCTGTCGAGCAACGGCCCGCCGGAATTGCCCGGATTGATCGCCGCGTCGGTTTGGATCACCCCTTCGATCGTCCGGTTCGACATCGACTTGATCGTCCGTCCCAATGCGCTCACGATCCCCGTGGTCAACGTGTGGTCGAGACCGAATGGATTGCCGATCGCCAAGACCTTTTGCCCCACGCGCAGATCATGGGACGAGCCGATGGCGATGGGATCCAGCTGGGATTCCGGCACGGTGATGTGCAGCACGGCGAGGTCGTGGTCCGGATCGGCGCCGATGAGCTTGGCCTGATGCTCGCTGCGATCGGCCAGGGTCACCCTGATCGCGTCCGCGCCGTAGATGACGTGAAAGTTCGTGACGATGTGCCCCTGCTTGTTCCACACGAAGCCGGACCCGGACCCTTGCGGCACCTCCATGATGTTGAAGGACCAGATATCCCGCTGGATGGCCGTGTTGGCGATGAAGACGACGGACTTGGTCGTCCGCTCGAAGACGTTGATGGTGGCGCGCTCATCGGGGCTCAGATCGGCGGGAGCCGGCGTGACGGGGCGCGGCTTGCCTTCCGGGCCATCGTAGATGGCGCCGAGCGGCTTGCCCCATTCCACCGCATGGACGCCCGAGACCAGGAGGACGCCCAGCAGGACCAGGGCGGCGAGTGTCAGCGGCTTACTCACCGAGGACCTGCAGAATAAGCTCGCGCGATCTCGATCTGGTGTCGAAATCGACCAGCACGATCTGCTGCCATTTGCCGAGCAGGAGCGCGCCGCCCGCAAACGGAATCGTGACAGACGGGCCTTGGAGTTGTCCGCGCAGGTGACTATGGCCGTTGTCTTCGCCGGGGTTCCTCGTGTTGTGCTGCCAGGCCGGATCCGGAGGGACGAGACGATTCCAAAACGTCTTCGTGTCGGCGCGAATCCCCGGTTCATCCTCAATGATCATGACCGAGGCGGTCGTGTGTTGCACGAACACCGTCACGGTCCCGGCCTGGAGTCCCGATCCGGCCACCGCATCGGCGACCGCCTTCGTGATGTTCTCGATCTCCGTCCCGCCCGCCATGCGGACCGCCAGCGGAACCGTCTTTACCGGCATCAGGCCACCCCGCTTGTGAGACTCCGAAGATAGCCCCGTTCGGCCCGCGTCAAACGGTTCCCCCGCGCTGCTTCGAGGATGGCGTCGAAGGCGCCCTCCCCCGCCAGCGCGCGCAAGGCGCTCATCACCTCGGCGCTGAGTCTCCCCTCCTGCGCCAGCTTGTCCAGATAGGCGAAGGCCTCCGACAACGTCTCTTTCTTGCGCACATAATAGTCGCGCCCGCGCTGCTGGTTACTGTACGCCTCGAACTGCTCACAGGCGACGAGAATTTCCGCCAGTTGCTTCACCCATGGCCGCGCGGCCGCCAACCGCTCCGGATAGTAATAGTAGAGCATCACGCGTTCCATCCAGGGAGCCCATGCGATGCCGAGTCGTTTGATCCTCGGCTTGACGGCTCGTAATCGCCGCGCGAGGCGGCGCGCATACCCGAGCCGCATCTCCACCTGTTCGACAGCCCAGCCGTCCATCGGGATCCCGGCGGCTTCGAGATCCGCCCGATACCGGGACACGAAGGCCTCGGTTTCACGCCCATACTTCGTCTCCGGATGGATGGCGCGCCATTCACGGGGCCTCGTGGGAATGCCGCGCCTCTTGGCCCAAGACCAGATCTTTCCGAACAATTGCCGGTCGAGGCCGGCCCGGCCCAGGTCATGCAAAAGACAGGCAATCTGGTAGGACCGCACCCGATCGTCGGGATGGCCGAGCCGGCGGGCGACCGCGGCACACATTCGAGCGGTCCGCACGGCATGCGCCCGGTCGTAGCCGCGGATCGTACGGCCGGGACGCGTGGGGTGCGGAACATCATACAGGTTCATGAGCGCGCCGACGAGTGGACGCGGGATGAGCAGCGGCGCGGATGGAGGCGAGTGGGCCATGAGACAACGGCACGCGAATCGGATGAAGGTCACGCAACCGGCAGGCAGAATATCGTCGCGTGAAAGAGGGTGTCAAGGCGACGACCGGCTCATGACCGCTCGCTCCAAGGTCGCAACTTTGTTATGCTGCGGCTCGCGTGAGAACGGCCGCACCGGTTCATCTAGGAAGGATCGTGGCATGACACGTCGATGCTGGACCCTGCTGGGCCTCGGCACGGGGCTGCTCGCCGCACCAGCCCTCGCCGCCTCCTTGGATCATCTTACGGACCTCACCGGCAAAGTGACGCCGATCGTCACGCTGAAGGGACGGGACAATTTCACGAGCGAGTACCGGTACGACGTCTCGGTGCGCAATCTGTCGCCGGATTCCATCGTGGGGGATTCCGTCGTGATCGTGCTGGACAAGATCACCAACCTGGCCGGAGAGGAACGCGAATCGCTCAAGAGCGAAAGCCTCTTGAGCCGCTTCGAAGTCCTGGGGCAGGACGGGGAAACGGATGACGGCAAGGCCTTCTTTCGGATCCCGCCGGGCAACGGACCGGATCTCCCGCCCCAGACCGACAGCCGGCCCGCCAGCGTGCGGATCAGGAATAAGGATTATCTCGCCGTGTTCACGCCGTCATTCCGCGTCTACGGATTGAAGCGCCAGCCGGCAGCCGAGACGAAGCATGCGGAATCCGCCCCGTCACCCGGAGGGCCCGCCTCCCCTGCGCCGCCAACAGCCGCTATGCGCAATCAGATGGACAAGCTCATCCAACTGTTGATCAAGAAAGGGGTGTTGACGGAAGAAGAATGGCGCAAGGCGAACCAGCCATGAGCGATCCCGCCTGCAAAGCCTGTCAGGGTACGTGGCCCAGAAAAGATCACTTCGTCACAGACCTGGGCCTGATCAAGATCTATCTCCACGACGATCAGTTCTTCCGCGGCTGGACCGTGGCGGTCTTTCAACGCCACGCAACGGAATTGTTTCAATTGGCGCCGACCGAGCGCTTTCAGTTAATGGAAGAGGTGAACCATGTCGCCAAAGCCCTCGCGGAGATCTATCAGGCCCGCAAACTCAATTATGAGCTGTTAGGCAACCAACTCCCCCACATCCACTGGCACCTCATTCCCCGTCTCCCTCGGGACCCGGCGCCGCTGGAGCCCGTGTGGAAGGTGTCTCACGAACCGGTCCTCTTGACCGGCGACTCGTTGAATGCCGAGATCGTTCGCCTGCAGAGCGCTCTTCGGTAAGTCGCCCTGAGCGTCGCTCCCCGTCAGACGCGTCCCCCGCTATGCCGTAGCGGTGGTATAATCTCCGGCACATTCACAGCGACATCGGCAGGGAGGGCCTTAGGGTTTCGATGCATCGTCGATTGGTGCTCCTGCCCGTCGTGTTCGTTCTGCTCCACGTCCCATTGCCTGTCGGACGGGCCCAGGGCCCTGAAATTCCGCCTTCGCCACCCGCTGCGTTATCGATTCAATCGGGATCGGACGGTGCCGCGCCCCATGAACAGGCGAGCCAACCAGCCGAACACGAGGACCCGATCATGATGCTGGGCGAGTTGCGCGGGGCGGTGCGCCTCTCGCCGGATGATACTGAGACGCGGCTGAAGCTCGCCGCCATGCTCTATCGCGTCGGCGACCTCGACGCCGCCGCGGACGAAGCCCGCGCCGCGATTCGGTTGAACCCGCAGGACGCGAAGGCGCACGTGCAGCTCGGTCTCATCCTCATGGCCAGGCAGGACTGGCGTGGCGCGCTGTCGGTCTTCAACGAGGCGGTGCAGCTCGCCCCGGAGTCGGCGCACGCCCGGTACAGCCTGGCTGGCGCGCAGTATGCGCTCAACAACCTCCAGGGCGCCGCCCACTCCTATCGGCGGGCGTTGGAGCTGCAGCCGTATTTCCCCGACGCCCGCTATCGATTGGCGTTGATCCTCAAGCTCCAAAATCGCCACGGGGAAGCGGCGCAGTACATGGAGGAAGCGGCGCATGGCGGCGTGGCGCAGGCCCAGTTTTTTCTTGGAACCGCTTACAAGACCGGACAGGGCGTGGACAAAGATCTCGAGCGGGCGGTGTACTGGTGGAGCCGCGCCCTCTCGTTCGGCCATCCGCTTGCGGCCGAGTCGCTGAGTAAGCTGAGACGGCAAGCCTTGTCCCCGGACCAACACCGACGGCGGCGCCAGGAGGCGCTCGACGCATTTCGCACGTACCGCGACAAGCTGTGGGACGAGTTCCCGGATGTCCCCCGCCAAGAGGACGAGACCTCCGTCGGCACGACATTGCTCGACCGGCAGCGGACGGACGCCGTGCCGGTGTTACTCCAAGAGTGCTACGCGCTGGGCGAGCCGGCGGTGAGACAACTGGCTCAATTGTATGAGCGGGGCTGGGAGCCGCACCTGCGGCCTTACGACAGGAAGATATTCGGCTGCTTCGAGGCCGCCGCGGCCGACGGTTTCTTGCCGGCCAAGACGGCGCTGGCGCGGATCTACGCCGCCGGACTTGGCGTGGCGCCGGATCGACGCAAGGCGGAAGCGCTGTTGAAGGGATTGCCCAAGCACGAGATCACAGCCGTGCTCGACGGCCCCACGGAACCTTAGCCGCATGCTCTCCTGGACTCACCTCTGGCGCCTTCTCCTCACATCCCACTCGTTGCAGGCGCTCGCCATTGGGATCGTCGCTGCTTTCTTGGCGGGAATGCTGTGGTCCGCCGCGCCGGCCACGTTCACCGCGCTCGATTGGTCGGCGTACGACACGTGGCTCCGCCACCGTCCGCCGCTCGGCGTGAGCCCTTCCCTCACGATCGTCGCGCGCGATGCCGCGAGCGATGAGCCGTTGGGACAGTCCGTGGACCGCGCCGTCCTGGCGCAGATCATCGCGGCCGCGCGGGAAGGAGGCGCCGCGGCGATCGGCATCGATCACCGGCTCGATCACGCCAGCCCCGCGCAGCGGGGCGGAGCGGCAAGCGACACGTTGTTGCTGGAGAGCGTGCAGACCCACGGACCGGTCGTCTTCACGCATGATGTGGAAAGGGCCCTGCCGTCCGACGCCGTGATCGTGGCGCATACCGCCGCCACCTTGGACCCGGATCACGTCGCGCGGCGCATTCCACTCCTCGCGAGCATCGACGGCCAGATCGTACCGGCGTTCGGCTCGGTGCTCTACGATCTCTACCGGCAACCGACGCCGGCGGCCGAGCGGGCTGTGGCCACGACTCCGGTCTCGTCCATGCTGATCAACCCCGTCGCCGACGGCTCGTTGGCCGCCCTGCCGGCCATCCCGCTGTCATCCGTGTGGGAAGCGATCCGGCGCGGCGACAACCGGCAACTGGCGGAGTGGTTCAACGGCAAGGTCGTGGTGATCCTGCCCCATCAGCCGGCCGCCGGGTCCTGGCTGTTGCCCACGGGCGAATCCGTCACCGGGATCGCGGCACACGTCCAACTGCTCAACAGCCTGCTCACAGACCGCCTCATCGGGCAAGTTGGTCCGATGGGGCGCATCGGCCTGCCGGTCCTCTTCGCGTCACTCATCGCCTGGAGTCTGCTCCGTCTCCGCCACAGCACCGGGCTGTGCATGGCGGCCGGGATCATCGCCGCCTATGTCGGACTCGCCGTGGCATCCTTGACAGCGCTACATCTCGTTCTTCCGCTCGCGCTGCCGCTCACCGCCGGCCTGTTCGTGGTGGCCGGGACCGTGGCCTGGAGCCATGTCACGGCCGCCCAGCGCCTGGCGCTGGCGGAGCGGGACATGTTGCGGCTGCAGCAGGAAGCGGCGGCGGTGCGGGAGGCGCTGGGGCTCCGGGAGACCCGCGTGGAGGCCTTGCAAGAGGATCTCGACGCCGCCAGGGAGACCGCCGTGCGGTCGGCCGGTGAACGGGAGGCGTGGGCCCGCACGACCGCGGCCCTGCGGGCAGAACTTGCCGATGTCCAGGCGCAAGAGGAGCATGCCCGCAGCGAGCTGGAACGGCTGGAGCGGCAACTGCACGCGCTTCGTGCCAGCAGCGTGGAAACGACGCCGGTGGGCGACGCCGAGTTGGAGCTGCTCCGCGCCGAGTGCCGGCAGCTGGGCATTGTCACGCAGGATCGCGCGCTGCTGCGCCTGTTCCGAGACCTGAAGAAAGGGGCCCACTCGAGCCTGACCGTCTTGTTGCTTGGCGAACCGGGTACCGGCAAGGAATTATTCGCGCGCGCGGTGCACCGGCTCGGCCCCAGATCGAGCCAGCCGTTCATCGCCGTGAACATGGCCGCGGTGTCGCCGGAACTGTTTGAAAGCGAGCTGTTCGGCCATGTCAGAGGCAGTTTCACCGGCGCGACCGGCGATCGGCGCGGGTATTTCGAACTGGCCAACCACGGCACGATTTTCTTGGACGAGATCGGCGACCTCCGGCTGGATCACCAGAGCAAACTGCTGCGCGTGCTCCAAGACAAGTCGTTTTATCGCGTCGGCGCCACGACCTCGACCACGGTGGATGTGCGCATCGTGGCCGCGACCAACCGCGACCTCCAGCGCGGCGTCTCCGAAGGCTGGTTCCGCGAAGATCTCTACTTCCGCCTGACGGGACTCGTCTTCAGGCTCCCGCCGCTTCGCGAGCGAACCGGCGATATCCCCATCCTCACCCACTGCTTTCTCACCGATATCGCGCGGCAGATGGGCAAGCCGGCGCCGAAACTGTCGAACGAAGCCATGCGAGCGTTGATGGAACAGGAGTGGAAGGGCAATGTGCGGGAGTTACGCCATTGCTTGGAACAGGCCGCGGCGCTCGGCGACGGGCCGTTGCTGGGCAAAGACTCGCTGCGCCTGAAGACGGACCGGCCCACGGACCGGGCCAAGGGGGCTCATCTGCTTCCCGATTCGGCCGGCGACGCCGCCGTTTTGAACTGCCTCCGCCGGCACGACTTTGACATGCAAACCACGGCGAAGACGTTGGGCTGGGACCGGAGCACCGTCACCCAGCGCCTGAAAGGTCTCTGTTTTCAGGCCCTCGTGGACTGCCACGGCGACCAGGCAAAAGCCGCCCAAGCCATTGCCGGCGATCCCGGTCATCTCCGAACGGTTGAATTGAGGCTGATGGACTACTATGGCCACCTGCTGTCGGTCATCGAGCCGTTCAAAACCGCCGACGACGCCATCGCGGACTGCAAGCGGCGCTTCAAAAACCTCCCCGACCGCCATTTCGCATCGGTAGAGGCATTGGTAAGGAGGCGCTTCGAAGCCAAAAGAGAACGCGGCTAGGCGGCTTTCCCCGAAGACCCTTTCGGGCGGATAAGGAGGTCTACATCGCAACCGAGCACGTGAAGCAGCGATAAGAGTTGGTCCACCGACTTTCGATAGTTGGTCTGGTCCCCAGTCGTCTAATTATTTCCCGCTTCGACAACTGGCTAGCTTTGACCCGCTTCTGTGCCTCGACAGTCAGGCGGTACAACAAGGCGTCCCGTACAGAGCGAGGATCTTGGTTGTATTCCAGCACTCGCTCGAGATGAACCGTGCCTTCTCTGCCGGACTTTAACTGATAAGTGAGCCTTTCCCCGCCGAGGTCCTTATCAACGAAAACAGTGGCAATTGGATCATCCGCGGTTGGCCGCGGATCGACGTTGGCGTAAGGCAACGTGAGCGCCTTCGTTGACGTCCTGATTTCAAAGGCCTTCTTGCGGTTGTTATGGGTTACGGTTCGAATCTTCATAGTGTCCCCTCGGAAACCACTTGCTCGATCAGCGCTCGAATTCGTCGCGTGGCTTGGCCGATCATCGGTTGCTTGTTCTCCAGATCCCATTTCACGACGAGCACCCCATCTCGATAGACATGTACATGCCGGGGAAGATGATCACCTTTCCAGGTGACGAACACATCACCACCCGGCGAACCGTTCCCATGACAAATACGGCGCCTCTCCAGAGAGGTTCTCGGTAAGGCTCACGTAAAAGTTCTGCAAATCTTTCTGCAACCTTCTTGTACCCCGCGCATTGTCCTGTCAACCTGCGCTCCCGCGCCGCGTTAGTGGCGTCAGTCGGACGCGCGCGGATCGCAGATCCTAGCACACAGGAGGAGCACACATGATGTTCGTAGGATGCGTCACACGATGGGCATGGGTTGGTCTCATGATGGCGGCGTTCACAGTCGCCGCTTGCAGTAGCGGCGGAGACGGCAGTGGAACGACCGCCGGAACCACGGGACAGGCATTGGTCAGCCTCACCGATGCCGCAGGCGATTTTCTGTCGTATGCCGTGGATGTGCAGTCCCTCACACTCACGAGGCGGGACGGAACCGTGGTCGAAACATTGCCGCTCGCGACGCGCGTGAATTTTGCGGACTATGTGGAGATGACGGAATTCTTCACAGCGGCCACAATTCCCGGCGGAACCTACCTCTCCGCTCGGATGCGCCTGGATTTTTCCGGCGCCGACCTGCAGGTGGAAGACGCCAACGGTGATGCCGTCGCCGTCCCGCTCGGAAATATCCGCGATGCCAACGGGCAGCCGATTTCCACGCTGGACGTGGAAGTCCGGTTCGACGATCGGCGCACGCTGATCATCGCGCCCGGCATCCCGGCCCACCTGACGCTGGATTTCAATCTGCAAGCCTCCAACACCGTCGACCTATCGGTCTCGCCGCCCCTCGTCTCCGTCCAACCCTTCCTGGTGGCGGACGTTGATCCCGAGCGACCGAAAACCATGCGGCTTCGCGGGCCGCTCAGATCCGTCAATCAGGCGAATCAGACCTATCAGGTCTTTTTGCGGCCGGCGCATCGACGGCTCGGAGAATTTGGTACGGTCGTGGTCCATACCGACGCGACTACCGTCTTCGAAATCGACGAGGTGAACTATCAGGGGGCCGCCGGCCTGGCCGCGCTCGATGCCAAGCCGGCAGGCACGGCCACGGTGGCGATCGGAGAATGGCGAGTCGGCGCCAGGCATTTCCTGGCCAGCGAGGTGCTGGGCGGCTCCAGCGTGCCCGGCGGCACGAGGGACGTGGTGGTCGGCAGCGTCATCGCGCGCAGCGGCGACACATTGACCGTTCGTGGCGCCTCGTTGCTGCGCACCGACGGCACCTTTAGTTTCCACGACACCGTGACGGTCAACGTGGGGGCCGCCACCAGAGTGCGCCAGCAGGCGCTGATGACGGCGGGGCTGACTAAGGACGATATCTCCGTCGGACAGCGCATTGCGGCCTTTGGCACGCTGGACGGCTCGTCGAACGCCCTCGATGCGACGGCTGGACTCGTCCGGATGCTGGTCAGCTCGGTGGCGGGAACCGTCAATGCGACAGGTGCCGGGGCGTTGGAAATGACCGTGCAGCGCATCGACGGACGCCGGATCTCGCTCTTCAATTTTGCCGGAACAGGCTCATCGGCGGGTACGGACGCCGATCCGGCTCATTATCAAGTGGCGACCGGCACGCTGGACCTCACGGGCTTGTCGGCCAATACCCCGGTGCGCGTGCTCGGCTTTGCCACGCGTTTCCGGACGGCGCCGCCTGACTTCACGGCACAGACGGTGGTGAATCTCGCCAATAGTCCTGCGACGCTGCTCGTGAATTGGCATCCAGCGACCCTGACGCCGTTCTTGAGCACCGGCGACACGGGGCTGACGCTCAATCTAGCCGGCGTCGGCGTTGCGCATCACGTCTGGCGCGGACCGGTCGCCACAGATCTCATCGGCGGCGCTTCTCCCACCATCGCGCCGGAGGATCCTACGAGAGGCCTCTTTGCGATCGGAGGGAACGGACCGGTGCAGGTCTTCACCCAGTTCCCACTGTATCGCCAAGCGATCGAGCAACACGTGACTCAAGGCCAGCGAGCCCATCTGATCGGCGCACGCGGCCTCTACAGCGACTCGGCCGTAACAATCACAGCCGATCAGATATACACCGTTCTGCAGTAGGATTTTCAGCCGGGCCGTCGCAAGACGGCCCGGGAGACTGGCCGGAAAGTCTCGTGGGTGTTGCAGCCTGAGGGAGGGATCTCCTAAGGTTCCACCAGCGATCGGAACATGATGATCGCGTCCTGGTAGGCTTCGTCGTTCTTCCGGACGGCGCCGGGAATCGTGCCGATCGGCCTGAAGCCCAGTTTCTCCCAGAGCCGGCGCGCGACCACGTTCTCCGAAAAGACCAGATTGAAAATCACACTCCGGTAACCCAGCTGCTTGGCGTAGTCCAGCATCGTGGTGCCGAGAAGCCGTCCCAGTCCCTTGTTCCGCCATTCCGGCGCCACGATAAAGCCGGCGTTGGCCACATGCCCGGCTCGTCCCGGCCAATTCGGCTTGAGATAGAACGCCCCCGCCATTCCCGCCGCCCGCTCCCGATCCGGCACATAGGCCGCCACGGTCTTTTTGCTGCGGAACCAGTAGCCCATGAACTCTTCATGGTCCGGAAACCGATCGTGCGGGTAGGATGTCCCTTCTGCGACGATGACCCGATACAGCGCCTTCAACGGTTCGATATCTCTCTCGTCGGCCAGCACCAACTGCACCGGCGAGCCGTCTCTAAGCTTGGCTTGGATGGGAAAGGGAAGCCTCACATTCGTGCCACCCCGCGACACTGTCTTTCATCGTTTCTCTTCCGCTGAGCCGGCAGACGGGAACCTACGGAGTCTGACCCCATTGGTTTCCATAAGTCGAACTGAGCCATTGGGCAATTGCGGGCGAGGACTGCGCGTCGCCCCAGATCTTCACGCGGCTAAGATAGGATGATTGAGGCGGCTACTCGCAAATCGCAAGCAGGCAGAAATATCTTCGGCTTCGAGATCGGGAAGTTCTTCAAGAACCTGTTGCTGAGTGAGCCCCGCGGCAAGCAAATCAAGCACGTCAATCACCCTGATCCGCATTCCACGAATACAGGGCCGTCCTCCGCACTGTTCTGGATCGACAGTTTGAACATTTGGAACATTTGGGAACATTTGGGGTCAGATCTTGTTATGTGCACCTGGGTCTGGCTCGGCATTCACAATGCGGCTGATGGTCGAATAATGCAAGCCCACGACTCGACCGATTTCGGACAGGCTGTAGCCGTGTTCCTGATGGGCACGGCGAATGGCCTCATTGCGCCGTGTGCGGTCGGCACGGGAACGGGTGGAGAACAGTTGGCTCAGCTTCGGTCGGGCGGCAAACCGTTGCTGTCGTGGAATCTCTTTGAAGGGGCGCTTGTCCCGGAGTCCCGGCACAAGGTGTTCGACGAAGCGCTCGCTGCCGAGGAGCACCTGCCCCTGGACGTGCTCCCAGGGTGACTCATGACCAAGCCCCTCGGCGACGAACGCCCGATACCTCCGCTGGGCAGCCGGACGCTGACGCCCGAACTGGGACAGCAGCCAATCCACAGTCAGAAAGGCCGGCGTGGGGGCCAGACCAGCCGTCGCCCGGTAGCTCGACCACGGGTAGGTGTCGGGTTGGCGGGTGCTCCTGGCACGTACCGGATTGAGCACGACGTACCGACACAGCTCCAGCAGATAGCTGTCCCGGTCAACTACGATCGCCTTGAAGCGCCCTTGCAGGACGTGACCGACACGGCCGTGGCGGCGGTTGAAGGCTTGGGTGTAGACACCGTTGATCTGGCGCATGGCTTTCGACAGATTGGCTTCGGGCGTTTCCACGACCAGATGGAAGTGATTGTTCATCAGGCAGTAGGCGTGTAGCAGCAGATGAAAACGGGAGACGGCGCGCTCCAGCACCCCAAGAAATCGCTGCCGATCCTCGTCATCCAGGAAGATGTCTTGCCGGGCGTTGCCCCGAACGGTGACATGGTAGAGAGCCCCGGGAAATTCGATCCGTAGTGGTCGCGCCATGTGGCGTACTCTATCTCACCAACAGGCACAAGACAAGATCTGACCCCATTTATGAC
>CAZXRB010000045.1:0-28756 GCA_964642845.1 uncultured Nitrospira sp.
GGCTGAGAGCTCGAAAAAGTACCTAGCGTCCAGCCCGCACTCCTGATGAGCCTCGGCCTCGCCCCTCGTTATCCGCTCCGCCACCGGCGGGGGACTGAGACGCCTCGGTCGCGAGCCAACCAGGGAGTGGGACCATCGGGTACCCACACGGCCTGTCGCCACTTCTCCTGGACGCGGCCGGGTCCTGACGGTTTTCTGGGGTGTCAAGGGGCACCACATGTGCCAGGGGCCGTGGGGGATCTGCCACAAAGGGCCCCTCAACGCCTTGATCCAGATGGGTGGTTGATGCGGCTCAGCTCCAGAGCCGACATCACCAGCAACGAGAATCGGGATACGCCTGAGTCATCCAGCCGCAGTGGGTCTAGGAGCAAAAGCTGGCGCACGCCGTCTCATCATAATACTGATCGCGGCGTGCGAGGAGAGTCGTATTCCCCCTTGACCAGAGCCTTCGAGATGGGGGTGCATTTTCTGCTCTTGTTGGAATGCGCACAACACACCCTCACTGCGACCGACCCGGGCTCCAAAAGACTTAGGGAAGGTCTGATTAATTCAGCTTATTCAATGGCAGCATGTCGAATTAGCCAGATTTCTGATGCGTGCTTGTGCGTGAATGGCAATTAATCAGACCTTCCTTAGAATAAGGGCCAACGTTGCGAAAGTCAAAGCGAACTCGGCCGGACCTGGTTTGACCGGTCTCATGGCCTGTGTTACGGTCGCCTCGGCGGCTGTGCGGCGACCGCGCGTAGCCAGGCTCCCGCGAGACGGCATGAGCCCATCGACTCTCTTTGATCCAGCCGACAGCTCTGCGCCCGGCACGGACGCCGCCGTCCGCCGCCGGGTGGCGGAGCTCCGCGAGATCATCAGGCATCACGATTATCTGTACTACGTCAAGGACCGTCCCGAGATCTCCGACAGCGAGTACGATCGCCTCTTCAGCGAATTAGTGAGCCTGGAGCAGGCCCATCCCGATCTCGTGACCCCCGATTCGCCGACGCAGCGTGTGGGCGCGGCGCCGCTGCCGGAACTGGGCAAAGTCCGGCACGAAGGACCGATGCTGAGCCTGGATTCGTTGGTCAACCGGGAGGATGTCCTGGCCTTCGATCAGCGCATGAAGCGCGAGTTGCGCGTCGAGCAGATCGACTACACGGTCGAGCCGAAGTTCGACGGACTCTCCGTGGAACTGGTCTACGACCATGGAAGCTTTGTTCGCGGGTCCACCAGAGGCGACGGGATGATCGGGGAGGACGTCACCGCGAATCTGCGCACGATTCGTTCGCTACCCCTCCAGCTTCAGCCGTCGGCGCATCCGCCGAGCCACTTGGCCGTCCGCGGCGAAGTGTACATGCGCCTCGAGGATTTTCAGGCGCTCAATCGCCGCTTGGCCGAGCTGGGCGAGGAGCCCTTCGCCAATCCGCGCAACGCGGCCGCCGGCTCGTTGCGCCAGCTGGATTCACGCATCACGGCGGGCCGCCCGCTCGTCGTCACCTGTTATGAAGTCATCATGACGGACGGCGCGCCGCCCGCGACCCATTCGGAGGAGCTCGATGCGCTAGCCCGATGGGGGTTGCCGATCCCCGCGCGCCGACGGCACTGCGCGACGATCGACGACGTCATCGCCTTTCATCAGCAGATGGAGCGGGAGCGGGATGCGTTGAGCTATGAGATCGACGGCATCGTCGTGAAGGTGAACCGGCGCGAGTGGCAGGAGCGCCTTGGCGTGAAATCCAGGAGCCCTCGCTGGGCCATCGCGTTCAAGTTTGCACCGCGCAAGGAGATCACCGTGGTGCAGGACATCGCCGTGTCGGTGGGGCGCACCGGCACGCTCACGCCGCTGGCTCTGCTCCGCCCCGTGGAAGTGGGTGGCGTGACGATCAGCCGGGCGACGCTCCACAACGCCGATGAAGTGGCCCGCAAGGACATCCGCGTCGGCGATACCGTCAAAGTCGAGCGCGCGGGCGACGTCATCCCCGCCGTCGCCGAGCGCGTGCCCGTCCCCGGTGAACGGCGATCGGAGCCGTTCCGCATGCCGGACCATTGCCCGGTCTGCGGCTCAGCGGTGGCCCGGGAAGGCGCCTATTACTACTGCACGGGACGCGCGGCCTGTCTCGCGCAGTTGAAGGGATCGATCGAGCATTTTGCCTCGAAACAAGCGCTCAATATCGAAGGCCTCGGGAGAAAAACCGTCGCGCAACTGGTCGACCGCGGCCTGGTCAAGAGCCTGGCGGACCTCTACCGGCTGACCCGCGAACAGCTGCTCACGCTCGACGGGTTTGCCGACCGCTCCGCGAACCTCCTGTTGGAATCAATCGAACGGAGCAAAACCGTTTCTCTCGCGCGCTTCCTCATGGGCTTGGGTATTCGCCAGGTCGGCCAGCACATCGCCAAAGTCCTGGCCCGGGAGTTCGGCGCGCTGGAGGCCATCATGGATGCGGACGCCGAGCGGTTTCAGCAAGTCAAGGAGATTGGTCCCGAGATTTCCTCCAGCCTCGTCTCGTTTTTTCAGGAAGCCTCCAACCGGCAAGTCATCGCCGATCTCCTTGCGTTAGGGGTGCGCGTCGAGGGGGAGGCCCGCGAGCCGGCGGCCGCACGGCCGCTCGCCGGCAAGTCGTTCGTCTTTACGGGTGGCTTGGAACGGTTCGGCCGCGAGGAGGCGAAGGCGCTGGTGGAGCGGTTGGGCGGCTCCGTCTCGTCCAGCGTGAGCACGCACACGTCCTACGTGGTCGCCGGCCGCGAGCCCGGCTCCAAGCTGAAGCAGGCTCAGCAACTGGGGGTGCGGATTCTCACCGAGGATGAATTTACGGAATTGGTGCGCCCGGCTGTCAGCTGACCGGCAGACCGGCCGCTTCGACGGCGGTGGGGACTTTTTCATCCTTGAAGATCTGGACGCTGCGGATGGAGCGTGGATCCGCCTCGTGGACGACCAAGCGGCAGTTGCCGATGCGGATTTCCTCGCCGACCTGCGGGATGCGCCCCAGCTCTTCCTGAATGAGCCCGCTGATGGTGAGCGCTTCGTCGCCGAGCTCGACCTTGAGGAAGTCGTTGACCTTCCGCACCTCGGTGCGGCCGTGCACGAGGATCTGGTTTTTCCCGATGCGCTTGATGAGCTCTTCGGTAATGTCGGTCTCGTCGACGATTTCACCGACCACTTCTTCGAGCAGGTCTTCGAGCGTCACGAGGCCCATCACGCCGCCATATTCGTTCACCACGATGCCCATGTGGCGTTTTTCCTGTTGGAACTGCTTCATCAGGTCGTCGGCCGTCTTCCCGGCCGGCACGAAGAGCGGAGGATGGGCGATGTCGCGCAGGCGCACGTCCACACGCCCTTTCGCCAACTCCGTCAGCGCCTTGGTCTTGTAGAGGATGCCCACGATGTTATCGAGCGTACCGTCGTAGACCGGGATGCGGCTGTATTTGGAGTTGTACAACAGCTCCTGCGCTTCCTTGAGGCGGAGGTTGCCGTCAAGCGAGAACACATAGATCCTGGGCGTCATCGCGTCTTCGGCCGTGATGTCCTTCAACTGGAAGACGTTCTTGATCATTTTGACTTCTTCGAATTCGAGCGCCCCCGCCTTTCCGCCTTCGTCGAGCATGATTTTCAGCTCTTCTTCGGTCACCAGGGGAAGCGTCAGCCCCTTCCCGCCCGTGAGCTTGTGAATGAGGGGCACCATCAGGAACAGGATCGGCTTCAGCAGCATCTGCACCCAATAGACGGGATAGGCCATGTTGAGGGTGACGGGGATGGCGAACTTCGCCGCCAGCGTTTTCGGAATGACGTCCACGGAGACCAGCAGCACGAACGTGAGAATACCCACCATCACGGCGATGGCTTCATCGAAGAACGTCTGGCCGCCGTAGGTGTTCAGGGTAATAAAGGTGGCGAACATGGGGATCGCGGTGCCGACCAGACGGTCGCCGACCAGGATGGTGGACAAGAGCTTCTGCGGGTCGCTTCTCAATTCGAGCGCCATGGCCGCCCGTTTGCTTCCGTTCTGAGCCAAGGCGCGCAGGCGGGTCTCGTTGACCGAGAAGAATCCGATCTCCGCCGTGGAAATAATGGCGGATAACCCTATCAATCCTAAAAGGATGAGGATGTCCATGGCGGTCGTATGTTAGGGACGCCCGACCAAGGCGGCCGGCTGACGGAGGAGCCGGGTGGCGTCAGGCCAAGGCCTTCGCGGCCACCCATACGATGGTTGCAGAATCAGAATGACGTGAGGCGCTGGGTCCATATCCATGGCTGGTAGATGTATCACAGTCGGGATTCTTGGGCAAGCAATCAAAAGAAACTTGCCGGCAAATCAACAACTTCCGCGGCAAGCAGGCGGCTCGGGCGGATCATCCCGCACGACGAACGGCTGCACATTATATTTATGCTCCAGCCGACTCGCGGCCTGTTGTGCCTCGGCCTCGGTCAAGAATTGTCCCACTTGGACACGGTAGCGCCTCCCTTCCGGTACATCCACCGTCATGAGGCGTCCGCCTGGATATTCCGTCCGCATCCGTTCAAAGAGGCCCTGCGCATTTCGCCATTCGGCGAAGGCGCCCACTTGAAGGCGCAACACCCCCATCCCTTCCGGCCTGGGCGTATACCCGACGACTCGCAATTCGACATGATCGGTGCCGTTGCCCGTCATGCCCAACGCCTGGGCGCCGGCCAACGAGAGGTCGATGATGCGCCCCCTCGCAAAGGGCCCTCGGTCATTGATACGGACGGTGACCTGCCGGCCCGACGTGAGAGAACGCACCACCGCGATGGAGCCGAGCGGAAGCGTTCGGTGCGCCGCCGTCAGCTTGTGCATGTCATACCGTTCGCCGTTGGCGGTCTTGTTTCCATGAAATCCCGGTCCATACCAGGACGCCATGCCTTGTTCCGTGTAGCCGATGGGATAAGAGGGGTATCGCTCCCTGAGCGAAGGGCCGCCGGCGCAAGCCTGGAGGAGGCCGCACAGCACGAGCAGGTTGATCGTGGAGAGACGAGCGGTCCGGGAGGACGGCCCGGCGGGCATGGCTAGAACTCGTCGAGCGACTGATCGCGCAACAGCGCGAGCGCCTTTTCCGTATTCGAGACGGTCAGCACGACGATCGCGCGTTTCCCTTCGCGGGAGGGCGTGCAATAGGCGCACTTGATGTTGATCCGGCTCTTGGTCAGCAGGTCGGCGACTTGATTGAGCGCGCCAGGCTTGTTTTCCAAACTGAGGATCAGCGCCGTTTCTTCGGCGAACTTGACCTTGGCGGCCTTGAGCGCGGCGCGCGCGCCGTCCAGATCGGCGACGAGCAGGCGCAGTTTCCCGGTGCCCGTCACCTCCGGCGCCGAGAACGCCTTGATATTGACGCCCGCCTTGCCGAGGACGGAGGCGACATCGGCGAGCACCCCGGGTTTGCTTTGTCCACTGATGACCAACTGTGTCGTCGTCGGCATTGTGTACTCCCAGAGAGAAAGCCGCCCGATACGTCCGCGGCACGGGCCGATATGGCCAGATGCGGCTATACCATTCCACGTCCCTGGCGCAGAATCAAGCCTTCGGCCCTTCGATCGGCCGCGCCTAGGGCCTGTCGAAGACGATTACCTTTCGCGTCTGTCCGGCCGGAATCTTTTCGACCGACACCAGGATTTGCAGCGAGGCCTGATGAGCCAGAATGGTGCACGGTTTTCCGGTGGCCTGTTCATGCCCCTTGAGCGTAAGGAGAGCGGGATTTTCATATCCCACCTGATCCACAAGAACGGCTGTTCCCGACGGCAGAAACGCCGTGACTTCCAGTTGTTCATCATCCTCCAGCTCCTTCTGCAGGTCCGCCAGCCGACTTTTGAGTCGATCCGCAAACCGCCTGGCGACAGTCGCATCGTCGTGGCCCTTCGCGTCCATGGGAGGGATACTGATTTGGGGCAAGAGGCTGATCAGGCTCATCGGAATGTGCCCCCTTTCACAAGACTGACCTGCGCAGGACGGCTGTCTCCCGCCTCGGCGCCGAGATTACAGGATGCGAAGCCTGTCATCCGCACACTCATATTCATAGATGCGCGTCACCTGCACACCGGCGGCGGACGCGAGCTTCTCGGCGGCGGCCTTGCACGAACGCGGCACCAGGAGATAGAGCGGAACGCCGGGAACGGCGGCGCGCTGCCAGCGGATCCAGGCGTCCGGTTCGGACAAGGAGTCGCTCGTTTCTACTTCTGCGATCCACTCCGTCCGGTTGCCGCGGGGACTGAAGAACCAGCCGACGATGTCGGCCTGCTGCCGGGGGTGCGCCCAGGGGTTGGCGCTCCCGTCCGTCTTGATGGTGACCTTGCACTGAAAGGCCTTGGCCCAGCGCTGCGCGATCTCGCTGACGAGCCGATCGTGCAGGGTTTGAATGCCTCGTGCCGGCAATACCGCGTGCATGCGCGCCTCGTTTATGAGCAGCCGCTCGTGGCTCCGCAGCTGACGCACTTGAGACAGGTGCCGTTCCGCACCATGGTGAACTGCTTGCATTCCGGGCAGGGATCGCCTTCGTAGCCTTTTACTTTAGCGCTCTGGACCTGCGTGAGCGTCAGCGTCTCCCGCATGATTTCCACGTGTCGCGCCATCCCGTGGCCGTTGCCGTGCCCGTTCCCCTTTCCGCCGTTCCGGCGGATCGGCAGATGCTCAGTAATGACAGACGATTTCGCCAAGGCGTCCAGGTCGGCCTCCTCTTCCACGCACTCCGGGTCCAGCTCGTCCTTTTTCATCGAATCCATCCGCAGGTCTTCTTCCTTCACCTGTGCTAGGTCATACCGGTCGAGATACGTCACGGCCAGCTCCCGGAAGATATAGTCGATGATGGAAGTGGACATCTTGATCCGGTCGTTCAATTTGACCGGCCCGTTCGGCTCGAAACGAGTGAAGACGAAGGCCTCCACGAATTCTTCCAGCGGCACGCCGTGCTGGAGACCCAAGGAAATCGCGATGGCAAAGCAGTTCATCAAGCTCCGGAAGGCCGCTCCCTCCTTGTGCATATCGAGGAAGATTTCGCCGACCGTCCCGTCCTCGTACTCGCCCGTGCGCAGATACAGCTTGTGGCCGCCCACGATGGCCTTCTGCGTATAGCCGTTGCGCCGGCTCGGCAGCGGGCGCCGCTTGGCCAGGTAGCGCACGAGCACGCGCTCCGTCACCTTTTCCGCGACGGACATGACGTCGCTCGTCGCTTCGACCGTCTTGCCGCTGTCGGTCGACGCGCTCAACGGCTGGCTCAATTTCGACCCGTCGCGATAGAGGGCGACGGCCTTTACCATGCTTTTCCACGCGAACAGGTACGCCGCCTTGACGTCTTCCAGCGTGGCGTCGGCGGGCATGTTGATGGTCTTGCTGATGGCGCCGCTGATGAACGGCTGGGCGGCCGCCATCATGCGGATATGCGCGTCCACCGCGATATAGCGCTGCCCGATGCGGCCGCACCGGTTGGCGCAGTCGAAGACCGGCAGATGTTCGGCCTTGAGGTGCGGCGCGCCTTCCACGGTCATGGTGCCGCAGCAATAGTCGTTGGCCGCGGCGATCTCTTCCTGCGTGAAGCCCAGCGTCTTCAGCATGTTGAACTGGGGATCGGCCAGCTGCGCCTCGCTGAGCTTGAGTTGCTCCAGGCAGAACGACTCGCCCAACGTAAATTTGTTGAACGCGAACTGAATTTCAAACGCCTGGGCGAGACTGCGCTCCAGCCGGTCCAGCGCCGCGTCGTCAAAGCCCTTCTGGCGCAACGTGTCATGGTTGATGAACGGTGCCCCCTTGAGGGTCTGCGCGCCGACGCAATAGCGCACGATATCCTGAATTTGGTCAGCCGAGTACCCCAACGTCGCCAGAGCCGCCGGCAGGCTTTGGTTGATGATCTTGAAGTAGCCGCCGCCGGCCAGTTTCTTGAACTTCACCAGCGCGAAGTCCGGCTCGATCCCGGTCGTGTCGCAATCCATGACGAGGCCGATCGTGCCCGTGGGCGCGATGACGGTGACCTGCGCGTTGCGGAATCCGTAGGCGGTGCCCAGCTCGAGGGCGCGGTCCCAGGCGCGCCGTGCGGCGATCAGGAAATCCGGCGGGCAATGCTCGGGCTGAATCCCCATCGGGGCGATGCTCAGGCCTTCGTACTCGTCGCGAGGTACGTTATAGGCAGCCCGGCGGTGGTTGCGGATGACGCGCAGCATGTGATCGCGGTTCTTGGCGTAGCCGGGAAACGGCCACAGCTCCGCCGCCATTTCGGCCGACGCGCTGTACGCTTCGCCCGTCATGATCGCGGTGATCGCGCCGCAGATCGCCAAGGCCTTGGGACTATCGTAGGGAATTCCCTGCCGCATGAGCACGGTCCCCAAATTGGCGTAGCCTAGGCCGAGTGTGCGGAACTGGTAGCTTCTTTCCGCGATCGACCGGCTGGGGAACGACGCCATGAGGACGCTGATCTCCAACGCAATGGTCCAGAGCCGCACCGCATGGCGGAAATTTTCGAGCTCGAATGCCCCGTCGGCGGTGTAAAAGGCGGCCAAGTTCAAGGACGCCAGGTTGCAGGCCGTGTCGTCCAAGAACATGTACTCGGAGCAGGGGTTCGACGCGTTGATGCGGCCGTCTTCCGGACAGGTGTGCCACTCGTTGATCGTGGTGTCGTACTGCGTGCCGGGATCGGCGCAGATCCAGGCCGCCCAGGCGATCCGGTCCCAGAGATCACGGGCCTTCACCGATTTGCAGACCTTGCCGTCGGTGCGGCGCTTGAGCTGCCACTCGCCGTCGGCTTCGAGGGCGGCAAAAAATTCGTTGGGAATACGGACGCTGTTGTTTGAATTCTGGCCCGAGACGGTCTGGTAGGCCTTGCCGTCCCAATTGGTATCGTACTCGTGGAAGACGAAATGGGTGAAGCCCTGCTGCGCGTACGAGAACATGCGCTGGATATAGGCTTCCGGCACCATGTCGCGGCGGGCCGCGGCCAAGGCCTCACGCAAGACCGGATTGGTCTTCGGATCGAGATCCGTCTTCATCCGGCCGTCGGCGCCGACCACGCGACAGGCTTTGAGCACGCCGTTCAAGCGCTGGGCGCAGATCTTGGAGCCCGTCACCATGGCGGCGACTTTCTGCTCCTCGATCACCTTCCAATCGATGAATTCTTCGATGTCGGGGTGATCCAGATCCAAACACACCATCTTGGCGGCCCGGCGCGTGGTCCCGCCCGATTTGATCGCGCCGGCCGCGCGGTCGCCGATTTTCAGGAAGGACATCAGCCCGGACGATCGGCCGCCCCCGGACAGCGGTTCGCCGTCGCCGCGGAGCCTGGAGAAGTTGGTGCCGGTCCCGGAGCCGTATTTGAACAGCCTGGCTTCCCGCACCCAGAGGTCCATGATGCCGTTCTCGTTGACGAGATCGTCTTCGATGGATTGGATGAAGCAGGCGTGCGGCTGCGGATGCTCGAAGGCGTTCGTCGCCTTGACCACCTCCCTGGTCTTGGGATCGACGTAATAGTGGCCTTGGGCTGGGCCTGACAAGCCGTAGGCATAGTGCAGCCCCGTATTGAACCACTGCGGGGAATTGGGGGCCGCCATTTGGCGCGCGAGCATGTAACACATCTCGTCGTGGAACGCCTCGGCGTCTTCCGGCGTCTTGAAATAGCCGTAGGACTTGCCCCAGTGCGTCCAGCAGCCGGCCATCCGCTCGAACACCTGGCGGGCGTCGCGTTCTCCCCCGGTCAGCGGCTTCCCGTCGGCGCCGAGCAGCGGCTGGCCGTTTGCGTCTTTCTGCGGGACGCCGGCCTTCCGGAAGTATTTCTGCGCCAGAATATCGACGGCCAACTGGGACCACTGTTCCGGGACGTCGATGTTCTCGAGCTTGAACACGGTGGAGCCGTCCGGGTTGCGGATCTCGGACGAGCGCTTCACAAAGGTGAGCCCGTCATAGGGGCCCTGACCGCGTGAGGTGAATCTCCGCTCAATTCTCACAGTAATCCTCCTTGGAGAGGCTGTGGATGATGGTTCGACCAAGCTGAAGGTGATCCATTCGGGGGTATCCGGGACGTTTTCTGATTCTCCTGAACATCGCGGGGTAACTACATATAGCTATCCATGTTTTTTGTCAATACCAAATATTGTGGCTTGTCTGGGGAATGGAGGGAAAACCTGTGGATAACGACGAACGGAAGCCGGAGGCTGCTTGAGGCCGATTCCGGGACTATTTATCCACAGAACTGGATAAGCTTGAAAGCCGTCGAGCTGGGGTCCGAAGCCCTAAAATGCCATACGACCGAGGCTGAGTGTGGCCTCTTCCAGCCCCCGTACCGGAATGAAGGTACCTGCGACACCGACCACGACGACCTCGGTCCCCGACACCCTCGTCCTGTATCGGCTGAGCAGTCCCCAGTTGTGCCGGACGGTCTGCGGGCGCACTACGGTCTCGAGGAGCTGTTTGCCCTGGGAGCGAAACACCTGTCGCAAGAACTGCTGCTCTCTGCTCGGCGTGTTGGGATCCATCTTGTCGAGCGCCTTCGTCATCTCCCGGTCGACGAAACGCAGATAGTCGTCCATCGTCGGATTCGTCAGGGCCAAGCTGACCGCGCCGGTCAGCAATACCACGATGATCGTTAAGCGCCTGAGACTCATAGGAGCTCACTTCGAAGAACGGGACAGGCTCTCATCTGCCTGTGGTTTGACAAATGCCGACCCGCCTATTAGCCTAGCGCCCGCCAGAAGGCGGCCACGGTCGCCGTTGGAATAGGATCAGCCGGGAGGATGCCATGTTCGTGTGGAGCAAGAAACTCGTCGCCGGGCTCTTGGGCGCGTTCGTCCTGCTGCTGGGTCTCTTTCTGATACAAGGAACCCCGGACAGTGCCAGCGGCTTGAAGATTCATACCACGCGGTGGATCGCGCTTAATTATGCCGGACTGCTCGTCTGGCTCTTCGTGTGGATGATCGACCAGGCTCGGGTGCGCGGGAAGAACGTCTGGCTCTGGCTCCTTCCGTTCATCCTGGCGCCCCTCCCCACCCTCATGTTGTTCGTCCTGTTTCTCCAACGCCGGCTGGCGCCGTAGCTCGGCACGCTCATGCAGTCTGATGCAGCGCGACGGGCTGACTTCCGCCGGCGGGGAGGTGTCCGCGCAATCGCCAGACAGCCCACAGACCCGGCAGCGCGATCAGGAACGTCACACAGAAGAACTTCGCCCAGCCCATGGCTTCGACCAAATCCGCTGACGGCCGGCCCGCGAAGACGCGCCCCAGCGCTTCCAGGGATGACAGGAGCGCGAACTGGGTGGCCGTATAACGCGCGTCGCAGAGCGACATGACGAGCGCGACGAACGCCGCGGTTCCCATCCCCCCGGTCACATTCTCGACGATGACGGCCGTGATCAGCAGGCCGGTGCTTTTTCCGGCCCAGGCCAGCACGACGAAGCCGAGATTCGACACGGCCTGCGCCGCGCCGAACAGCAACAGCGACTGGACCAGCCCGGCTCTCATCATGAGCAAGCCTCCGCCCAAGGCGCCCAGCAACGTGGCGGCAATGCCGAGTCCCTTCACGACTCCCACTTCCGTCGCGGAAAAGCCGATGCCGCCGATGAGAAAGGCCGTCTGCAGCGAGGACGCGAATGCGTCGCCGAGTTTGTACAGCACGATGACGGCGAGAAAGGCCAGTGCCTGTGGACGAGAAAAGAACTCGCTCAACGGCGCGCCGACCGCTTCCATGATGCTCTTCGGCGGCTCGGCGACCACCGTCGGTTCGGGACTCACGATGATGGTCGCCGTGCCGGCCGCCATCACGAGCGCCATCACGCCGTAGGTCAACGACCATCCGACCATATCGGCGAGCATGAGGGCCCCGGCGCCGGCCACCAAGAGCGCGATGCGATAGCCGTTGACCCACACGGCCGCTCCCAAGCCTCGTTCGGGCGGATGCAGCGTCTCGGTTCGATAGGCGTCGAGGACGATGTCGAGGGAAGCGGACAGAAATGCGACGAGCAGGGCGAAGACCGCCAGTCTCTCCGGATGCGATCGCGGCGGTGTCATGGCCATCAGGCCGAGCCCGAGCGCCACGCACAGTTGTGTCAGCAGCATCCAGCCCCGCCGGCGCCCCAACCATGGCGGCACGAGATGGTCCATGAGCGGCGCCCAGAGAAACTTCAGCGTATAGGGCAATCCCGCCAGGGTGAACAGGCCGATCGTTTTCAGGTCCACCCCTTCGACGGTCAACCAAGCCTGCAAAGTGCCGGCGGTCAGCGCCAACGGGAGGCCGGACGCGAACCCGAGCGGCAACATGGCGGCAAGCCGTTTGTTGGCAAGTGCGCGCCATCCAGCCATTCGTGCCGTCATGATCTACTCACGGGTGATACGGGATGAGAGCGACGGCCATTTCGAGCGTGTCGCCCAGCAGGATATCATCGGCGGTGCGAATCTCTCAGAAGAATGAGCAAACCTGCCGGAACAGCCCGGGCGGGGATCGTACAACGTATCAGCAAGGCTGGCCGTTGAACAGGCAGGGCTTGTAGCGGGAGATGTCGAAGTCGACACCTTCCTGATAGACCCGCTCGTTGCCGTTGACACCATCCTGCTCCGGATCGTTCCACATCGTGTGGTTCCACCAGTAGAACAACGGCTGCGCTTCGGTCTGGTAGACGGGATTGCCGTAGTTGCTGCGGGCGTATTCCTGGACGAGGCGTCCGGTGACGTAGTCCACCTGCCCGTTGCCCTGCAGCGAGTACAGGATAAGGAAGAGCCGCGCTTCGTGATCGTACAACTCGTCGATTCTCGTGCTGAGATCCGGTTCGACCGGCAGGACGTCCTTGGTCCATCCCGATTCAGACCCGTGCGCGATGGAGGCGAAGAGCACGGCAAGAATGACGAAGTAGCAACGCCGCAAAGGGCTCGGCTCCGTGAGGGTGAGTTGCTGCAGCCCAATACTATCACGGTGGCGCTCGACGAGCCAAGCACCGCGTCGCCGGAATCCGGCCGACGGATTCTTGCTCCCGCGCGGCGTCCCTCCCTATAATGCCCGCCATGACGAAACGCGCCTCCTTGCACACGCTCGGTTGCCGTCTCAACCAGGCTGAAACGGCGATCCTGGGCGAACAACTCCGCAAGGAGGGATACCGGCTTGTCGAATTCGGTGAGCCGACCGACCTGTTCGTGCTCAATACCTGTTCCGTGACCGAGGAGGCCGAGCGCACGTCGCGTTACGTCATCCGCAAAACGCTCAAACACTCCCCCCACGCGTTCGTCGCGGTGACCGGCTGCTATGCCCAGACGGGAGTCGAACGGCTGCGGCGCGAGCGCGGCGTCGATCTGATCATCGGCAACCAATACAAGCTGAACCTGGCCGCGTACCTGCCGCCGATCGAGGCGCTCGCCAAGCGTTCTGCGCCCGAAGTCAGCCATTCTCGGACGATGTCCCGCGAAGAGTTCGAGCTCCCGAGCTACGGCGAGCCGGATTCCACGCGGGCCCTGTTGAAGATTCAGGACGGCTGCAGCGCCATGTGCAGCTTCTGCATCATTCCCTTTGCCCGAGGTCACGAGCGGAGCCGGACGCTTGCCGATATCCTCCGCGAAGCGGGCAGTTTGGTGGCGCGCGGCTATCGGGAAATCGTGCTGACCGGCGTCAATATCGGCCGGTACGACTGTCGCGGCATCGATTTCTGCGGTCTCCTGCGCGCCCTGCACGAGATCCAAGGATTGGAGCGAATCCGGATTTCTTCGATCGAACCGACCACCGTGACGGACGAGCTGCTTGACTTGATGGGCAGTTCCGGGAAAGTGTGTCCCTACCTGCACATTCCCCTGCAGAGCGGTGACGATGGGATCCTCTCCGCCATGAATCGAGGGCACGCGGTTGAAGCCTATGTGAGCTTGATCACGAAGGCTGTGAAAAGAATCCCCGATTTGGGATTGGGCACCGATCTCATGGTCGGATTTCCGGGGGAGACCGATGAGGCGTTTCACAACACGCTATCCGTCGCCTCGGATCTTCCCTTTTCCTATCTCCATGTGTTTTCGTATTCTGCGCGGCCGGGAACCGCCGCGGCCCGGTTGCCGCAAACCCCGGCGCCGGCGGTCGTGAAACGGCGCGCAGATGTGTTGCACGATCTGGCGCGAGCCAAACGGCTGGCTTTTCACAACCGGCACATCGGGCAGGCGGCGTCGGTGCTGTTCGAAGAAACCTGTCGCGAAGGATACCGTGTGGGCACCACGGCCAATTTCATGAAGGTGGCTGTTCCAGACGCGGAAGGACTTTGCAACCACATCCGGCCGGTGGTCATTACCGCTGCCACCGATCGCTGGGCCTACGGACATCTGGCGGTCACTCCGCCGGGGAAGGACCCCATCCCGACCCTATGAGCAAGCCATCCATTCCGCAGGTCCATATCGAGACCTTCGGCTGTCAGATGAACGAGTCCGACAGCGAGCTGGTGCGCGCGCTTCTGAAGCGCGAGGGATTCGGCTTTACGGAGGACCGGGAGCGGGCCGATGTGCTGCTGGTGAACACCTGCGCCATCCGCGAGAACGCGCACAACAAGGTGTATGCGCATCTGTCGGATCTGAAGGGCCTCAAGAAGCACCGGCCGCTCGTCGTCGGCGTCCTGGGCTGCATGGCGCAGAATCTCAAGACCGAGCTGGCGAATAAAGAGCCGGTGGTGGACATTCTCGCCGGTCCCGATGCGTACCGCCAATTGCCCATGCTGATTTCCACGGCGCTCGCCTCGCAGGAACAGGGATTTGCCCGACGAGGGTTTGCGCTGGATCTGTCCGAGTATGAGACCTACGAAGGCGTGATGCCGGACCGGGAAAGCGGCGTCAACGCCTGGGTTACGGTCATGCGCGGGTGCGACAACTTCTGCTCCTTCTGCGTGGTGCCCTATACCCGTGGTCGGGAACGCTCGCGGGACCCGGAGGGGATTCTGGCCGAAGTCAGGGACGCGGCTCAGCGCGGATTCAAACAGATCACGTTGCTGGGGCAAAACGTCAATTCATATCGGTTCGACGCCTGGCATTTTGCGGAGCTCATCACCGCCGTCGCGGACACGCCGGGCATCGCACGGGTGCGGTTCACCTCTCCCCATCCGAAGGATTTCCCGCCCGCGCTCATCGACGCGATCGCCGCGCACCCGAATATCTGCAAGCATATCCACCTGCCGCTGCAATCGGGCAGCGACCGTATCTTGGATTTAATGGGCCGGACTTATACGAGCGCCGAATATCTGTCGCTGGTCGACCGGATCCGTGAAAGGATTCCCGGAGTCGCGCTCACGACCGACATTATTTGCGGCTTCTGTAGCGAGACCGATGAAGACTTCGACGACACGCGCCGCTTAGTGGAGCAGGTTCGCTTCCATTCCGCCTACATCTTCAAATACTCCGAGCGAAAAAATACGATTGCCGCCAGGAAGTACCCGGACGATGTGCCGGACAAGATCAAGGGCTCGAGAGTCTCCCAGTTGGTGGAACTCCAACGGAAGATCACTCTCACCTATCATCGGGAGTTTATCGGCCGGGAGGTCAGCGTCTTGGTGGAGGGCGATGCAACGCGCTCGCCGAGCCAAGGGATGGGGAAGACCGACGGGGGCATCACGGTCGTGTGGGACAAGGGCTCAGAACCGTTCGTTCCCGGAACGCTCATCACGAAGAAAATCGTCGACGCGTCTGCCGCCACTCTCTACGGTGGGTGACCGGCTCACCTTCCAACTTCCCATCCGCATCCAGAACAAAACTGCACGCGCCAGCCTGCAGGCTGAACATTTTCTGACGCCTCCGCCATCAATTTTTTCCTTCCTCCGCTCCTGAATCATCACTCAATCATCCGGTATCCGACAGGCCCGACTGGCCGGCGCGAAAACTCTCTGCCGCATCTGTCAAAAAAGACGCTGAAGTTCTCACTACTTACGAGGATATTGCTTAGGAGGACACCAGACACACTGCTTTATCAGAACTCGGTGCGTTGAGTCCCACTACCAGATATCCATCGAGGATTCTGACTGTTCCAAAAGGCACGGACTTTGCTTTGATTTTTCGGCCAGAACGTCATAACAGGAAACGAGAACCGCAGATGGACCGCGTCGAATCCCAACCTCAGTCCGATCCCAATACAACGGAGCCACGAATGACGCTCGAAACCATCATCTCTGTGGGTGTGCTCGGATGGCTGGCGATGGGCATGGTGCTCATGGGGCTCGGCATCTGGTAACACTCTCTCCTCTCACACCGACTCTCACACACCTCCACAAAGGAGAACCGATATGCACCGCCCTTTTCGTGACCACGCCGCCTTCTGTATCGGCACGTTCCTTACCGTCTCCCTGGTCATGGCAGGGTGTTCCACAGGACTGAAGATTCATAAGAGCGCCAAGGGTTCTGTGCAGCTGCAGGAAGTGGCCGACTGGTCGTTCGAAGCCAGCCATCCGGCGATCATCGATCAAGCCACGATGCTCAAGATCGTGAAGGGCGTCACCGCCGAGGAGGCGGCGAACGGATCCGCCAAAATGCCCGCCAGTGGCAGCAAGCCGATGCGCACGTTCAGCGATGAGGATGCCGAATTCCTCGCTCCCCTGCTAGCCCAAGCGTTATCACAGGCGAAACCGGAACAAATCGTCGGTTTCACGGTATCTCCATCGGCAGGGTCAGGCTCTGAACCCACGGCGGGCACCCTCTATGTCCA
Source organism: uncultured Nitrospira sp. (assembly GCA_964642845.1). Taxonomy (GTDB): domain Bacteria; phylum Nitrospirota; class Nitrospiria; order Nitrospirales; family Nitrospiraceae; genus Nitrospira_D. Next base: position 16,611 of record CAZXRB010000045.1, read on the forward strand.
GGGGCCTGTGATCTATTTCACCGTCACGTCGGGGAAAAAGGCTTCCGCCTTTATGCCGGCCTCCGCCGCGCGCATCGAGAAAGCGCCTGCGTACGCCTCGGCCGGATCGCCGGGCGCCGTATCGTTGGCCATCGATTATCAGGCCGTGGCAAAAATTTCCGGTATCGCCAGCGCTCCTCTTGCGGCAGCCGCCAGAGTGACCGTGGCTCCTGCTCCGGCGTCACAGCCGGCGACCAAGGCGGCCATGAAGCAGGAGCAGCTCGCCCCGGTCCGGACGGCGGCACCCATGAGTGCGAGCGTTGCCGAGTCCAGCTCGGCCGACATGACGAACGACGAGCTGCTGGCCAAGAAGATGGACGAGCTGCGTCAGGCTCGCGAAACCAATGCCCTCAAGGAGTCGGAAATCAAGATGCTCCGCAAAGAAGTGGAGTGGATGAAGCAGGAGCTGCGTGAACGGACCGACGAATTGAAAGCGATGAGAGCGAGCAGAGTCTCTTCCCAACCCTCGACAAAGAAGCGAACGGCCGAGGCCCGTCCGGTCCGCTGAAGGTCTGCTATCCGATGTTGACCAGTTCCGGCTGCAGCAAGACCACTTCTTTGGACAGCGGCGGCCGGAACGTCATGCGGCAATAGCAGGCGTACGTCACATAGGTATCTTGTAAACAGTATTGCGCCAGTTCCGTCCCCTCGCCTTTCTCCCACATGGCCGCCACCTGTTCGCCGCTTCCCGACTTGGTCTCGACCTGGAGCGCCCGCGCCAGCACGTCGAGTTTCACCCAGCCTCGCTGGTCCCAATTGCTCCACACAGCCATCGTGTCATAGACCGGTTCCGTCCTGAATTTGGCCAAGTTGATGTCGAGGCTCGGTTTCACTTGATGGATGATGGACCGTTTCTTGATGAACGGCAGGTCGAACCCCAGGCCGTTGTGCGTGATGAACAGGGTCGGCCGATCCTGCGCGAGCCTGGCCCAGAACTGGCGGAGCAATTCGCGCTCGTTGTCACCGTACCAGGCGATGGCGCTGCGCGCTTCCATCTGATCCGAGAATTCCAGCAGACCGATGCAGACGATCCGGCTGAAGGTGCCGTCGAAGGCGGACTTTGCATACAGCTCATCCTCCGCCTGCCGCTGCTCTTCGGCGGCGCCTGCCGTGAACAGGTCCAAGTCCTCGTCCGTGGGCGGCTGTTCTGCCGTCACGGGCAGCTTGCCCATGAGCCGCGCCCATTCCGGACGGGGCGCTTGAATCGTTTCGATGTCGAGGACGACTTTCATGACGGCATCCTTTGCAACGCCGTGATCACCGCGTGATCAGCCGGCGGAAATGTGAACCGATCCAATTCCTCGGGCAGCACCCACCGGATCTCGGCGCCGTCCTCCGGCACGGCGTCGCTGTCGTCGAGCGCACAGCGAAAAAAATGGAGTTCCACCGTCTTTTCCGGATACTCGTGCCGCACCACCTGGAAGGGCACGGGAGCCTCCACGCGGATGCGCAACTCCTCGAACAGCTCCCGGCGCAGGCAGTCTTCCAGCGACTCTCCCGGCTCTCGCTTCCCTCCCGGGAACTCCCAGTAGCCGCCGAGATGCAGGCCAGGCTTGCGGCGGGCGATTAAATAGCGCCCTTTACGATGGATGAGCCCGGCCGCGACTTCGATGACCGGCATACCTTATCCGGCGGCGTTGCCGTGTTGTTTCGGCTCAAAGGGATAGGCCTTGCAGAACGATTTCATCGGACAGAGGAGACAGTATGGATCGCGCGCGGTACAGAGAAGCGCGCCGAAATCCATGATCGCCTGATTGAAATCGTAGCCGCGCCCTCGCGGAATCAACGCTTCGGACAGTTCCCACAACCTGGCCCGCTGGCTCTTGGGATCGCCCGTACCGATGAACACACGGTGCAGGACCCGGCTGACGTTCGTGTCCAGGATCGGTGCATCCTCGTTGAACGCAAATGAGCGGATGGCCCCGGCCGTGTACCGGCCGATGCCTTTGAAGGACAGCAGTTCATCGGGCGCCTTGGGCAGTCTCCCGCCATAGCGGGCCACGGTCTCCCGCGCGATGCTGTGCAGGCGTTCCGGCCTGATGTTATAGCCCAGGGGGTACCAGGTTTTTTTCACCTCGGTGACCGGCGCGCCGGCCAGGTGTTCCAAGCTGGGATAGCGCTCCAGGAATTCGTGGTACTTCGGGATCACGCGATCCACCTGGGTCTGTTGGAGCATCACTTCGGAGACGAGAATGTGGTAGGGATCGCTGGTCTTGCGCCAGGGGAGATCGCGGCCGTGCTCCTTGTACCATTTGAGCAGGCGCAGCTGAAAGCGCCGCTTGACGGAGGGAGTCAATGCGACACGCCGACCGGCTTTTCTTCGGCGGATGGTCTGCGGGCGAGCCTTGCCTGGCATAGAAGGGATCCTGTGACGCGCGGCATTGTAGGAGTCCCCTCGGACAAAATCAAACATCGGGTAAACCGGCAGCACCAGCAGACGTTTTCTCTACATAGAAGACGCGGTCTGTTCAAACGCCGGTTTCCGTAGTAGCGTATAGGTACGGGGAGGATGCCATGGAACATCCAGCCATGTCGCGCGCGCGTCCCTCTGTCCGCGTGGTCCTGTCGTCGATCCCAGTTACCAGCCTTGTTATTTGGTCCCTCGCCGCGCTCCAGGCCTATGCCAATACAGACGTGCCGTGGGAATGTTCCAACTATGAAGGAGCTGCGCAGACCCGGTGCATGAATGCCTTCATCGAGCAGCAGCGGGAGACCATCGCCCGCCTGGAAGCCGAGCTGCGCTCGCAGCAAGGAGCCGTCAAAGAGCTCAAGGACAAAGTCGATCGCCAGGCAGCCGCGACGGCCGACGTGCAGCGCCAACTGCCGGATCGCTCAAGCACGAGCACGCTGGTCGTTCCCGCGCCGTATCCTTTCTGGTATGCCCAGCCCTATCCTCCGGTGGGGTTCGGCATCTATTTCGGCCGCCCTTGGGCCTATGGACCGCCCTACTGGGCCGGACCCTATTGGGGGCCGCGCTTTTATGGTCGTTGGAGACATCGCTGGTGAATGATGACGACCGAGGCTGCGCAGAAGTTCCTTTGTGTTGACAAGAATTCCGCCTCCCACTAGCCTGCACAAGTGACAGCCCGTCCGGCTTTTCCCAAGGTGCATCATGGTCGTTCGCAAGTTTCCGCGCTTCCCCGTCAACATGCCGAGCACATTGATCCAGCAGGATCGGCTGCGCTATCCCGGGTCGCTGCGGGACCTGTCCATCAAAGGCTGCCGGGTCGAAAGCATCATCAGGCCGTTCACCGGCATGCAGCTGGAGCTGCATGTGCAGATCCCAGGCGAAGCCACGCCGATCATGGTCGCCAAGGCGGCTGTGCGGTGGACCGGCTCCCATGGCATCGGCGTCGAGTTCTTGTCCGTCGCCCCTCCCCAACAAGAGCGGCTCAATCGCGTGGTAGACCAGCTCAGCGCCCAGGCCGGTCGCGCGTAGCCGTCACGCGTCCGGTTGCATTCCCCTCCATGGCCTTCGTATCCTGTCGCGCATGGAACTGGCCGACCTCACTCCGGATCAACTGAAAGAATTGGTGCGCGGTCTCGTCGATGACCGACTCCGCGAGCTCTTGGGGGACCCCGAGCTCGGACGGCCGCTCAACGAAGATCTGCGGGCGCGCCTGAAAGCGTCACTCCTCAGCGGCGAGCGCCTGTCCGGCGAAGAGGTCGCCGAGCGGTTGGGACTTCGCTGGTGAGGCGCCGATGGCCTGGTATCGGCTCGCATTTCGGCCGGCGGTGCAGGACGACTTGGCCCAGACAGACAAGGCGATGGCACAGCGTCTGTTCGACAAGACCAAGTGGCTCGCTTCGAATGTCGACAATCTCCGCCACGAGCCCCTCGCGGCCGACTTGCCGACGCTGAGCAAATACGCCGTGGGTGACTGGCGCATCCTCTACTCCATCGATCGCTCGGACCACATCGTCGACATCCACCGCATTCTGCAGAAGACGGATCTGTAGCCGGGGCGACCCGCATCACCCTCACCCTACCCCTCTCCCATCGAGGGAGAGGGTCAGAAGCGAGCGCGAACTCGTGCTGACAAATGGGTAAAAGCTAAGAGCGGCTCTAGAATCGATCGGTGAGACTGTCGAGATGTAGTTGGAATGTCCCCCGGCCAGCGTCGCGGACGTAGCGCGCAAGCGCCTCTTTCACCACGGGAAAAGCGATTTCGTCCCAGGGAATGTCGGACAAAGAGAAGAGGCGGACTTCCAAGCTCTCCGCGCCGGCTTTGTAGATCGGCGCCGCCATGCGGCCGCGAAAGACGAGATAGACCTGGCCGATATGCGGGAGGCTGAGCACGGCATAGAGTCCTGTGATGGCCACGTCGGCTTCCGCTTCTTCCTTCGTTTCGCGCACGGCCGCCTCCTCGGTGCTTTCGCCGATCTCCATGAAGCCGGCTGGAAAGGTCCAGAGCCCCAGGCGCGGCTCGATCGCGCGCCGGCACAGGAGGATTTGATCTTCCCATTCGGGAATGCAGCCGGCGACGATCTTCGGGTTATGGTAATGAATGACCTCGCACTGAACGCAGACATGGCGCGGCAAGTTGTCGCCGGCAGGAATTTTTCGGGTGACCTTGGCGCCGCAGTGGCTGCAGAAGTTCATGATCGACACGGAATGGGATGATCTGGATGGATAGCACAAAGCACCGGTGCTTTGCACCCTGCCCGCGCGGTCTGGAACCGGTGCTGAGCCGGGAGCTCGAAGAGCTGGGCATCCCGGGGCCGAGCGCCACCGAAGGAGGCGTTTCGTTCGCCGGGTCGCTGGAGACCATCTATCAAGTCAATCTGGAAAGCCGCATCGCCAGCCGTGTGCTGGTTGAAGTCGGCCAGGCTCCATATCGATCCGAGCAGGACGTCTACGAGGCCGCTTACCATCAGCCTTGGCCCACGTGGTTTCCGCCCTCCCGCACGATTAAAGTGAAGGTCAGCGCGCGGCGCTGTCCCCTCAAGAGTCTGGATTTCGTCACGCTCCGGATCAAGGATGCCATCTGCGACCGGTTCATGAAAACGGCCGGCATACGGCCGAGCGTCGACACGAGACGGCCCGACGTCCGGATTGACGCCTTTCTCGACGAGCACCGCCTGACGCTCTATCTGGACACGTCGGGCGAGGCGCTGTTCAAACGAGGGTTTCGCCGCTCCTCCGTGGAGGCTCCGCTCCGTGAGAACCTGGCAGCCGGCCTGTTGCGCCTGTCCGGCTGGGACGGCACACAGCCGTTCTTCGATCCCCTGTGCGGCAGCGGGACGATCGCGATCGAGGCCGGCTTGATTGCACGGCGCATCGCTCCGGGGCTCGGCCGGACCTTTGCCTTCGAGAGGTTGTCGAGCTTCCAGCCAGCCCTCTGGAAGCAGGTGCGCGCGGCATCCGTCGCCAAACAGGTGTCCCGATGCCCTGCCCCCATCTGGGCCTCGGATCGGAATGCGCGCGCGATCGAAGCAGCACGTGTGCAAGTGTGCCAGGCCGGCCTCCAAGAGGACATCACGCTCTCACAGCGAGACCTCTTCAACGTCGAACCGCCGGCCGATCAGGGCTTCATCGTTACCAATCCACCTTATGGCGTGCGCCTGGACGGGCAGGAGCTTGAAGAGTTCTACCCCCGGCTGGGAAAATGGATGAAACATCGGTGCGTCGGGTGGACGGTTGGTCTCTTCAGTGGGGAGTTGCGTCTGCCGACGTTGATCGGACTGGCGCCAAGCCGCCGCATTCCGCTCTTCAACGGCGGGCTGGAGTGCCGGCTGTTTCTCTTCCCCATCGTCGCGGGCAGCATGCGGCGGAAAAGGGCCGCCGACCTCCCGGCGTCCTAGCCCCAAACATCGCTCTTACCCATCGGGCTTGACTTACCTGCTGGCAGGCCTATCTCTGGTTCATGCCGCCGTCTTGAGGTGGGGGTTCACTGCCTGACAGAAGGGACGATCTCACATGGAGAATGAAGCGAGAGTGCTGACACTTCCCATCCTGCCGATAAAACGTGCCGTCCTGTTTCCCGGGGTCATGATGCCGTTGACCATCGGCCGCGAGCGATCCATGGCTGCGGTTCATGCGGCCTTGAAGACGGAAGAAAAAATGATCGTCGTGGTGGCGCAGCGGGACCCGCTGGTGGAGGTGCCTGGGCTGGAGGATCTCTACACCATCGGCACCAAGGCGATCATCAAACAGATCGGGCAAACATCCGAAGGCGCGATTCAGGCCGTCGTGCAGGGGCTGGAACGCGTCGTGCTGTTGAAAGAAGAGCAGCACAGCCCCTATGCGATCGCCCGCGTCCGCGTGCTCGAGCGACCCTCGGACACCGGTACGGAAGTGCAGGCGTTGCACCGGGCCATCCAGGAGTTGGTGACCGAGTTGCCGCGCCTGATTCAGTCGCCCGGTATTCAGGAAGCCAGTGTCGCGTTCAGCAACGAAGAAGATCCGGTCACGCTGGCCTATCGGATCGCCTCGCTCGTGAACTTGACCGTCGCGGAAGAGCAGAAGCTGCTCGAGAGCTCCTCGACCGCGGATTTGCTGCGCGATCTCTACGCGGCCTTGTTAAAGGAGATCCAGATCCTCAAGATCCGCGACAAGATCGCCAGCGAAACGCAGGCCAAGATCGGGAAGAATCAGCGCGAGTACATCCTGCGCGAGCAGCTCAAGGCTATTCAGCAGGAGTTGGGCGAAGGCGAGGGGGAGGAGAACGAAATCGCCCATCTGAAAAAGCAGATCCAGGACGCCGACTTGCCGGATCATATCCGCAAGGAAGTCGAGCGCGAAGTGACGCGCCTGGGCAAGGTGCCGCCCTCGTCGCCGGACTATCAGGTGCTGCGGACCTATCTCGAATTGGTTCTGGAATTGCCGTGGAAGAAAGCGTCGGAGGAACATCTCGACCTGTCGCGCGTGCGGCAGGTGCTGGAAGAAGATCACTACGGCATCAAGGACGTGGAGGCGCGGATCGTCGAGCACCTGGCGGTGCTGAAGCTCAACCCGACCGCGAAGGCGCCGATCCTCTGCCTGGTCGGCCCTCCGGGCGTGGGCAAGACGAGCCTCGGCCAGTCGATCGCCCGCGCGATGGGACGGACCTTCGAGCGGTTCAGCTTGGGCGGCGTGCACGATGAAGCGGAGCTGCGCGGCCATCGCCGCACCTACGTCGGCGCGTTGCCGGGCCGCATCATCCAGGCCATCCGCCGGGCCGGGGTGAACAATCCGGTCTTGATGCTGGACGAGGTGGATAAGATGGGGCGCGATTTCCGGGGAGACCCGGCGGCCGCCTTGCTGGAGATCTTGGACCCGGCGCAGAACCACACGTTCCGCGACCATTATTTGGATCTCCCGTTCGATCTGTCGAAGGTGTTCTTCATCACGACGGCGAACACGCTGGATACGATCAGCCAGCCCTTGCTGGACAGGATGGAAGTCATCCGGCTGCAAGGGTACAGTGAGCGGGAGAAGGCGGAGATTGCCCGGCGCTACCTCTGGCCGCGACGGCTCAAGGAAGCGGGATTGGAGCCGCATCAAGCCGTCCTCACCGACGAGGTATTGGAGACGGTCATCACCCGCTACACCAGAGAGGCGGGGGTCCGTCAGTTGGAGCAGATGCTGGGGCGATTGACCAGGAAAGTCGCGCTGGCCTTTGCCGACTTGCCGGAAGGCAAGGAGCGCGAGCCGGTGACGATCACGCGCGACATGCTGGCCGAGTGGCTCGGGTCCGAGCGCTTCATGCCGGAGGAGGCGCGAAAAGAATTGCCTCCCGGCGTGGCGACCGGCTTGGCCTGGACGCCGACCGGCGGCGACGTGCTCTATGTGGAAACCACGCTCCTACCGGGCGGCCACGATTTGACGCTGACCGGCCAACTGGGCGACGTGATGCAGGAATCCGCCCGTGCCGCGCGCAGCTATCTGTGGGCCCATGCCGAGAGCATGGGGTTGGATATCTCGCGGTTCAAGCGGAACGGCGTACATATCCACGTGCCGTCCGGCGCGATTCCCAAAGACGGCCCGTCCGCCGGCATCACGATGGCGACGGCGCTGGCCTCCGCCTACGTCGGCAAGGTGGTGCGCAGCGATACGGCGATGACGGGCGAGATCAGCCTGAGCGGGCTCGTGCTGCCGGTGGGCGGCATCAAGGAAAAGGTGCTGGCCGCGCATCGGGCAGGCATCAAGCGGATCATCCTGCCCAAGGCCAACATGAAGGACTTGAAGGATGTGCCGGTGGAGGTTCGGGAGGACCTGACTTTCATCCCGGTGGAGCGGATCGAAGAGGTTCTGCCCGCCGCGTTCAATCAGGACAGTCCATCGGATCGCCCGGAGCCGCTGGCGGCGGTTGCTGAACGGTAATGACAGGCCCCCGGAGTCCAACTCCGGGGGCCCTCCCCACCTTGCCCCTCTGTCTTTTCCTATGTAAGGATAGTCGCAGACCCGCGACTCATCGAAGTCTCATCTCGCCCGGAGGATGCCATGGCGGCAAAAATCGACATCGGCCCGATCGTCAAGGTCGTGAAGAGCGACGAGGAATGGAAGAAGATTCTTTCGCCCGCCGCCTATCGCGTGCTGCGCCATGAAGACACCGAGCGGGCCTTCACCAACCCTCTGCACGAGAACCATCAAGCCGGCATCTATCATTGCGCCGGCTGCGACCTGCCGCTCTTTTCGTCCGAGCACAAGTTCGACAGCGGCACCGGCTGGCCCAGCTTCTGGCAGCCGATTGATCCCAAAGTGATCGAGACCCGCACGGATTTCAAGCTCTTCGTGCCGCGCACCGAAGTCCACTGCGCCCGCTGCGAAGGCCACCAAGGTCACGTCTTCAAAGACGGCCCTCCCCCCACCGGCCTCCGCTACTGCATCAACGGCGCGGCGTTGAAATTTGTGCCGGCGTGAGCGCCCTTTTTCTATCAGGCCAACTGGTCCATCTACCCCACAAACGCAAGCTCACGTGGTTGGGCCGGTTGCTTGTGGCCAGGTGGCAATCTCCATGGGGAAGGAGCGGGCTAACAGTCAAATGGATGCGTCCAGCCTAACAATCCGTGCGATCATGTCACCTCGGCGCGGGGCCCATTTGACGCCTTAGAGGGCATGGGCGCAATACAGAAGAGCGACGCGGGAGGAACACGTGGGTAAATCAACCGTCACTTACTGGAATCCGCTAAATCCTGAAAACCAGGAACGGTGGGCTCCAATCAAAGGATTGGAAGGAGTCGCGGAGGAATTGACGCTGAGTGTCGATCCAGTTACCGGAGAGTACACCAGACTGACACGATTTCTTCCCGGGACGGATACATCTTCTTTCGGAGGAAAGAGTCATTCTTATCCAGAGGAGGTGTTCATTGTCAGTGGTCGTCTTTATGACCGTGCGTTCGATATGTGGCTGGAAGCAGGCCACTACGCAAGCCGACCTCCAGGCGAGGTTCATGGGCCGTTTAAAACCGACGTCGGGTGTGTGGTGCTAGAAGTATCGTTTCCCAATCGTGTTACCAGCGACATCGGCTAATCCTGACCCCGGCTTTCGTTTACGGCCGGCATCTGATCTATCCTCTTCTCCTCCGAACACAAAGTCGACAGCGGCACCGGCTGGCCTAGCTTCTGGCAACCGATTGATCCGAAAGTGATCGAAACCCGCACCGAAGTTCACTGTGCCCGCTGCGAAGGCCACCAAGGCCACGTCTTCAACGACGGACCACCCCCACCGGCCTCCGCTACTGCATCAACGGCGCGGCGCTGAAGTTCGTGGCGGCATGAGCTTTTCCTTCTCTTTACCTATATTCCTTTCACCACATTTGGGGCCTACTCTAGCAGGCTACTTCTCGGATAACACCTTTGTAGCATTGTTTCCTAAACTCATTAGGAGTATGAACCAACGCGAACCTCTGACCTTCCCCCGGTTATTACACCAAAGCTGAGGAAGCTACCTCCTGCGTCAGCTGGGCCCTGGTTTGATAGTGAGTAAGGAACTCCTGGGGTGTCACATCCCCAATCGCGCTGTGCGTCCGTTCTTCGTTGTATTCCCGCCGCCACCTTTCAATCACAAGCTGAGCTTCCTGCAGGGTCACAAACCAGTGCTCGTTGAGACATTCATCCCGAAACTTGCCGTTGAAGCTCTCGATAAACGCATTTTGCACCGGCTTTCCGGGCTGAATAAAGCGCAGGTGCACGCCATGCTGCGCGAAGACCAGAAATGTACCGGGAGTCTTTTCGGCTCACTTGAGAAGAGGTTGAGCGGCAGATGTGCTGGCGCTCGACCTTTGCCGCGGGAAAAAGAGACATGCCGAGGGTTTCATCATCCCTTCGGCAATTTCTCAACGAAGCGCTGGATGTGGTCTAGGTAGACGGGAATCTGGCGAACCGCGATCGGCAACGATTATGCGGCCGATAACCCGTTCAAGATACCGCTCGGCCAAGGCCTCGTTGACGGAGTCCTCCGAGTACTGCTCGCGAGACAGTTTGGACAACCAGGTCATCGCGGCCACGTCCTCAAGGATGAGGCTCATCTTTCTGGTGACGAGTTGGCGGTGGATCATGGGCCGTAGGGCTCCCCGACCAGCGCCGCCACTCGCGCGGCGACATGCCGGCGCTCCAATTCCAAGTAGGGCCGAAAGTCTTGGTAGGCTTTGAAGGCGTAGAGGCGCAGATGGGCGAGGTCTTGGGGCGCCCCGAAGAGCAAAAAACGGTAAGATTCAAAGATTTTCTTCAGGAAGAGCGGGTCGGCGTGGTTGAGGATCGCCAGGTCAATCTCGCGTCCAGGAAAGCACGTCTGCAATGCCTCTTGCATCTCCAGAACGGTCTGAAACGACACGTCGAGGGTGTTGAGCTTGATTGCCAGGTCCAGATCGCTACGATCGTGGGTTGTTCCCGTAACCGTTGATCCGAACTGGAAGATCACGCGAATCCTGAAGCGCTGAGCGATCTCTCTCAGCCCCGGCAGTGCTTCAGTGATACGTTCCTCGCTCATTTGCCTGCTCCGAGGGTTTTGTCAAGCGTAGCCTAGCCAAGAACACCTTCACTTGTCCACGCGGCGAATGTGGTAAAGCACGGATCGGGAATACATTTCCGTTTCGCATACGCCTGGTCTATCCCAGGGAATCACTCACGGCAAGCCGGCTGCCCGTGCCATAGCATTGAGTCTGTGATTTTTCGATGTGCCTAGCACGACGGCGCGTCCGGGCGGCGGTGTTCGAAGTCCATGACGCCTTTGCGGCCGTCGAGCTCGATGGCGCAGCAGTCTTCGAGCAGTTTTCGGAGTTGTTTGCGTCCCCGCTGCACGCGCGACTTCATGCCGGGCACCGACAGCCCCAACCGCTCCGCCGCCTGCTGATTGGTGAGGCCTTCCAGCTCCACCAGGCTGATCGCCTGGCGGTACTCCTCCGACAGCCGCTCGATCATTGAGCGGAGGCAACCGGACAGTTCCGTCTTGGCCGTTGAATCCATATCGGCCGTGGACTCCGGAGCTTCCACTTCCAACTCGTCCGCCAAGCCGACGGGCAATTCGCGCTGCCGGCCCGGCGAACGATAGTAATCGACGATGACGTGCCGCGTGATTTGGAACACCCAGGGGATCAGCCGTTCCGGCTCCTTGATCTGATCGAGGTGCCGATGCACGCGCACGAAGACTTCTTGCAGAATGTCGTCCGTCTCCGCCTCGTTCCCCACCCGCTTAGCGATGAAGCCCCGCAGGCCTTCGTGGACCTGCTGCCAGATGTCGTCTACGCGTTCGTCCATCATCCCTCCGTCGGATCGCTACGTTACGCCCGGCCATGTCTCGATGCAACGTCCGGCTGCGCCGGGTTCGGCGCAGCCGGACGAGCCGAGCCTCATGCGCCGGCTTGGCACGTCTTGGCGCCCCGTCCGTCGCCCGCTGGCACGCAGCAGCCGGTCTTCGTCAGCGGCCCGTCGACGGCCAGCTGCTCGTGGACCGTGAAGATCTCCCACGCATTGCCGTCCGGATCGGAGAACCAGACCTTGTCCTGGCGGGCAAAGCAACAGGCGACGTTTTCTTCGACGCGATCCAGGATCCCCGCCGTTTGGAGGCGCGTCTTCCAGGCGGCCACCTCGGCGGCGGATTCCACCTCGATCCCGAGATGGTCGACCGTACTGATGCGGCCGGTCGAGGAGACGAGCGAGAAATTGAGCGGGGGGCTGGTCAAGT